>NZ_BORE01000012.1:0-157156 GCF_018333015.1 Bacillus sp. J14TS2 | reverse complement strand
TCAAGATGAGATTTCCCTAGGCGTAAGCCTTAAGACCCCTGAAAGATGATCAGGTTGATAGGTCCGAGGTAGAAGTGTGGTGACACATGTAGCTGACGGATACTAATCGGTCGAGGACTTAATCAAACAAAAAGCGGAAGTGCCCGTTTAGCGACGTAAAAACTTCCTAGTTTCTGACGAGATAAAGGAAACACAGTGAGTCCAATAGGGCGAACTGATGTTGACTTATCGTAGGAAGAAACGTAGAAGTTTTCTAGTCGCTGGGCACTGGAGCTGGATTAATAATGGTGTTTCTCGTTTATCTTCTTCTTTATCTGGTTTTGAGAGAATAACTCTCTTTTTATATAGCATTTAGAGGATCTTCTGCTAAGATCGCTCACATCCTGTGAGCAACGCAGAAGTCAGCACCTCTTGTGCAAGTCTGGTGGCAATAGCGAAGAGGTCACACCCGTTCCCATCCCGAACACGGTAGTTAAGCTCTTCAGCGCCGATGGTAATAGGGGGCTTCCCCCTGTGAGAGCAGGACGTTGCCAGGCAAATGAAAGACACCTTCTTCACGAGGGTGCCTTTTTTTGTGATAGTTAAATACCGATTCTAGGGATGAAAAATGGTAAAGAAATAATGAAAACTTGCAGCATTTTCTGAATATGATATAGTATAGTTGAAAATAAAATACCGTTTACTACCACTAGGGGAGTCTTAAGAGACTGAGACACACGCAATTAAGGTGTGGACCCTTGGAACCTGATCTGGTTGGTACCAGCGTAGGGAAGTGGGGCCTGCTTTTTTGTATACTTTTATAAAAGCAATCCGCTTCCTTATTTATTTCAGGGAGCGGATTTTTTTATTGTTAAGGAAACTATAAAATTCTTGGCTTGTGGATAACTGCTTATGTCGCGGTCGGCATCCAGCTCCAGCGCCCAGCGACTAGCAAACTTTCAGCTTCTTCCTACGATAAGTCAACATCGGCTCATGCTTCGCCGTGTATCCTTTATCTCGTCAGAAGCTTAAAAAGTTTGTACGTCGCTAAACGGGCGCTTGCGCTTTTGTTCTTGCGATTGTCCGAAAGTTCCCTACTTTAAGGCGATGAGAAGTCAAGTAAGTCTGAGTGAGGGGACAACGGATGCTAACCCCTATAAGTCTCGTTACGTTAGTGGGGAAGTGCTGCGTAGATTAAGGTCACCACGTCTGCATGTTTTTATTTGCATGTAACTACATTCTGTAGGCTTAATCACCCGTTGATAGTAAGTCAGGCTATAATAATATATTTTTAGGTGAGGAGGAAGAAAGAATGGAGGAATATTCTTTTCTGCATAAGGTGAGGACAGAAACACCTTTAATTCATTGTATTACCAATATTGTCGTAGCTAATTTTCAAGCGAATGGTTTATTAGCTTTAGGCGCTTCCCCTGTTATGGCGGATGCAGTAGAAGAAGTTGCTGAAATAGCCGCGGCTGCAGATTGCACGGTCTTGAATATAGGCACTTTAAAAAAAGACACAATTGAGACAATGATATTAGCGGGAAAGAGTGCCAATCAGAATGGGAGTCCTGTTGTACTTGATCCAGTTGGTGCAGGGGCGACTGCATTTCGAAAGGAAATGGTATTTCGCATTTTAAATGAGGTGAATGTTTCACTGATTCGTTGCAATGCCGGAGAATTAGCTACCATAGCTGGGATCGAATGGCATGCACGTGGTGTGGATGCTGGTGAAGGAGAGAGCGATTTTCGCATGCTTGCTAAGGATACAGCCCAACGTTTTGATTGTACCGTGGCTGTCACAGGCGCAGTTGATATTTTGAGTGATGGGAAAAAGGTGAGTGAGATTGCTGGTGGCCATTCACTCATGTCGAAAATAACGGGGGCTGGTTGTTTATTAAGTGCGGTCGTTGGTGCTTTTCTGGCAGTAAGTGCTGGAAAACATTTTGATGCGACTTTTGAAGCTTTGCAATTTTATAAAAAAGCTGGGGAAAAAGCTGCACAAAAGTCTCAGCAACCAGGTCATTTTGCTGTTCACTTTTTAGATGAGCTCTATTCATAATCTAGTAATCTTGAAAGGGGAGAATCATATGACGTATGTAGCATTAACGATTGCTGGATCAGATAGTGGTGGAGGAGCAGGGATTCAGGCTGATCTGAAGACTTTCCAAGAATTGGGAGTGTTTGGTACTTCTGCTTTGACGGCTGTTACCGCTCAAAATACGCTTGGAGTTCACGATGTATATCCAATGAATGCAAACGAGGTCAAAAAGCAAATTTGTGCAGTCATGGATGATTTTCCAGTAACCGCTGTAAAAACAGGCATGCTATTTTCGGCAGACATTATTTATGAGGTTGTTGACACATTGCAGTTTTATCAAGTAGGAAATTTAATCATTGATCCAGTCATGATTGCTAAAGGGGGTACTTCATTATTGCAAAATGAAGCGGTGGAAGCTTTAAAGGAGGGACTCTTGCCTAGGGCTTCTATTATTACTCCCAATATTCCTGAAGCTGAGTTGCTAACAGGAATAAAAATTGTGACAGCAATAGATATTGAAAAAGCAGCTGAAGTTTTATTGGAGGGTGGAGCGAGCTCTGTGATAATGAAGGGGGGACATCTTGATAATAAAGAATATGCTGAAGATTTATTTATGTCTTCATGTGGAAAAAAGTTTCGATTGCGTTCTGAGCGTATTCATACAAAAGATACGCATGGAATAGGTTGTACGTTTTCAGCAGCGATTGCAGCATTCGTAGCAAAGGGAATGAGTTTGGAAGAAGCGGTCATGGAGGCGAAAGAGTATATCCATGCTGCCATTAAAGAAGGTTTACATTTAGGAAAGGGACATGGACCAACAAATCATTGGGCATACCGATCCTACAAAGAAGCGACAAAGGAAGTGGTCTTGCTTGATTAAAAATAAGTTGCACTTGTACTTCATCATGGGAAGTGTGAATACGCAGTGCGATCCATTAGAGGTATTAGAATTGGCTTTACAAGGTGGCATTACCTGTTTTCAATTGAGAGAAAAAGGTGTTTCCTCATTACAAGGACGGGATAAATATTTGTTCGCTGAAAAATGTATGAAGCTATGTAAAAAGTATAATGTGCCTTTTATTATAAATGATGATGTGGATTTGGCGCTAGCTCTTGATGCAGACGGGGTCCATGTTGGCCAAGAAGATGAGACTGCTTCGTTGGTACGCGAAAAAATAGGTAAAGATAAAATCTTAGGAGTTTCCGTACATACTATAGAGGAAGCTACGTTAGCTCAAAAAGCGGGTGCAGATTATGTAGGGATCGGACCTGTCTATGCGACTTCAATCAAAGAGGATGCAAGAATTCCAGCAGGAACTACAATGATTAAACAAGTTGCATCTCAGTATCCTAATCTGCCAATTGTGGGAATTGGCGGTCTTACGAAGAAGAACCTGGTGCCTGTGTTAAAGGCTGGAGGTTGTGGCATTGCTCTTATATCAACGATTGCTTCATCACTAGATCCGCGAAGTAGCGCAAAACAATTACGAGAAAGGATTGAAGAGAGCCTGGAAAAGGAGGGGGGGTTAAGTGAACACTCGTAAGATGATTATTATGGCAATGTTTGTAGCAATTGCTGTTGCTGGGTCTAGCTTTATTTCTTTTCCAGCTGGAATTGCACGAGCCTATCCGATCCAACACGCCGTCAACGTCGTAGCAGCTGTCACCCTTGGACCTATAGGTGCTATCATTATAGCCATGTTAACTGCGCTGATCCGCATCTTGTCAGGGACAGGTTCTCTACTAGCATTTCCTGGAGGGATGATTGGTGCATGCATAGCTGGTGTATTATTTAAGCGCTTTGGGAAAGTTTGGTTATCCGGGCTGGGGGAACTGATTGGCTCAGGGCTGATTGCTTCTCTTATCGCAGTTCCCTATGCAAAAATATTGATGGGGACTACAACAACGGCTTTCTTTTTCTTTCCTTCGTTTTTTGTCTCCAGTGCAAGTGGCATGCTGATTGGAATCATATTGGCCGCACGCTTGCGAAGAGCTGGTGTGCTGAATCGAATCAATCAAATCTCTTAGTAATAATGAAATCCTATTCCTAATAAAGATATTAGGATAGGATTTTCTTTTATGGTTTAATAGATGATAAAGTAAAAACGTCTTTCTTTGCCTAAAAATATTTGCTTATTAAGGTGATCAAGGCGCTTGCGATTTTGTTGTAGCTTAGACAACTATAAAATTGTTGCTTGTGGATAAGTTGTAATTTTGAGTTTTGTCGTCTAGCTCGAGCGCCCAGCAAACTTTCGATGCCTGCTCGCGTATGTCAACATCCCTTCTCTTTCAAGGTTATGGCAGTTTCCTTATTAGTAAAGTTTGTACATCGTTAAACGGGCGCTTGCGCTTTTCTTAGACTGTGTTCATCAATAAAAAACGAAGAGAGCTTCATTCCTTCTCTTCGTCCTTTTCGTTGTTGCCAACTTATTGAACAGCTGCTTTTCTTTGTGCAGCTTTCTCTTTTTGGCTTTAGTTACTTTTTGAAACAAGGAAAAGGATTGTCTATGAGAGCGCTACGCACCAAAAATCCAGTGAAAACGGAGAAAAAAGGTACGTAGAAAGTTCTACGCACCAAAAATCCAGTGAAAACGGAGAAAAAAGGTACGTAGAAAGTTCTACGCACCAAAAATCCAGTGAAAACGGAGAAAAAAGGTACGTAGAGAGTTCTACGCACCAAAAATCCAGCGAAAACGGAGAAAAGTGGTGCGTAAGGCGGCGCGTTTTTAGTTGTTCATCCTTACTATGAAAGTTTGTACGTCGCTAAACGGGCGCTTGCGCTTTTGTTCTTGTTAAGGAAACTATAAAATTCTTGGCTTGTGGATAAGTTATAATTTTGAGTTTTGTCATCCAGCTCCAGCGCCTAGCCCCTCGAGGTCAAATAACCCTGAACCTATGAAGGGAAAAGCCCCTTCCTAGGTTCAGGAACATTTGCTTGTCGGGGCTGATCAAGGCGCTTGCGCTTTTGTTCATTTTTATGCTCAAATAAGAATGGATGTCTTTTGTAAGGGGTACATGTATAGAGATAGGATCGTGGAATTACAATGTTTTAATGAGAACAAATCTAGATGGAGGGTATTTATGCTGCAAAATAGTCTTATCATGGTTGTTATTATTTTGGTCATTAATGTTGTATATGTTTCCTTTTTTACGATTCGGATGATTATGACGTTAAAAGGGTATCGCTATATGGCCGCATTAATTAGTATGGTTGAAATTGTGATTTATGTTGTGGGTCTAGGTCTCGTTTTGGATAATCTAAATCAAATTCAGAACGTAATAGCCTATGCGGTTGGCTATGGGATTGGAGTAATAGTTGGAACGAAAATAGAAGAAAAAATGGCGCTTGGTTATATTACTGTCAATGTTATCACAAAAGAATATGACCGAGATCTGCCTAAACAATTACGGCAGGCAGGTTATGGTGTGACAAGTTGGGCAGCTCAAGGACTAGAAGGAGACCGAATGGCACTTCAAGTATTAACTCCGCGTAAAATGGAATTAAAATTATATCAAACCATTAAAGAGCTTGATTCAAAGGCCTTTATCATTGCCTATGAACCGAAAACTATTTATGGTGGATTTTGGGTAAAAGCAGTAAAGAAAGGTAGATTGCATCGATGAAAAAGGATTTTGAAGTAATAGACAATGAGAGTATCGAAGAGTGTTTAAAAAGAATGGAAAAAGAAGGCTACATTCCGATTAAACGAAGCGAAAAACCAATTTTTAAAGAAGAAAAACGAAATGGAAAAGTTGAATACATCCCGGTTTCAAGAAAAATCGTTTTCAAAGGAGTGAAGAATGAGTAAAACACGAACGATGCATGCAGGTGAATATAAAATGTTCGATTTTTAATTGACATTCTCTTCCTAGGTTTGTTAAGATGAACGTAAGAGCAAAAGTTCAAGCACCAGTTTAATGACGTAATAGGATAACAGCTAAATTAGACTCAAACGGCGACGTTTTGTTGCTATTGTATGTCGCGACGCTGTACTGACTAACATCCTGTTGGCTTATCGCAGGACAAAGTTGAAAGTTTTGCTAGTCGCTGGAGCTGGATGCTGAAACATTAAGTTAGAACTTATCTACAAGCTAGAATTCTATAAATTCCTAAGCAACAAGCAAGGCCTCATATATAATGGGGATATGGCCCATACGTTTCTACCTGATCACCGTAAATGATCAGACTATGAGGAAGTGGAACTTTGGGAGCTTATACATATTTTTTACTCCTGGATAGTCTGCTTTCTGTCATAGAATGCAGACTGTCCTTTTTGTGTTTTGAAAAAGTTGGTTAGTGCTAGTAATACAGTATAATCCTTTAGAAAACGATGGAGGGATCAACATGGATGTGGAAATTGGGATAGTGATGGGGAGTACTTCTGATTGGGAAACGATGAGACATGCATGTGCTGTATTGGATGAGTTAGCCATTCCCTATGAAAAGAAAGTTGTTTCCGCACATAGGACACCTGACTATATGTTTGAATACGCAGAAACGGCGATTGACAGAGGGCTAAAGGTGTTGATTGCTGGTGCGGGCGGGGCAGCCCATCTGCCAGGTATGCTTGCAGCTAAAACGGTATTACCAGTTATTGGCGTGCCAGTAGAATCAAAAGCTTTAAAAGGAATGGATTCTCTATTATCAATTGTACAAATGCCTGGTGGTGTTCCTGTTGCTACAGTTGCTATTGGGAAAGCAGGAGCGACAAATGCCGGCCTGTTAGCCGCACAAATATTAGGGGCAGAATGTGAACAAATCCAAAGGCGTCTGATTGAAAGAAGAGAGGCTTTAAAAGAAAAAGTTTTAGAAAGCAGTGATCAGCTTGTCTAGTACATTTATTAAACCAGGGCAAACGATTGGAATTATTGGTGGAGGTCAATTAGGAAGAATGATGACCTTAGCAGCGAAGGAGGCTGGTTTTAAGGTGATCGTCCTTGAGCCTTCCTCACAATCTCCTGCCGGTCAGGTTGCCGATAAGGAAATTGTTGCAGCTTATCATGATCGTGATGCCTTAGACTTACTAGCACAAAACAGTGATGTGATTACATATGAATTTGAAAATATCGATTACGAGTCTCTAAAATGGTTATCTCAAAAAGCTTATATTCCGCAAGGGGCCGATTTAATTAGGATTACTCAAGATCGAATCTTAGAAAAACAAGCGCTGACAAAAGCAGGTGTTGAAGTTGCTCCTTATCATGTTATTCGCAAGAAAGAGGATCTTGAACAAGGCATTCAGATTATAGGTTATCCTGCCGTTTTAAAAACAACGCGTGGTGGCTATGACGGAAAAGGACAATTCGTGATAAAAAGACGCGAAGATATAGAAGAAGCAGTCGATGTGCTAGAACAAGGACCGTGTGTATTGGAAGCATGGATTCCCTTTGAAAAGGAAATTTCGGTTGTAATGACAAAGGGAGTAACGAATGAGCTGGCATGTTTTCCAGTAGGGGAGAATCTCCATATTCATAATATTCTCCATAGAACCACTGTACCAGCAGGAATTTCTGTAGAGATTGAGCAAAAGGTTCATCAAATTGCGAGCCAGATCGCCGACTATCTAGATTTAGTTGGGACATTAGCTGTTGAGTTATTTTTAACGAAAAACCAAGAAATCTATGTAAATGAATTGGCGCCAAGACCGCATAATTCCGGACATTATACAATTGAAGCCTGCAATATTTCACAATTTGGTCAGCATATAAGAGCGATTTGTGGTTGGCCTCTACAAGAAATACAATTGTTGCGTCCAGCAGTTATGATCAACATTTTAGGACAACATGTCCAATCTGTTATAGAAGAAATTCCACGAAAACCAAATTGGTCCATTCATCTTTATGGAAAAGATCAGGCTAAACAAAACCGAAAGATGGGCCATATAACAGTGTTAACGGAGAATATTGTAGAAACAACACAAGAGTTGAACTCGACAAACATTTGGCTAGAAACAAATGAGTAAAAAGGTCTACTGCAAACAAGTAATTTATCGCTAACAAATAAATTTTGAGCATCTATTGGTCGTTACTAAAAAATAGATTCATATTCTTCCAAATATAAAGGAGAGAAATAAAATGACATATAAAGTAAAGGTATTTGTTACGCTAAAGGAAAGTGTGATCGATCCCCAAGGATCTGCAGCAACAAAGGCATTGCAAAAATCAGGCTATCCTACGGTAAAAGAAGTGAGAGTGGGCAAATTAATTGAGTTGCAAGTTGAAGAAACAGAGGGAGATCTTTCTACAACGATCGATGAGATTTGTAAAAAGCTCCTTGTGAATCTAGAAGTAGAAGAGTATAGTTTTGAAATCGAAGAGGGGGCAGCTCAGTGAAGGTTGCGATCATTGTTTTTCCAGGAACAAGCTGTGAAGATGAGATTTATACTATCTGTTCTAATCAATTAAAACTTGAAGTAGATTTCATTCATGATGATGAGACGAATTTAGATGAGTATGACGCCATATTCCTACCAGGAGGAGCTTCCTATGGAGATGCCATTCGCCCGGGAGCAATTGCTGCCTTACAGCCTGTGATCAATGCGATAAGGAAAGCAGCAGATGCGGGAAAACCAGTGCTTGGGATTGGTAATGGTTTTCAAATCCTTACAGAAGCTAGGATATTACCAGGTACTCTACTAAAAAATGATCGGTTGAAATTTAATTGTGCATCTATGAAACTAGTTGTTCAGAATAATGATACGTTATGGACCAAGAACTATGAACAGAATGAAAAGATTTCAGTTCCAATTGCTCATGGATATGGCCGTTATCATTGTGATCCCGAAACATTACAAATATTAAAAGACAACAGCCAGATTGTATTTACTTACGCGGATGAAAATCCTGATGGTAGCACAGAATCAATTGCTGGTATTTCCAACCAAGCGGGTAATGTTGTTGGCATGATGCCCCATCCTGAACGAGCGGTAGAGGAAATTTTAGGGAGTGTAGATGGAATCAAACTTTTTCAATCGATAGCAAGAGATGGGAGGCAGTCATATGACGCATGAACCAACACCAACACAAATTAAGGGAAACAAAATTTATCGTGAAATGGGTATGACCGATGAAGAGTTTGCTCTAGCTGAAAAGATGCTAGGGAGAACACCGAATTATACAGAGACGGGCTTATTTTCTGTTATGTGGTCAGAACATTGTAGCTACAAAAATTCAAAAGCCATTTTAAAAACATTTCCAACAGAAGGACCTCAAGTGTTACAGGGACCTGGAGAAGGTGCTGGAATTGTAGATATTGGTGACAATCAAGCCGTTGTATTTAAAATTGAAAGTCATAACTCACCTTCTGCGATTGAACCTTATGAAGGTGCGGCAACCGGTGTTGGCGGTATTATCCGTGATGTATTTTCAATGGGGGCCAAGCCAATTGCGTCTCTAAATTCTTTAAGATTTGGAGAGTTGGATTCACCAAGAGTCCGGTACTTACTGGAAAAAGCAGTTGAGGGAATTGGCGATTATGGGAATAAGCTTGGAGTTCCCACAGTAGGAGGAGAAATCCAATTCGATTCTGCCTATGAAGCAAACCCACTTGTGAATGCGATGGTCGTTGGCCTAATTGATCATCAAGATATGCAGAAAGGGCAAGCAAAAGGCGTCGGAAATACCGTGATGTATGCTGGATCTCCAACGGGGCGTGATGGGATTCATGGGGCGACTTTTTCTTCATCTGAATTAGCGGAGGAAGCAGATGAGCAGGAACGGGCAGCTGTGCAAGCAGGTGATCCATTTACAGAAAAACTACTGATGGATGCTTGCTTAGAATTGGTGAAATCTGATGCTTTAATCGGCATCCAGGATATGGGAGCCGCTGGACTTACAAGCTCTGCAGCTGAGATGGCAAGTAAGGCAGGATCTGGTTTGGAAATGAACTTAGACCTTATCCCGCAAAGAGAAGCTGATATGACACCATATGAAATGATGTTATCTGAGTCACAAGAGCGGATGCTCCTTGTTGTTAAAAAAGGCAGAGAACAAGAAGTGATTGATCTATTTTCTCGCTATGACTTGGAAGCCGTAGCTTGCGGAGTGGTAACAGATGATCAAATTTTCCGTTTGCTGCACAAAGGTGAAGTTGTTGCAGAGGTTCCAGCAGATGCTTTGGCGGAAGATGCCCCTGTATATCATAAACCATCTAAGGAACCCGGCTATTTTCAGGAATTCCAAGCAATGGCTTCTGAGATTCCTGAAGTATCTGATTATACTGACACGCTTGAAAAATTATTACAGCAACCAACGATTGCAAGTAAGGAATGGGTGTACAGTCAATTTGATCAACAAGTGGGGAATCAAACGATTGTCAAACCAGGATCGGATGCTGCTGTTGTGAGAATTAAAGATACCCAAAAGGCGATTGCAATTACAACTGATTGTAATGCTCGGTATATTTATTTGGATCCGGAAACTGGTGGAAAAATTGCTGTGGCAGAAGCAGCAAGAAATGTAGTTTGCTCCGGGGCTGAACCTCTGGCAATTACAGATGGTTTGAACTTTGGTAGCCCGGAAAAACCAGAAATCTTTTGGCAACTCGAAAAATCAGCGGCAGGTATTCGTGAGGCTTGCTTGGCTTTAGAAAGTCCAGTTATTAGTGGGAATGTGTCCTTGTTTAATGAAAAAGGTGGCAAAGCCATTTATCCAACACCCATAATCGGAATGGTTGGATTGATTAAAGATCTAGCTCATATTACAACACAAAGTTTTCAAGCTGCTGGTGATCTGATTTATATGATCGGTGAGACAAAAGAAGAGTTCGGTGGAAGTGAGTTACAAAAGTTGGTGCATGGAGAATTTTTCGGGAAAGCCCCAGAAATCGACCTACTTGTTGAAGTAAAAAGACAAAAACAATTATTAGAAGCGATTCGCAGTGGCAAAGTTGCTTCTGCCCATGATATTTCAGAAGGGGGAGCAGCGGTTGCCATAGCTGAATCTATCTTCGGAACGGATTTAGGGGTAGAAGTGGAATTATCAGGTGATCCTGTTGCAGCGCTCTTCTCGGAAACACAGTCTCGTTTCATTGTATCTGTAAAAGCCAAAGATCAAGCAGCATTTGAAGAGATTGTTGAAGATGCAAAACAGATCGGAATAGTCATCGAGAGATCTGAACTAGTTATAAAAAATGGTCGTCAATCACTGATTCAAACGGAAGTAAAAAAATTGGAAGATGCCTGGAGAGGAGCTATTCCATGTTTGCTGACATCAAAGGATTAAACGAAGAATGTGGTGTTTTTGGAATCTGGAGACATCCGGACGCTGTCCAAATTACGTATTATGGACTACACAGTCTTCAGCATCGAGGACAAGAAGGTGCAGGAATTGTTGCGACAGATGGAAGCAGTTTAAAAGGGATTCGCGGTGAAGGTCTGGTAAATGATGTTTTTAATAAATCGAACCTTGCCAGTTTGCCGGGTGAAAATGCGATCGGCCATGTGAAATATGGGGGAGCAGATAAGGGTGGATTGGAAAACGTTCAACCGCTTCTCTTCCATTCCTCCAGTGGAAGTCTGGCTTTAGCGCAAAATGGAAACTTGATTAACGCACTGGATTTAAAACATCAATTAGAGATGCAAGGGAGTATTTTTCAATCGACTTCAGACACGGAAGTACTTGCCCATTTAATTAAACGCAGTGGTTATTTAGCAATGAAAGATAAGGTAAAGAATGCTCTTTCCATGGTGAAAGGCGCTTATGCGCTTATTCTTTTAACAGAAAATGAGTTGATTATTGCTCAGGATCCCAATGGGCTACGGCCATTATCGATTGGAAAAGTTGGAGATTCCTACTGTGTATCATCAGAAACATGTGCCTTTGATTTAATTGGAGCGGAATTTGTTCGTGATGTAGAGCCCGGGGAATTGATTATTATTAATGATGAGGGGTTACATAGTGAACCTTTTGCTCTATCTACTTCACGTGCCATGTGTTCAATGGAATATGTATATTTCTCAAGGCCTGACAGTGATATCCAAGGGATAAATATTCATACAGCAAGAAAGAAGCTTGGAAAAGTTTTAGCCAAAGAAGTCAATGTTTCTGCTGATGTCGTGACAGGTGTCCCTGATTCTAGTATTTCCGCTGCGATTGGTTTTGCTGAAACGATGGGCATTCCCTATGAAATGGGCTTAATTAAAAACCGTTATGTTGGCAGAACGTTTATTAAGCCTTCTCAAGAACTTCGAGAACAGGGCGTGAAGATGAAGCTTTCTCCTGTTCGAAAAGTGGTTGAAGGAAAACGCGTGATTATGGTCGATGACTCAATTGTTCGTGGGACAACGAGCAAACGGATTGTGAAAATGTTAAAAGAGGCCGGTGCAACCGAAGTTCATGTATGTATTAGTTCTCCTCCGATGAAACATCCTTGTTTTTATGGGATTGATGTATCATCACATGAGGAATTAATGGCCGCTACTCATAGTATTGATGAAATGTGTGACATTATTGGAGCTGACTCCTTAACATTTTTAAGTGTTGAGGGGATGTTGGAAGCGATTGGCCGAAAGGAATATGGAAAGAATTGTGGGCAGTGCGCCGCCTGTTTTACTGGGGAATATCCAACGGAAATATATCCAGATACACTATTACCTTATGAAAAAGAAATGAGTCGATCTTGAAGAGAAAATAATATGAGGGGGCACACGATATGACAAATGCCTACCAGCAAGCCGGAGTAGATATTGAAGCCGGATATGAAGCGGTTGAAAGAATGAAAAAGCATGTTCAAAGGACAAACCGATTAGGTGTGCTCGGCCAATTGGGTGGTTTTGGCGGTGTGTTTGATTTATCGCAGCTGCATTTACAGGAACCGATATTAGTATCAGGTACAGATGGGGTTGGCACAAAATTAAAACTGGCCTTTATGATGGAGCGGCACGATACAATTGGGGTTGATTGTGTTGCGATGTGTGTGAATGATATTGTAGTACAAGGAGCAGAGCCTCTTTATTTTCTTGATTATTTAGCTGTTGGAAAAAACATTCCAGAAAAGATTGAACACATTGTCAGTGGCATTGCCAATGGTTGTGAGCAAGCTGGATGTGCTATAATTGGCGGGGAAACAGCAGAAATGCCGGGACTATATGAAGATAATGAATACGATTTAGCGGGATTTGCTGTTGGAGCATGTGAGAAAAAGCAGTATATTACAGGAGAAACGATTCAAGAGGGGGATGTGTTAATTGGATTAGCGTCCAGTGGCATCCATAGCAATGGCTATTCTCTTGTGAGGAAAATATTCTTTGACCAACATGCATTGTCATTACAGGAAAAGCTACCTGAGTTATCCCGTCCTTTAGGGGAAGAGCTACTGACTCCGACCCGTATATATGTGAAGTCTGTATTAACTGCTTTAGAGCAGCTAGATATTAAGGGGATGTCTCATATTACAGGCGGGGGCTTTGTTGAAAATATCCCGCGCATGCTTCCAGAAGGGTTAGGGGCCGTTATTCACAACGGATCATGGCCAGTTTTACCTATTTTTCATGCTTTAGAAAAATACGGTGAGCTAAAGCAAAAGGAAATGTTTAATATTTTTAATATGGGAATCGGATTTGTCATTGCCGTGAGTGCGAAGGATGCAGAGCAAGCAATAAAGACCTTTGTGGAGCAGGGGGAAAAGGCGTATAAAATTGGTGTGGTTACAGAGGAAACAGGCATTCAATTTGTCGACAGGGAGAGGAAATGATGAAGAGAATCGCCATTTTCGCCTCAGGAACAGGTAGTAACTTTCAAGCGATTATCGAAGCTGTACGAAAGGGAAATCTCCATGCAACGATTGCCTTATTAATTTGTGATAAACCAGAAGCGCCAGTGGTAGAGAAAGCTAAGAAGGCTGATGTTCCAGTTTTTACATTTAGTCCGAAAGAATTTGCATCAAAAGCAGTTTTTGAATCAATCATATGTGAACAGCTTCAAAATGCAAAGGTAGATTTTATTGTACTTGCAGGTTATATGAGATTAATAGGCCCCACTTTATTACAGGCATATCCGAACAAAATTATTAATCTTCACCCATCCTTACTTCCTGCTTTTCCAGGGAAAGCTGCGATTAAGCAAGCAGTTGAAGCAGGTGTGAAAATCACCGGAATTACAATTCATTATGTAGATGAAGGGATGGATACAGGCCCCATTATCGCTCAAAAGGCTGTGCCTATCGATGATGAAGAAACGCTTTTAGATGTGGAAAGGAAAATTCATCAAGTCGAACATATCTTTTACCCACAAACTTTACAAAAACTGTGTTTGAGAGAATAAGAGGAGGAGTTTAAGTGAAACGAGCTTTGATCAGTGTCTCTGATAAAACAGGAATTGTTGATTTTACAAAAGGACTTGTAGATCTAGGATTCGAAATCTTATCTACTGGCGGAACCAAAAAGGCATTAGAAGAAAACCAAGTTCCTGTTAAAGGTGTAGAGGAGATTACTGGTTTTCCAGAAATATTAGAAGGAAGAGTAAAGACACTGCACCCACTTATTCATGGAGGATTACTAGCGAAAAGAGATTCAGAGGATCATCTGAAACAATTGGCAGAGCAAGGGATCCAGCCGATTGATCTTGTTTGTGTGAATCTCTATCCTTTTCAAAAAACAATTGAAAAGTCCGATGTTACACCGGAAGAAGCGATCGAAAATATTGATATTGGCGGTCCTTCGATGCTGAGAGCAGCTGCTAAAAATCATGCTGATTTAACCGTTGTTGTAGATGCGGCGGACTATGATGAGGTGATTGGAGAATTAAAGGAGAAGGGGGCTGTTTCTTCCTTATTTAAGCGTAAATTGGCTGCTAAAGTTTTTCGTCATACGGCCGCTTATGATGCGCTTATCGCAGAATATATGACAGAACTAGCCGAGGAAGAAGAACCAGAACGTGTCACTTTTACATATGAATTAAAACAAAGCTTACGATATGGGGAAAATCCGCATCAACAGGCCGCTTTTTATCAGCATCCACTAGGATCTAAATTTTCTATTGCTAATGCAACGCAATTACATGGTAAAGAACTATCTTACAATAATATCCGCGATGCAGATGCTGCTTTGCAAATCGTGAAGGAGTTTACGGAGCCAGCAGCAGTGGCTGTGAAGCATATGAATCCATGCGGGATTGGGATTGGAGATTCCATTGCTGCTGCTTTTAAAAAGGCTTATGAGGCAGACTCCACTTCCATTTTTGGCGGCATCATTGCTTTTAATCGCGAGGTGGACCGGGAGACGGCCACACAATTGCATGAAATATTTTTAGAGATTGTTATCGCTCCTAGCTTTGCACAGGAAGCTTTGGAGGTATTACAAGCGAAAAAGAATATTCGCCTCTTAACAATACCTTTTGATGGGTCCCATAAACAGGAAAAAGTTTTAACCTCTGTAGAGGGAGGATTACTTGTTCAAGACCAAGACGCCTTTACATTTGAAGATGGAAATATCTCTATTCCAACAAAAAGAGAGCCAACGGCTGAGGAGTTAGCGGATTTGAAACTTGCATGGAAAGTGGTAAAACATGTCAAATCTAATGCAATTGTTGTTGTAGGAGATAATATGACACTTGGTATTGGGGCAGGGCAAATGAATCGTGTTGGGGCCGCTAAAATCGCGATAGAGCAAGCAGGGGAACGGGCAAAAGGAGCAGTGATGGGTTCTGACGCTTTCTTCCCGATGGGAGATACAGTGGAAGAGGCTGCTAAAGCAGGCATTACAGCAATTATCCAGCCAGGTGGCTCCATTCGCGATGAAGACTCGATCAAAGAAGCTGACAAACACGGAATCGCCATGGTATTCACGGGAGTACGCCACTTTAAACATTAAGTCAAGTCGAGAAAAGCGAAGGCTCCTGTTAAGCTACGCACAAACTTTCTAGGGGCCTGACGAGATAAAGGAAACACGGCGAAGGATGAGCCGATGTTGACTTATCGTAGGAAGGCACCGAAAGTTTGCAAGTAGCTAGGAGCCGGAGCTGGACAAAGAAAAGCGGAGACTCCTGTTAAGCTATGTGCAAACTTTTATAATAAGGATGAACAGCTAAAAACGCGCCGTCCTGGCGGCAGACTCAAACGCGACGTCCTGTCGCTTCGTCTGCACTAGTACATCCTGTACGTCGCAACGCTGTTCTGACCTACATCCTGTATCCCTGAGATAAAGGAAACACGGTGAAGGATGAGCCGATGTTGACTTATCGTAGGAAGAAACCGAAAGTTTGCTAGTCGCTGGGCGCTGGAGCTGGACAAAGAAAAGCGGGAAGGGAGGAGTAATATGAATATTTTAGTTATTGGCAGTGGTGGCAGGGAGCATGCCCTTTGTAAAAAAATAAAAGGGAGTAAACTCGTTTCTAAAGTATATTGTGCTCCCGGAAATGGTGGAATTAGTGAAGATGCAATCTTAGTCCCGATTCAAGAGATGGATTTTTCAAGTCTAATTCAATTTGCACGAGACGAAAAAATTGACCTTACGATTGTAGGGCCAGAAGTTCCGTTGGATGCTGGAATTGTCGATGAATTCGAGGCGGTTGGTTTGAGAATATTTGGGCCGAGAAAAAATGCAGCGATTCTTGAGGGAAGTAAAAATTTTGCTAAGAACCTTATGAAGAAATATAGTATTCCCACTGCTACTTATGAAACTTTCACTTCCTATGAAGCAGCAAAAGCATATGTGCATGAGAATGGCACACCAATTGTTATCAAAGCAGATGGGCTTGCAGCGGGAAAAGGTGTCGTTGTGGCGATGACAGAGGAAGAAGCCAATCAAGCCTTAGAGGAAATGTTAATCAACTCGAAGTTTGGAGAATCATCTGCCAAAGTGGTGATCGAAGAATTTTTAGAGGGAGAAGAATACTCATTAATGGCTTTTGTGAATGGTGAAGCTGTTTATCCGATGGTGATCGCCCAAGATCATAAACGTGCTTTTGACGGTGATCAGGGACCGAACACTGGCGGGATGGGGGCTTATACACCTGTCCCACATATCTCTTCACTAGAAGTGGAAAAAGCAGTTGAGGAAATTCTCCGTCCAACCGCTAAGGCAATGGTTCAAGAAAATCGCCCGTTTACTGGGATTTTATATGCTGGATTAATTCAAACACAGCAAGGGACAAAAGTGATTGAATTTAATACGCGCTTCGGAGATCCTGAAACACAGGTCGTTTTAGAAAGATTGGAAACAGACCTCGTGCAACTTTTACTTGACTTGTTAGATGAAAAAACACCTGAATTGGTGTGGTCAGATACAGCAGTTGTCGGTGTTGTATTAGCGGCAAAGGGCTACCCAGCTGAGTATAAGAAAGGTGTTCCATTACCGGAGCTCGATTTCTCAGGGACAAATGTATCGATCTATCATGCGGGAACTCGTCGACCTGTACAAGAAGGGCCGTATTACTCAAATGGTGGAAGATTACTATTGATGGCGGCGAAAGCGGACTCTATATCAGCTGCTGTGAATCAAGTTTATTCAGAAATGGCAAACATAACGGAAGATGAGTTTTTTTATAGAAAAGACATAGCTGCCAAAGCATTAGTAAAAGTGGATGGGTGATAGCCTATCCGCTTTTTTTATTGCTTAGCGTACTATAAAATTGTTGCTTATGGATAAGGTATAATTTTGAGTTTTGTTGTCTAGCTCCAGCGCCCAGCGACTAGCAAACTTTCAGCTTCTGTTTGCGTAAGTCAACATCGGCTCATTCTTCGCCGAGCTGTCTAGCTACAGACGGCAGGAGCGAGAGACTCGCATGAAGTGAGTCCATCGGTATTTCGACAGGATGTCGAGGCTTTAACCGATGTTACAAAAAAGGAATATTCCCTATAAAATTTAGGAGGATGTTGGGGATTACTTCTGTGAAATCGGTGAATAATGTGCTTATGACAAAGAACTTGCGAATAGATCGAAAAGATAATGAAAAAGACAAATATAGCAGAGGTAA
The DNA here is from genome assembly GCF_018333015.1 of Bacillus sp. J14TS2. Taxonomy (NCBI): domain Bacteria; kingdom Bacillati; phylum Bacillota; class Bacilli; order Caryophanales; family Bacillaceae; genus Bacillus; species Bacillus sp. J14TS2. Next base: position 139,224 of record NZ_BORE01000012.1, on the reverse strand, counting down.
CCACTTATTCGTTACAACTGTTTTACCATTCTATTACAATTCATGAAAATGTGCGATTGAGGGATAGTTCCTAACGTCTTAAAAGGGTATAGTGTGTTAGAATGACATTAAAAGGATGTTCAAAAAGTCCGGTAAAAATGACACTTCGAGATAAAGGAACTTCGACTAGTTACCGACACGTCCTGTGTCGAACGTCGAAGTCACCACATCCCGTGGAAGCTCGTTGGCTTGTTTCTCTGCTGTTCGAAACTGCGCCGCCTCGAACTTTCGACGTACAGGATGTACTAGTGTCGGCGTTGCTGACAGGACGTCAGCGTAGTCACCGACTTGGTTCTTTTTATCCTCCTTTTTGGACACACATTTTTAAGAAAGACGATTTGGATGGGAGGATTAGGATGTTAGAACAGAGATTTAGATGGAAAAACAAGCAAATTCGCGAACAAATATCTGTTTTAGATGGTAAAGTATCTCCTTCAATTTTGCTAAAAAATGCCCGTTTTTTACATTCAACTTTACATGAATGGGTAGTTGCCAATATATGGATTTTACATGATCGCATTGTTTATGTTGGAAAAGAAATACCAAAGCAGCTAAAGGATTGCGAAGTGGTGGATTGTTCTGAATGGACGCTGGTCCCCGGCTATATAGAGCCCCATGTTCATCCGTCCCAATTATATAACCCGCACACTTTATCTCGCTTTGCTGCGCAAACAGGTACAACGACACTAATTAATGATAATCTTCTTCTTTTCTTGCACTTAAGCAAAAAGAAAGCGTTTTCCTTGATGGAACAATTGAATGAATCCCCTATTACGATGTACTGGTGGGGGCGCTATGATGCGCAAACAGCTATGGGAGAAGAGGAGCGAGTTTTCACGAATAGGGAGGTGAAAGCCTGGCTTGAACATAAGGCTGTTGTTCAAGGGGGCGAATTAACAGGCTGGCCTAAACTGCTTGATGGTGATGACCTAATGCTTTATTGGATTCAGGAAACGAAACGGCTTGGAAAAAAAGTGGAAGGTCATTTCCCGGGTGCCTCAGAAAAAACATTGGCGAAAATGAAGCTGTTTGGGGTAGATGGTGATCATGAAGCAATGACAGGTGAAGAGATATATGAACGCTTGCTCCACGGCTATGCAGTATCACTTCGTCATTCGTCGATCCGTCCTGATTTGCCTGTACTATTGCAAGATATGAAACGACTTGGGCTCACTCAATATAATTCTCTTATGATGACGACAGATGGATCAACCCCTGCCTTTTACAAGCAAGGGATGGCGGATTATCTTATTCGGCTGGCAATCGAGAATGGTGTCCCTATTATAGACGCGTATCATATGGTTTCCTATAATATTGCTCGCTATTTTAATCTTGCCTCTGAGCATGGGCAAATTGCAACAGGGAGAGTAGCGAATATTAATTTCCTTACTAATGAACACGATCCAACACCTCACTCTGTTTTAGCAAAAGGGCAGTGGGTGCGAAAAGAGGGGAAAAAGATTCCTTTTGATGATCATATCCATTGGTCGCTATATGATTTAGACCCGCTTCAGTTAGATTGGGATCTTAAGCGAGACGATTTGCAGTTTTCCATGCCTTTTGGTATAGAGATGGTGAACGATGTGATTACGAAACCATACACCACTCGTATTGATTTAGCGATTGACCCATTACCTGAGAATCAAGATGAAAGTTATTTGATGCTGATAGATCGCAAAGGAAAATGGCGCATTAATACGATGATCAAAGGCTTTGCAAAATCGCTTTCTGGTTTTGTTTCTTCTTTTTCTTCTACAGGTGATATCATTGTAATGGGAAAAAGAAAAGAAGATATGTTACTGGCATTTAAAAGAATGAAAGAGATTGGTGGAGGCATTGTATTAACAGAAGAAGGAAAGGTTATTTTTGAAATGAAACTTTCTCTTGCTGGGTTAATGTCAGATCTACGATTGGAGGATCTAGCACAAGAAACGGAAACATTAAAGGATCTCTTAGTGAAGAGAGGGTATCCATTTACAGATCCGGTTTATTCTTTGTTATTTTTTTCAGCCACTCATTTGCCGTATATCCGTGTTACTCAAAGTGGATTATACGATGTGATGAACAAAAAGGTACTCTTTCCGACATTAATGCGTTAAAATAGTAGATGTAAAAATCGTTTTAGATATAGGAGTTGGCATTTTTGTTTTCAAAGAAGAAAAGAACTTGTATACTTTTGCTCGTAATAACTCTTGTCTTGGCGGCATGTGGGAATGCTGAAAAGGACGAACAGCAGACGGCTCCAGAAACAGAAGATCCAACTCCTGAAGCAGAAAAGGATCAATCACCATTTCTTTCTCCGCTTACCGGTCTGCCGGTAGAAGAAGCGACAGATCAAAGAGCGATTGCTGTTACGATGAACAATCAGCCAGAAGCACGGCCACAAAGTGGGCTATCTCAAGTAGATATTGTATATGAATTATTAGCAGAAGGATCGATCACACGATTGTTAGCGATTTTCCAAAGCGAATTACCGGAGCGAATAGGACCTGTTCGGAGTTCTCGCGATTATTTTATTGATATTGCTGAAGGATTCCAGAGCCTTTATATCGCACATGGTTATAGTCCAAGTGCTAAAAAAAGGTTATTATCTGGTGAAATTGATCAGTTGAATGGCATTCAATACGACGGTACGTTATTTGAGCGGTCTACTGATCGCCAAGCTCCTCATAATTCATATATTTCGCAAGAAAGCATCGCAAAAGGGGCTGAAGATGAAGGGTACGATTTGGACACTCCACCAGCACCATTAGATTTTTTAACAGATAAAGAAGTTGAGAGCCTTCAAGGAGAACAAGCGGGGCCTATACAGGTTGCTTATAGTCAAGATGACCTGTTTATCTCCAACTATGAATATGATCAAGAAAAAGAAAAATATTTACGGACCTCTAACGGAGAACAAACGATTGATGCGGAAACAAACGATCCGATTGTATTAGATAATGTGATTGTGATGGAAACCGAACATCAAGCAATGGATTCAGAAGGAAGACGGTCAATTGACTTGACATCTGGAGGGAAAGCTTTATTGTTTCAAAAAGGGTTGGTTAGAGAAATAGAATGGAAAGATCTTGATGGCCGCCCTGTACCATATGAGGATGGACTTCCTGCTAAGCTAGTACCAGGCAGAACTTGGATCAGTATTGTACCAAGCCTCGAGATTGTTTCTTACTCATAAAGTGAAGCTTCAATAGTGGACCCTTCATCCCCTAGTGATTGAAGAAGTTCAAAAGTGAAATTTGCGGCATCCTGTTGGCGGGCTCAAGGCACGACACTTTGAACGTCGCAACGCCATTGCGACAAACTTTCTGTTGGTATGAACGATTTGGGCTTTTACTGACTGTTAATCCCCCAGTTTTCCCACGAATTCTTAAAAGTGGGGATCATACAGCTAATTAATGCGGGATAACTAGGTCGATGAAAAAAGCGTGTGTTTAAAAGGAGAATACAAACGTATGCAAATTGAAAAATTAAGAGGAAAAGAATTAGATCAACTATTTGATGCAATCCTCACTTTGAAAGATCGGGAGGAATGTTATCGATTCTTTGATGATTTATGTACGATTAATGAAATACAATCCTTATCGCAACGACTTGAAGTAGCAAGAATGCTAAGAGAAGGCAAAACCTATCATAAAATTGAATCAGAGACAGGAGCAAGCACAGCTACTATTTCAAGGGTAAAACGCTGTTTGAACTTTGGGAATGATACGTATGAAATGGTGCTTGATCGAGTAGAAGAAGAAAAATAAAGCGAGATTGTCCTTAGTGGGAACTCTTTCCCCTGCTAGGATATTTTCATATTCTTGTTAGACTTGGGTACAGCGAGATGATGCCGTACCCTTTTTATATTTTCATTTATAAAATTTCCCCATCTACTTTAGTCTCCCTATCCCTAAATGCTATAATGATAGATGTTGAATAGAAATGGAGGACCTAATCAATATGTACGATGTGAAAGAATGGCGTCATGCCTTTAAACTTGATCCTGCTAAGTCGATTTCAGATAAAGACTTGGAAAAAATATGTGAATCAGGAACGGACGCCATTATCGTTGGTGGTACGGATCATGTAACATTGGAAAATGTGTTACAACTGATGTCTAGGATCAGAAGATATACGGTGCCATGTGTATTAGAGGTAAGTAATCTTGAATCACTTACACCAGGATTTGATTTATATTTTATTCCATCCGTTTTAAATACAGAAGAAATCCAATGGTTTTCAGGCCTTCATCATAAAGCGATTAAAGAATATGGAGAGGTAATGGACTGGGATGAAGTCCTAGTGGAAGGCTATTGTATTCTAAATTCCGATTGCAAGGTGGCCAAACGAACAAAGGCTGCTACCTCATTAAATGATGATGATGTCATTGCATATGCAAGAATGGCTGAGAAAATGTTTCAGATGCCGATCTTTTATATGGAATATAGTGGGGAGTATGGTGACCCGACATTGGTGGAAAAAGTAAGTGACCAATTGTCAAATACCATTCTATTTTATGGTGGTGGTATTCAAACAGTTCAACAAGCAAAAGAAATGAAGCAATTTGCTGATTGTATCATCGTTGGTAATATTGTATATGAAAATGTAAAAGAAGCGTTGAAAACAGTTCATGTGCTTCCGTGACTTTTGTCTAATATCAAGGTATAATAGAACAAACGTTTTCTAGTTAGGGAGGTAGTAGAGTTGCAAATTTCGGGTATACGTCTCTTGGAAGGATTGAACCCTGAACAAAAAGAAGCGGTCAAAACGACAGAAGGACCTTTGCTCATTATGGCGGGTGCAGGAAGTGGAAAAACAAGGGTTCTTACACATCGAGTAGCTTATTTAATGGTTGAAAAACAGGTGAATCCTTATAATATTCTTGCGATTACATTCACCAATAAGGCCGCGCGGGAAATGAAGGAACGAATTGGAAGCATTTTGGGCGGCTCTGCAGAAGCTGTTTGGATTTCCACTTTTCACTCCATGTGTGTGCGCATTTTACGCCGCGATATTGATCGTCTAGGTTATAATAGTAATTTCACTATTCTCGATTCGACTGACCAATTATCTGTTGTCAAAAATGTCATTAAGGACTTAAATATTGATTCAAAGAAATTTGATCCAAGAGCTGTACTTGGTGCGATAAGCAGTGCGAAAAATGAGTTAGTAACAACAAAGGAATATGAAAAAACAGCAGCTGGTTTTTATGCTCAAACCGTTAGCAAGATATACACAGAGTATCAAAGGAGATTACGTCGCAATAATGCATTAGATTTTGATGATTTAATTATGGTCACAATTCAATTATTTGAACGCGTGCCCGAAATATTGGAATTTTATCAACGGAAATTCCAATATATTCATGTGGATGAATATCAAGATACGAACCGTGCCCAATATATTCTTGTCAAAAGTCTTGCCGCACGCTTGAAAAATATTTGTGTTGTCGGTGACTCAGATCAGTCGATATATAGATGGCGTGGAGCGGATATCGCCAATATTCTATCCTTCGAAAAAGATTATCCCAATGCAAAAGTTATCCTTCTTGAACAAAATTATCGTTCTACAAAGTTTATTCTTAATGCAGCGAACGATGTCATTCAAAATAACCCTAGTCGCAAGCCTAAAAATCTATGGACAGAAAACAAAGAAGGGCAAAAGATTCACTATTATCGGGCAGACAGTGAACAAACAGAAGCTCAATATGTTGTGGGGAAAATTAAGGAATTAAGTACAAAAGGGCAAAGGAAACTTTCTGATTTTGTGATTCTTTATCGGACAAATGCACAATCACGTGCAATGGAGGAAGTATTTTTAAAATCTAATATTGAATATAAGATTGTCGGCGGTACCAAATTCTATGATCGTAAGGAAATTAAAGACTTACTTGCCTATCTGAGATTAATCGCAAATCCAGATGATGATATTAGCCTACAACGCATTATCAATGTCCCAAAACGTGGAATTGGGGCAACCTCTTTAGATAGAATTGCCGCGTATGCAAGAGAACGAGACCTTTCTATGTATCAAGCATTAGCAGAGGTTGATTTTATTGGTTTAACCGGGAAAGCCGCAAATGCAGTCGCTGAATTTTATCTATTAATTCGCAATTACGTCGGAATGCAAGAGTATCTGCCTGTAACAGAACTAGTAGAAGAAGTAATCGAGAATACAGGATACAGAGATATGCTAAAGGCGGAAAAGTCTATAGAAGCAGAAAGTAGATTAGAAAATATTGAGGAGTTCCTCTCTGTTACGAAAAACTTCGAAGCTGGGAGTGAAGATAAAAGTTTAGTGGCCTTTCTTACGGATTTAGCACTTGTTGCTGACATTGATCGTCTTGATGAGGACGGAGTACCAGAAGAAGGGGTTACACTGATGACCTTGCATTCAGCCAAAGGTCTTGAGTTTCCAGTTGTCTTTTTAATTGGGATGGAAGAGGGCGTTTTTCCACATAATCGTTCCTTGATGGAAGAAGCTGAGATGGAGGAAGAAAGAAGAATCGCTTATGTAGGGATTACACGTGCAGAAGAAGAATTATACTTAACAAATGCGCAAATGAGGACTCTATATGGTCGAACGAATATGAATCCTGTTTCTCGGTTTATTGCAGAAATCCCTGTCGACCTTCTGGAAAATGTCAATGAACAGGAAAAAGAGAAAAGAGCGGACTTGGATCGTCAAGTGTTCAATCGAGAACGAAGAAAGCCTATAACAAGACCAAAGACTGCAACTGCAAATTCCAACGATTCGGGATGGAAAGTTGGGGACAAGGCAGAGCATAAAAAATGGGGAATTGGAACCGTTGTGAGCGTCAAAGGAGATGCGGATAATGCGGAACTAGATATTGCCTTTCCAAGTCCAGTCGGAATTAAACGACTGCTTGCTCAGTTTGCCCCCATCCAAAAAGTCTAGTTCAAATGGAACTTGATCAAACGACGAAGACATACGAACGAAGGCCCGCACAATGTGGGGCAGAACGGTGTTGTGACGTGCGAGTGCAGGCAAAGCGATAGGACGTCGTCACTTGAGCTTGCCGTCAGGACGGCGCGTCCATAATCGTTCAACCTTAAACATGCCGTTCATTCCTTGTTCATCCTTTAATCCGTTAAATTGACGTTTGCTCTTGTGTTGTTGAGGCATAATATGAAGACGATAGCTCAGCTTCTATCTTTAGAACATGGAGCAAGACAATGAAAAGTAATGTTTATGGTGGAAAGGTTGATGTGAGGATGAATCAAGAAATTGTAGAACAAGTGAAAGAACTTCACCAATTACTAAATAAATATGGATACGAATACCATGTGCTAGATAATCCCTCTGTTCCTGATGCTGAATATGATAAGCTCCTATTACAGCTACAGGAATTAGAAGAAAAATATCCTGAATTGATTACACCGGATTCACCTACACAACGGGTTGGGGGAGCTGCATTATCCCAATTTGAAAAGGTTCGTCATCAAACTCCGATGTTAAGTTTGGCGAATGCTTTCTCTGAAGAAACACTTCGCGATTTTGACCGGAGAGTCCGACAAGGCATCGGGGATGATTTTTCATATGTATGTGAATTGAAAATTGATGGATTAGCGGTTTCTTTGCGTTATGAAGATGGTCTTCTTGTGCAAGGATCGACAAGAGGAGATGGAACAGTTGGCGAGGATATAACAGCTAACTTAAAAACCATTCGCTCTATCCCCTTAAGATTAAACGAGCCCTATTCGCTAGAAGTGCGTGGCGAAGCTTATATGCCGAAGAATTCCTTCCTAAAGTTAAATAAGCGGAGAGAAGAGGAAGGACAAATGGTCTTTGCGAATCCTCGGAATGCAGCTGCCGGTTCCCTAAGACAGCTTGATCCGCGAATTGCTGCTTCCCGCAATCTTGATATTTTTCTTTATGGAATTGGCGATTTTGGGACAACAGGTGTCATTTCTCATAATGCGGGTTTAAACTTGCTTGAAACACTAGGCTTAAAAGTAAATAGGGAAAGAAAACAATGTGATTCCATCGAGGAAGTGCTCACATATATTGAAAAATGGACAAATGATCGTTCTCAATTGGACTATGACATAGACGGCATCGTCGTTAAGGTTGATTTACTTGAACAACAAGAACAGCTAGGGCAAACAGCTAAAACGCCCCGTTGGGCGATTGCTTTCAAGTTTCCAGCTGAAGAAGTTGTGACAAAATTAACGGAGATTGAACTTAGTGTTGGCAGAACCGGTGTCATTACACCAACGGCCATTCTAGAACCTGTTCAAGTTGCAGGAACAACGGTACAAAGAGCCTCTCTCCATAATGAAGACTTAATTAAAGAAAAAGACATCCGAATTGGTGACTGGGTTGTGATTAGAAAAGCTGGCGATATTATCCCAGAAGTCGTACATGCTTTGACAGAGAGAAGAAGTGGATCAGAGTTGCCATTTCAAATGCCTGAACATTGTCCAGAATGTAATAGTGAACTAGTCCGATTAGAAAGTGAGGTCGCACTACGCTGCCTAAACCCGAAATGTCCTGCGCAAAGAAGGGAAGGGCTAATTCATTTTGTCTCTCGGAATGCGATGAATATCGATGGCTTAGGCGAAAAAGTCATTAGCCAGCTTTTTGCTCTTGACCTAGTGAAGGATCCCGCAGACCTTTATTCCTTAACAAAGGAGCAGTTCCTTGCAATGGAACGTATGGGGGAGAAATCAAGCACCAACTTAATTCAGTCGATTGAGAACTCCAAATCCAACTCATTAGAAAAATTATTATTTGGCTTAGGCATTCGACACGTTGGCGCAAAGGCAGCAGCCACACTTGCGGAACATTTTGAAACAATGGACCAATTGGCAATTGCCACAGAAGAAGAATTATTACAAGTGGATGAAGTTGGAGGGAAAATGGCTGATGCGATTATCAACTTCTTTCAAAATCAAGAAGTGGAACAACTAATCGCAAAATTAAAACAAGCTCATGTTAATATGACATACCTTGGTCAAAAAAGAAGTGAAACTGCTGATAAAGATTCTTATTTTTATGATAAAATAATAGTCTTAACAGGTAAAATGGAGCAGTTAACTAGGAATGAGGCCAAGGAAAAAGTTGAATCATTAGGTGGAAAAGTAACTGGGAGTGTCAGCAAAAAAACCGATTTAGTGATTGCTGGTGAAGAAGCTGGCTCTAAATTAATGAAAGCAAAAGAACTTGGCATCGAAACATGGGATGAGCAAAGGTTTCTGGAGGAAATACAGATTCAGTGATTTAATGATCAAACAGGCGCTTGCGCATTTCTTAAAAGATAAGAAAGTATAAAAAATTTTTCTTAAGAGTGTTTTAAGGCTGGGCAGTTGTTGTCCAGCTCCAGGCGCCATCGGCTCGAGGCTCGCAGGAGCGAGTCCATCGGCGTTGCGACGTACAGGAGGTACTAGTGCAGACGAAGCGACAGGACGTCGCGTTTGAGTCTGCCGCTAGGACGGCGCGAACTTAGCCGATGTTCTGCATAATAACCTGAGCCAATGAAAGGCAAAGAACGCCTTTCTTTGTCTCAGAACATTTGCTGGTCGAAGGTAGCGGGCGCCTTGCGCATTTCTTATTAAAAGGTGGAAAATCCTATGAAAAAGTGGTTTATTAGCAGTATTGTTATCCTTTTGTTGAGTGGCTGTGCCCCGCAAATAACGAAAGAAAATGAAGTCGTTCAAGAAAAGGATGAGAAAAAAGAGACATCAATTATCCCTAATTATCAAATATCTGATTCACTCTATCGTACGATGATCCCTTTTAAACCGAGTAAGACAAGAGGGATGGTTGTCGACCGATTAAATTCGACATATGACATTCATGAGTTTGAAACAGGGTTAATGCGTGTAGCCAATGAAAACTTTTCGACCGATACTTACTTTTTTCAAGAGGGGCAGAAATTAGATCAAGAAACGGTTCGGGGTTGGTTGAATCGAAAATATACAAAGGGACAATTAAAAGAATTAAAACTAGATGCCGAGGAGAACATCGGACTTAATCCGGTCAATGATGAGAAAGGCTCTGTCGAAGAGCAAAATGAAAAGAATCCAATCTATCTAGCCCATATCCTCGAACATGATTACTTGGTAAAAGATGGAGATACCGTAAAACTAGGCGGTATGGTCATTGGTCTTGCCATGAATTCTGTCCATTATTATCAAAAAGAAGAATATGGTGCGACTTTTGAACAGCCTATCGAACACTCTAAGCTTGAAGCAGAAGGCAAAAAAATAGCAGACGAAGTTCTTAATCGTCTCCGTTCCATGGAAGGGTTGGGAAATATCCCGATTACGATTGCTTTGTTTGAACAAAGCAGCAAAAATGCCGTAGTTCCTGGAAGCTTTTTTACCTATTCTCATGCAGACAAAGGCAGTGCATCTTTAGGAGATTGGAAAGCGATTGATGAGAAGCATTATCTATTTCCGTCATCAGAAGCTGAGGAAGATCATCGAGAAGACGTTGCTTACTTTATGAGATTTAAAGATGATATTGAGGAATTTTTCCCGAATTATAACGGGCTAATTGGACGGGCTTTTTATAAAGATGATCAATTTGTTAATTTAGAAATTGATATTCCTATTCAATTGTATGGTGAAGCAGAGATCATTGGCTTTACTCAATGGGCGACTTCCTTAGTAATGGATCATTTTCCTGATTATTTTAATGTCGATGTCAATATTTCCTCAGTGAACGGAGCAGAGGCATTAATCTCTAAAAAATCAGGTGATAAAGAGCCATTTGTCCATATTTATAAATAGTTGATCCAAACCAATGAGAGAATTTACAATACGTCAGTGAAAAGAACTCGCTTAGCTTGCTTGTTGGGAAGATTATTTGATATTATCAATAGTATTGTAGGTCCCGTTTATCCCGCATTAACGGGCAGTAATCCCCCCACCTCATGGATTTAGAGAATACGGAGAAGCATAGGTGGGGATACACTGCCAAAAGCCCGATTGGTTCAGTCCTGCAGGACGCAGGTCACAAAGGCGTTGCGACGTATAGGATGTACTAGTGCAGACGAAGCGACAGGACGTCGCGTTTGAGTCTGCCGACAGGAGGTTGCGATTTTAGCCTTTGATCCTTAACAATCAGTGGGGGATGCCCCTGATTAAAGTTTCACTATTTTATTATTCGGAGGTGTAGAAGGATGTCGGAAATTTCTAAAGAACAAGTTCTTCATGTTGCTCATTTGGCTCGGCTGGAAATGAGTGAGAAAGAAGCGGAAAATTTTTCAGATCAGCTTGCTGATATTATTGCAATGGCAGATACATTAAATGAACTGAACACAGAGAATATTGAGCCTACTTCCCATGTTTTTGCTCAGAAAAATGTGATGCGTGATGATAAGAAAGTCGAAGGGCTGCCACTGGATCAAGTGATGAAAAACGTACCAGATCAAGAGGATGGACAAATAAAGGTACCATCTATTATCGATTAAGGAAGGGGGAAACAATATGTCATTATTCGATCATTCTATTAAAGAATTACATGAACGATTACATAAAAAAGAAATAACAGCTTCTGATCTTGTAGATCAATCTATTAAGAGAATCCATGAGGTTGACGATCAAGTTAAAGCATTCTTGACCGTGGATGAGGAGAATGCACGAAAGCAAGCGAAAGCGCTTGATGGTCAAGTAGGTGATTCTATCCTTGCTGGGATACCTGCTGGAATTAAAGATAATATTGTCACAAAAGACCTTAGAACAACTTGTGCTAGTAAAATACTTGAAAACTTTGATCCGATCTATGATGCGACAGTTATGGAGAAATTGAATGAGGCGCAGACGATTACGATTGGAAAAGTAAACATGGATGAATTTGCTATGGGAGCGACAACGGAAACATCTGCTTTTCAAATAACAAAAAATCCATGGAATCTTGATTTTGTGCCGGGAGGATCTTCCGGTGGTTCGGCCGCTGCAGTAGCAGCTGGGCAAGTGCCGTTTGCACTAGGTTCTGATACAGGTGGATCGATTCGTCAACCAGCTTCTTTCTGTGGAGTTGTTGGGATGAAACCTACATATGGCCGTGTTTCGCGTTATGGATTGGTTGCTTTTGCCTCATCCCTTGATCAAATCGGACCGATTACAAGAAATGTTGAAGACAACGCGTATGTACTTCAAGCGATTGCTGGTGTGGATGCACATGATTCCACAACAGTTGATAAAACTGTAGCTAATTATACAGAAGGACTCACTCAGGATATAAAGGGTTTAAAAATTGCCGTTCCAAAAGAATATTTAGGCGAAGGAATTGGTGAAGCATCTCGTGAAGCGGTTCTTTCCGCATTAAAAGTATTGGAAGGTCTAGGGGCTACGTGGGAAGAAGTATCACTTCCTCATTCTAAATATGGGGTTTCTTCTTATTTCTTACTTGCCTCCTCGGAAGCTTCTGCCAATCTTGCGCGCTTTGATGGAGTACGCTATGGGTACCGGACGCCAAATGCAGATAACCTAATGGAACTATATAAGAAAAGTCGTTCAGAAGGATTTGGTGATGAGGTAAAACGACGGATTATGCTTGGAACATATGCTCTTAGCTCCGGTTTTTATGATGCTTATTATAAAAAGGCGCAACAAGCAAGAACACTAATTAAGCAAGACTTTGATAATATTTTTGAAAAATATGATGTAGTGATTGGCCCGACGACGCCTACTCCAGCTTATAAAATTGGTGAAATGTTGGATGATTTAGTGACCATGTATGCGCGAGATCTTTTAACAATCCCTGTTAACCTTGCTGGTCTACCAGGCATCTCAGTGCCGTGCGGCTTTACAGAAGGGTTACCACTTGGATTGCAAATTATCGGGAAACACTTTGATGAACAAACGATTTATCGTGTGGCTCATGCATTTGAACAATCAACAGATTTCCATAAACAGAAACCACAATTGTAAGGGGGGAAATTCATGAATTTTGAAACAGTAATCGGACTTGAAGTCCACGTAGAATTAAAAACAGAGTCAAAAATCTTTTCACCTAGTCCTAATCAATTTGGGTCAAAGCCTAATACAAATACGTCTGTTATCGATTTAGGTTATCCAGGTGTGTTACCAGTACTGAATAAACGTGCGGTTGATTATGGAATGAGAGCAGCGATGGCTCTAAACTGTGAAATTGCAACAGAGACTAAATTTGATCGAAAAAATTACTTCTATCCTGATAACCCGAAGGCGTATCAAATCTCGCAATTTGATAAACCAATTGGGGAGCATGGTTGGATTGAGATCGAAGTAGACGGCTATAAAAAGAAAATCGGGATTACACGTGTCCATCTTGAAGAAGATGCTGGTAAACTAACTCATGCGAAAGATGGATCACTTGTCGACTTGAATCGTGCGGGTACACCTTTGATCGAAATTGTATCTGAACCTGATATCCGTACTCCTGCGGAAGCCTATGCGTATTTAGAAAAATTAAGGTCGATTGTACAATTTACAGGCGTTTCCGATTGTCGTATGGAAGAAGGATCGCTTCGCTGTGATGCTAATATCTCGTTGCGACCGATTGGTCAAGAGAAATTTGGAACAAAGACAGAATTGAAAAATTTGAACTCTTTTAACTTTGTGCGCAAAGGTCTAGAATTTGAAGAAAAGCGTCAAGAAAAGGTTCTCCTCTCAGGTGGAGAAATTTTACAAGAAACTCGTCGCTTCGATGAAAGCACGGGTGAAACCATCCTTATGCGTGTAAAAGAAGGCGCAGATGATTACCGTTATTTCCCTGAACCTGACCTTGTACAATTATATATTGATGAGGAATGGAAAAAGCGTGTCCGCGCGGAAATCCCTGAATTACCTGATGCTCGTAAAAAGCGTTATGTAGAGCAACTAGGCTTACCTGCTTACGACGCAATGGTTTTAACATTGACGAAAGAAATGTCTGATTTTTTCGAGGAAGTTTTAAAAGCTGGAGCAGATGCAAAATTAGCTTCAAACTGGCTAATGGGTGAAGTCTCTGCTTATCTCAATGCAGAGCAAAAAGAATTACATGATACTGCGTTAACTCCAGAAGGATTAGCGGGTATGATTACACTGATTCAAGATGGTACGATATCTTCGAAGATTGCGAAAAAAGTGTTCCGTGAACTGATTGAAAATGGCGGAGATGCTGAAAAGATCGTCAAAGAGAAAGGGTTAGTCCAGATTTCGGATGAAAGTGCACTCCTGCCGATCATCACAGGAATTTTAGATGCCAATCCTCAATCGATTGAAGACTTTAAAAACGGCAAAGGCCGTGCCCTTGGTTTCCTCGTTGGTCAAGTCATGAAAGAAACAAAAGGACAAGCCAACCCACCAATGGTCAATAAATTGCTAAAGCAAGAAATTGAGAAAAGATAAGCATCTACAGGTGTAAGCTGAATCGAACCAGCTTACACCTTTATTTTCCTTGATTCACCTTCAGACGGCCCGATAACGACTGAAGTTGGCCCGATTTTAAGAGCTGACCGCCCGTTTCTGCGCTACACTCGCCCGTTTTCGATCTACTGTTGTAAAACTTCAAAATACGCTCGTATAATGAAAATATAAGATTTTATACGAAAAGATTGGCTTGTTGTACTGAACCAGATATAATGAAAACAAGTTAAAACGGAAGGGGAAGAGGAATGAATCTTTCACAATGGTTTCAAAAAGGAATAACCTCTGAAGAATACATTCAATCAATGCAAAATCATCAAGAAAACTCAAAGTATATTTTGCAACACTTTGAGATTCCTACTCAGGATTCTGAATTTTTTTCCGAGCTGAAGAAAAAGGCATTACGCGTCATTGTCATTACAGAAGACTGGTGTGGGGATGCCATGGTCAATGTGCCAATTCTTTTACGTCTTGCTGAAAATGCAGATATGGATGTAAGGATGATACTGCGCGATCAAAATTTGGAGCTGATGGATCAATATTTAACAAACGGAACATCGCGTTCTATTCCTATTTTTATTTTTATAGATCAAGCTGGGAAAGAATATGCGGTATGGGGGCCAAGAGCAGACTCTATCCAATACTTTGTAGAAGAGCAACGTTCCAAACTCCCACCAAAGGATGAACCACAATTTGCAGAGCGGCAAAAGGAAATGTATGAGCAGATGATGAAGAAATATTTAGAAGATCGCTCTGTATGGACGGATATTTATGAAAGTATTAAATTAGCATTGCAATAATTCATTGACTGAAAGAGGTGTTGAATAGTGGACCAAGCAGTAGATCAATATATACGTTTCTTACGATTGAAACGAGAAATTCCGACGATAAACTATTTACAACGCCTCATTCAACATCATTTAACATTAGTACCCTATGAATCTTTTAGTAAGTTTCATTATTTTACGCTTGCACCAGATTTCATCCCGCCGCTGCCTTTGTTTGTTCATAACTTAGTAGAAAAAGGCTGGGGAGGGACTTGTTTTACACTTAATATGAACTTTGCCAGACTTTTAACAGAGCTGGGATTTACCTGTTCATTTGTGCGAGTAGAACCAGGTCATTTGGCCATTATGGTCGAAATCCGCGGAAAAAAGGTGTATGTGGATGTTGGCTATGGATCTCCTATAATGAAGCCAGTCGATTTAGAAGCAAGACCGCAACATAAGATGCACGGCTTTGGCGAAGAAATTACAATCACGCAAACGAAGGACCAATTATATGAGATTGATCGAAAATCAAATGGAAAAACATTCGTAACAAAACAAATCATTTGGGAACCTCTTACAGAGGAAGAGATTTTAGAAGATATAAGGCAATCTTACTTAGACGTCGATGAAAATATCACTATGAGAAGAATAACAGCAGTTCGTTTTAATGGACATCAATGTTTTTATTTACGCAATAATATCATGAAAGTCATGACCTTTCGGAACATACAGGAAATTAAGTTGAATTCGTTGGAAAAGTGGTTAAAACAAATTCAGGATGTCTATCAAATAGAGGAAGAATCTTTGCTAGAATCGATTGATTTTCTGAATAAAAGAAAGATCGTCTTATTCGGAGCATAAAAGATCGCATTAAACGAGCTTGATAAAGTGAAATTTCAATCATTTGGTTTAATGTGGGATAAAAGTATTTCGGCGACCTAGTCGTCTTGAAAGAAAATAAAGCGATTTCAATTAGGGAGATGAGAAATTTGAAGCATAAAGAAACTTTAAGCGTTATGTCATATAACCTACGAAATAATAGTGATGTACCACCGAATTCATGGGAGGAAAGAAGAGGATTGATTCAGGCGTTAATTCAGCAAGAGAAACCTGATATTATCGGAACACAAGAAGGCCTATATCCACAAGTGAAAGATATGGAAGCATTGCTTCCCGAATATAATTGGGTTGGTCTTGGAAGAGATGGTGGAAGTCATGGAGAATTTATGACCGTTTATTATCGAAAAGATCGCTTCGACATAATGGAATTTGACCATTTTTGGCTTTCTGATACACCTGAACAAATCGGTTCAACTGCTTGGGGGAGTGCTTGTACAAGGATGGCTACATGGGTACGTTTATTTGATAACGAGACAAAGCAAACCTTTTATCACGTGAACACGCATTTAGATCACCGGTCTGAAGAAGCGAGAGTGAATGGGGCTAAGCTGATCATTAGCAAAACAGAAGCATTTAAATCGAATTTACCAATCATCCTAACAGGAGATTTTAATACAATTGCAGAGTCAGAGACTCATCAAACCTTTATCGAAGAAGGGCAATATAGCGATACATGGTTCGATGCAAAAGAACGTATCAATGACCATTTAGGGACCTTTAATAATTTTAAAGATTCCTCTGGTGGAAAAGGAAGAATTGATTGGATTTTACATAAAGGAGATATAGCTACATTAAGCGTGCAAATTGTGGATGACCAAATCGATGGCCGTTTTCCAAGTGACCATTTTCCTCTTATAGCCAATCTTCAACTTGACAAAAGTGAATAACAAAAAAAGCCTTGCACTTGCATCTTAATGGATGTAACCACAAGGCTTTTTGTGGCTTAGAAAATTACAGTAGCGTTGCATAAAAAAAGCAATAATAAAGTCAAGTGATTTGCTTTTTTGCGAGAGACGATATAATATAACTGAATATTCAGTTATATATCGTCTCTGTGCTAAAAAAAGGAGAATGGGAATTAAGGGTAGCCCTTCATCCATTTTTTGAATTTTATATTTAATAAATCAATTTCATGATAGAAAATTTAGTATTAAAATCCGAACATGTTGATTTCCGCTCTAGGCGGACGCTTTCCGGGGGGCGTGCGGTGAGCTCCTTGTCGCATACGCTCCTGTGGGATCTCACCTGTCACGCTAATCCCCCAGGAGTCGCCAACTTCCACTCCAATCAACCGAATGGGAGCTGTACATGGACTCAACTGATTGGATCGTAAGTTAGGTTCTCCAAATGGAAAATACCCCCAGCCTCATATTGCGCGAGAGTTTCTTCAAAAATCCACTGATGTTCAAGCCTTCGTCGACCATTAGAAAATCGCTCTGGTTCTTTACACAACTCTGAAATCAGCTCAACCATAGGCTTTGACCAATAATCACTAATACCAATTAGCATTTCAAGCACTGTTCCTTTGCAGCCTACTTTTTTCTTCAGGAGTAAGGCTAAACAGTAGGAATCATCGCAATATAAATCTGATTATAGACCGCATTTTTTCCTTTTCCATATAACATCTTCAGGACAAGATGTTGTTTGATCCATTTGAAGAATAGCTCAATCTGTCACCGATTCTGATAGAGATCACTGATTCTTCCGCCTTGACTTTTGCATCAATGCAGATAATGAAAATCTTATTCCCTTCGCGATCTATTGTCTCGACTCAAATGTTCCTGAACCTAGGAAGGAAAAAGCCCCTTCCTAGGTTCAGGAACATTTGCTTGTCGGGGCTGTTCAAGGCGCTTGCGCTTTTCTTGTTGTTAAGAAAACTATAAAATTTTTGGCTTGTGGATAACTGCTTATGTCGCGGTCGGCATCCAGCTCCAGCGCCCAGCGACTAGCAAACTTTCAGCTTCTTCCTACGATAAGTCAACATCGGCTCATGCTTCGCCGTGTATCCTTTATCTCGTCAGAAGCTTAAAAAGTTTGTACGTCGCTAAACGGGCGCTTGCGCTTTTGTTCTTAAAATTAGTTTTTTAAGGTGTAGTTTTCTTATTTTCTTTGGCGTCTATAAACTAGAGGATGTGAAAATGGGAGGGGTACTTTACAATGATAAAGAAAGGCTTTGTTCTCTCACTCTTGATCATCATAGTCGTTTATTTTGCTTATCATGATAAATATGATATCCAAAGTGCCTATTCAATGAATCCCCTCTGGATAGAGGGAGAGGCAGCAATCGTCCTTGATGAAAAAACAGGGAAGACTCTCTTTGCCAAAAATGAAAATAAGAAGCTCTACCCAGCCAGCCTAACGAAGTTATTAACAGCCTTAGTCGTTTTAGAAAAGGCTGATTTAGATGAGCGAGTGACGGTTGGTGATGAAGTTTATTTACAGGCAGATGACGAAGTGCGGGTTGGTTTATTTGAAGGACAAGTCCTTACTGTAGAAGATTTGTTGGGGGCGATGCTCATGCAATCTGGTAATGATGCGGCAAGGACTTTAGCTATTTATACTGCACATAAGGAGAAGGGAACAGATTATTCAGCGCTAAAATCGATTCAATACTTCGCTCAGTTAATGAATGTAAAGGCGATTGAATTGGGAGCCAACCACTCTCATTTTGTGAATCCACATGGCTTGCATGATCCCAATCATTATAGTACAGCTAAAGATTTAGCGGAAATTGCTCTGGCTGTCAAAAAGGAGAAGTCTTTAACGGGATTACTTGCTCAAACAGCCTATTCAAGCAATACACATACCTATCAAAATCGCAACCAACTGTTATATGCGAACAGTCCATATTATTATAAAACAGCAACAGGCCTAAAAACAGGTTTCACAGATCAAGCTGGCTATTGTCTTGTCTCCTCAGCAGAGAAAAAGAATCACTCTCTTATCACGGTTGTGCTTCAATCTGGGAAAGAACGAGTATGGGAAGATTCTATTGCTTTACTAGATTTTGGATTCAAAAATTTAATCCCATAACGTGTAGGGGTACGCATCTAACAATCGTTTATATACATAGTGGCCACTGGGAAGGGGGGAGAGAAGTTGGATGATGTACTCATCGAAAAAATAAAGAATGGAAATGATCATGCTTTTCGAGTACTTGTAGAGAAATATCGAAATCTGATCTTCCATACGGTCTACGGCGTACTTCGCAATGAGAAAGATGCAGAAGATGCGAGTCAAGAAGTGTTTCTAAAGATCTATACTTCTCTTCCCCAGTATAAGAATCAAGGTTTTAAAACATGGATGACAAGAATTGCGGTTCATCACGCGATCGATATCAAACGGAAAAAAGTAAGGAGAAAAGAAGATCAGCAAGTTGAATATGAAGAAAGTTATCATACTCCTCCCACAGAAAATGTTGAACTTCTTGTGATACAAAAGGAACGAAGGCATATATTGCGGGAGCGTTTGAAGGAATTACCTGTAAATTATCGCGATGTTGTGGAAGATTTTTATATAAAAGAAAAAACTTACCAAGAAATCGCCGAAAAGGCAGATCTAAAGGTAAAGACAGTCGAGGTTAAATTGTATCGAGCAAGACAATGGATGAAGAAGCACTGGAAGGAGGATGACTTTTCATGAATCACTATAGTGTTGAAAATTGGCTGAAATATGTTCGAGATGAACTTGAAGAAGAAACACGTACACAATATGAAAACCATCTTTATCATTGTGATCACTGTCTAGAATTATATTTGCAAGCTGTGGAAACCAATGATACCCAGGAGCTAGATTTATCTGAAACGGAAAATTTTACAGATTCAATTATGGAGCAAATCGCTGGAATAAAAAATCCAGTACAGTGTGAGCAGAAAAAGAAGCGGATGCTTCATTTGCGAAAACAGACCTTTATTCATTATACCGTTGCGGTGGCAATGACGATAATCTTAATGTCAACAGGTGTCTTTTCTCAACTGATGAGAATGGCGAGTGCTGTTGAAAGCAATGAATCTCACCATACAGAATCCTTTATTCAAAGCTTTCTTGATCAGCAAGGTTCGATTATCAATAAATTTGAAATGGATATCCACATTAAGGAGGGAAAACAAAAATGAATAAAAATCCATTTATTGCCTTTTTACTCGCCTTTTTTCCAGGTGGAGGCTTAATGTATCTTGGAAAAGTACTAAGGGGGCTCTTTTATACAGCGACAGTCATCATCATTCCCGTTTTTACCATCACACTTGCCATAATGTACGGGAATGACGTAGTTGTTCTCTTTTCACTTGGTGCCTTAGTGTTATATATCATTAATTTTGTGGATACCGTTATTACCGCTTCAAAGTTTCTCAATAAAGAGAATCAGATTTCGGAAAATGATTCAGAGAAAAAATCATATGAGTCTGAGCGGTTTTTCACGATCATCCTCTCTTTTGTCCCTGGTTTAGGGCATTTCCAGTTAGGCTTGGTGTATCGGGGGATGACATTACTAGTTGCTTTCTTTGGAGCGGCGATGATGATCCTTTTTGTCACTTTGATGACAGAAAGAAGTGAGTTTCTCATCTTTCTAGCTTCACTTCCGATTATTTGGTTCTTCGGCTTTTTTGATGCATTGAAGCAATTGGACAAAAAACAGAAGGGGGAAGAGCTTAACGATAAATCCATTTTGGAAGAACTGGAAAATCGCAATTCGGATGGAAAGAAAAGCAAAGCGATCGCAACCTTACTAGCGATTATTCCTGGAGCCGGGCATCTCTATCTAGGATTACAAAAACGCGGAATCCAACTGATGGCAGCCTTTCTATTTTCCATCTATATTTTAGATGTATTAAGACTAGGAATCTTTCTCTTCATCGTCCCAATCATCTGGTTCTTTAGCTTTTTTGATGGTTTGCAAAAAGCGGCTAAATCAGATCAAGAATTAGAGAATGAAGATGTGCCGCTGATTTCTTTCTTTTTAAATCATCAAAAATGGGTAGGGATTGGATTAATTGTCTTGGGCATCTATTATATTGGGATGAATGTTGTCCTTCCAATTGTGGAACCTTTTATCCATAAATGGTTTTCGCCCGATCTTTATTATCTGTTGCATGAATATATCCAAACAGGGTTTATTTGTCTCTTGTTGATCGGCGGGGGCATCAAATTATTAACTGGTAAAAAAACCAAATCAAAGCAAGAAGAGGGTGAAGCAAAATGAGGACATGGCGTGTTGGTTCCTTTTCAATGGGAGGCGCATTAGTTTTTCTTGGCGTATTTCTACTGTTACAACAATTTTTAGGGTGGGACCCGGCTCTTGTTTTAATGTCTTGGTGGCCTATCCTATTCATTGTTTTAGGCATTGAGATTCTGTTATACCTTTTCTTTGCAAAAGCAGAGGATAGTCGGGTAAAATACGACTTTATTAGTATTATTTTTATTGCGATTATCGGAACAACGGGAATTGGTATGGCGATCCTGCATACTTCTGGATTGTTTGAATTTGCTCAAAAAGTAGTCTCAGCGGAAGTGCGTGAAATGGATTTACCGAAATATGAGGAAAGTGATATAAAAGGAATCGAGCGTGTACAGGTTGATGCAGGTCCATTTGCTCTTTCAGTTGAAGCAACCGATCAACAGGAAATATCAATGTTTGGTACTTATCAGGACGATGTATTTGCTGGTGAGACGAGAATCAAAGAGATCTCTGATTATGTGTTGATCGAGAAAAAAGGCGATACAATTTATATTAAAATGAAGGAAACCCCCTATAATCATTTCTACCGATCGATGGATGGAGTGAAAGCCACTCTCTTGATTCCGCAAGACATTGCCTTAGAGTTGAAAGGGAATTGGCAACCTATCACTGTTGCACCTAGAAATCTTCTTAATGATTGGGATATTAAAGGAGCAGAATCTGTCCATGTGGATGTAGAAAAAACAACGAATTTAACATTAGCCCTAGATAATGTGAATTATGTAGATGATCAGGATTGGGATCAAATAAAATTGACAGAAGAAGATTTTATTGAAACGGCATCACGGAAGTTTGGAAAAGGAGAACATAAGCTCACGATAGAGGGTGCGGATACGGTTCATTTAAATGAACAATGATTTGAGAGGGATGTGTCACCATTCCTCTTTTTTTCTGTAGACAATCTTGTGCCCTCATTCGTGAATGGATTTTATTCTTTAAAAAAGGTATGATAGATTTGTTAGACTTGATAATACTATAAGTGTTTATTGAAATGAATTGCATTGAAGAACAATGCCTATTTTGTATGAATGGGTGATGAGATTGAAAAGGGCACGAATTATTTATAATCCGACTTCTGGAAGAGAAATTTTTAAACGGAGTCTTGCAGATGTGCTACTGAGATTAGAAAAAGCAGGTTACGAAGCTTCCTGTCATGCGACGACAGAGGAAGGCGATGCCATTGCGGCTGCAAAGATTGCAGTGGATAGAGAATACGATGTCGTTATTGCTGCTGGTGGAGATGGGACTATTAATGAAGTTGTGAATGGATTAGCGGAACAGAAATTCCGTCCAAAGCTGGGTGTTATTCCGACTGGTACAACGAATGATTTTGCCAGAGCTCTCCATATCCCACGAGATATTGATGCAGCTGTGGATGTGATCATTCAAAATGAAACTATCCCCGTTGATATTGGTCGAATGAATGACCATTATTTCATTAATATTGCTGGAGGGGGGCGGCTCACAGAGCTTACATATGAAGTTCCTAGCCGCTTGAAGACTGTACTTGGACAATTGGCCTACTATTTGAAGGGAATTGAAATGCTCCCGTCTATCCGAGCTGCAGAGGCAACCATTGAATATGATGGGAAATTATTTGAAGGAGAAATCATGCTATTTCTAGTCGGTTTAACCAATTCGATTGGCGGCTTTGAAAAATTAGCACCAGACTCTTCTATAAATGATGGTTTGTTTACATTAATGATTTTGAAAAAGACGAATTTAGCAGAGTTTATAAAAGTGGCGAGTTTGGCTTTACGAGGAGAACATATTCATGATCCTAACTTGATTTATACGAAAGCCAATTATATAAAGGTAAAGTCACCTGTTAAAATGCAACTAAATATTGATGGAGAATTTGGCGGCTTGTTACCAGCAGAATTTTCTAATTTATATCGTCATTTGGATGTGTTTGCTCCACTTGACCAAATTAGAGAACAAGATAAGTTATAGGCTGAATTTCATGCGCATAAGTAGACTTTGCTCATAGCTCCAATTAAAATGGAAATAGGTTTGAAATAAGGAAAAAGGAGAGGAAAGCATGAACATTACGATTTGGAATGAGAATAAGCATGAAAAAACCAATCCAAAAGTAGCTGAAGTTTATCCTGAAGGTATTCATGGAGCTTTAGCGAAGTTGTTTGAGGGTACAGAGCATCAAGTGAAAACGGCGACATTAGAGCAACCTGAACATGGATTGACAGAAGAAGTGCTCAATAATACAGATGTGCTTTTTTGGTGGGGGCATATGGCTCACGGTGAAGTATCCGATGATATCGTGAATCGTGTACATAAACGGGTACTTGAAGGAATGGGTTTGATTGTCTTACATTCAGGACATTTCTCAAAAATATTTAAAAAGCTAATGGGTACTTCATGTGATTTGAAATGGCGTGAAGCAGATGATCGGGAACGCCTTTGGGTTGTAGATCCTACTCATCCGATTGCTGAAGGAATTGGAGAATACTTTGAATTAGAAAAAGAAGAAATGTATGGAGAACATTTTGATATCCCGGCTCCTGATGAACTTGTATTCGTTAGCTGGTTTGAAGGAGGAGAAGTTTTCCGCTCAGGTTGTGCGTATAAACGTGGAAACGGCAAAATCTTCTATTTCCGTCCTGGACATGAAACATATCCTACTTACTATAATAAAGATGTCCAACGAGTTTTATTCAATGCAGCCAATTGGGTAAAACCAGTTGATCGCGCTTATCCAAAGTACGGGAATGTAAAACCGATCGAAGAGATCTCTCCTAAAAATTGAGTTTAATTTCTATCCAAGAAGAAATCCATGGAAACACTCCATGGATTTTTTCTTGTCGCTTAGGAAATTATATTGGGGGCGACATCCAGCTTAGTGCTTTCGTTCGTTGTTAAGGAAACTATAAAATTCTTGGCTTGTGGATAAGTTGTAATTTTGAGTTTTGTCATCCAGCTCCAGCGCCTAGCCCAAGAAGCTTACAGGATGTGAGTTCATCGGCGAAGACATGCGGACGTGGCGAACTTAGCCGATGTTCTGCTTAATAACCCTGAACCTATGAAGGGAAAAAGCCCCTTCATAGGTTCAGGAACATTTGCTTGTCGGAGGCCAACAGGATGTTGGTCAGGAAGGCGTTGCGCCAGGACGGCGCGAATTTAGCCTTTCTTTTACATCAAGGCGCTTCCGCTTTTGTTCGTTGGATCTAAGATTCATCGATATTTTGTTGTTGGGACAGAAGGCCAGTGGCAAAAATTCCAGCAGAAGAGATCAGAAAACCAGACGAAAGAAGCATCCAGGAAATCGTAAGATCGATATTATCAAACCTCTTTGCCACTAATACATAGCCCACTGAAAGAATAAAACCAATTGTAAACAAAAAGGCGGCGACACGGTATTTTTTCCGTTTCTCCTGATCGCGATTTTTTCGAATATCAATGAAGCCCCAAATAAAAGACAGTATAACAAATAAAAAAGAACCAATAATAGCCAGAATACCAAGCAAATTCATCTCTTCCCTTCATCCTTTTCTTTATCCCCGTGCAACCGTCCGAAAGACCCCCACTGCAAGACTAGGAAATAGGGGGACGGACGCTAACACCCCGATAAGTCTCGCTAATCATCAGTGGGGGATTACTGATGGCAGTCTCGCTATATTGTAACAATCTTTTTATAAGAAAGAAAAGCTTCGGGAGAAAAGCACTACTTGAAAAAGAAACTAAAAAATATATTGTGAAAAATGATAAATATAAATTGGTGCACTTGGTGCTCTAGGTGTTGAAGGAGTTGTTGGTGTTCCACAAATGACTATTCCTGACTATTTGTCCAAAGAGGTAAACAAAGACTGCAACTAAAGGCTATTACTAGCTTTAGTTGCAGTTTTTTTAATGATTATATAGAATGACCTTAGGTGCAGTAGGTTGATTTGGAAATAAGTTGAGAAAGGAAACGAATTGCTTTGTTATCTCAATGGTTGAAGGAATCTAATTACACTGTTATTTTAACGGGGGCAGGGATGTCAACAGAAAGTGGGCTTCCTGATTTTCGTTCTTCTAGTAAAGGATTATGGACAAAAAAGGATCCTAGCCAAATTGCTAGCACGGAAGCATTGAATCATAATGTCGAGGAGTTTTTTCGATTTTATCGTCAGCGTGTTTTGGGGTTGAATGAAGCAAAGCATCATCAAGGTCATTCAATTCTAGCTAGTTGGGAAAAAGAAGGACGAATTCAAGGTATTATTACGCAAAATATTGATGGCTTTCATACAGATGCGGGAAGTCAACATGTAATCGAGTTGCACGGAACGATGAAAAAGGTGCATTGTCAATCTTGTGGTCGTGAATATGGAAATGAAACATATGCCAATGAGCAATTTATCTGTGAATGTGGAGGCAAACTGCGTCCTTCTGTTGTTTTATTTGGTGAAATGTTGCCAGAAGAAGCCCTTATGCAAGCAACAGAGGAAAGTGAAAAAGCTGATTTATTCATTGTTCTTGGTTCGTCATTAAGTGTGACACCAGCCAATCAATTTCCTTTGATCGCCAAACAAAATGGGACCAAGCTTGTGATCATTAATCTTGAGCCAACAGAATTTGATGTTTATGCTGATCTAGTGATTCATGAGCGAAAAATTGGTGACGTTCTAAGTGAAATAGATCAGTGACTTGGTCATGAAATCTGAATAGTTTAAAGGGGCCGGGACAAAAATGTTTAGTTTTGTCCCAGCCTCTTTAGACTAATTTACACCCTTTGTCCACTCTTCAATGAGTTCTGGATGATTGTCGATAAATTCTCGTACAACAGCATCTGGGTCCAGATCATCATTAAAGATAGGTGCCATTAGTTCATCTTCTACCATTTCTCCGTCTTCCGTATATTGTTCTAATATTTTATAAGCAGCAGGTGCATCTTCTTCCAATCCTTCTCGAGCTACCGTGTAGATTTGATCTCCCTCTCCACCATAAACCTCCTCGGGGTCATCTAACATTTTCATATCCATTACACCAAATACCCAGTGTGGTTTCCATAATGTAACGACAATTGGCTCTTCTTTGTCATATGCAGACTTTAGTTCCGCCAACATTGCTGCTTCAGAACTGGAAAGAAGCTCCCAGTCATCTAGATCATAAGTTTCCATCGCTTTCTCGGTATTTTGCATAATACCAGAACCACCATCAATACCAGTGATTTTCCAATCGACTGATTTTCCTAGCTCCTCATTGTCTTTTAAGTCTTCTATGGAATTGATATCTTCCATATAACTTGGAACAGTTAGTGAATTTGGTGATTGTTCAACGTTCTTTTTCACTTTTACTACATCATCACCATAAGTTTTCTCATATTCACTGTGAATCACTGGTAATGAAGCACCTGTAAAGAAATCAGCTGAACCGTCCGCCACACTTGACCACATTGGACCAGCCTCTACTTGTTTTAATTCAACATTGTATCCAATGTCTTCAAGCACAGCGGCATATAAATGGCTTACTGCAGTTTCCCTCGCCCATGCGACATAAGGAAGGGTTAAATCTTTCTGTCCTAGTTCAATCCCATTATTCTCTTCCGACCCTGTATTAGAATTATCTTCCTTTGTATCGCTTCCACAAGCGGCCAGCAACATGGAAAGAACAAGAACAAATACTAAACTAATAAATGACCATTTCCTACCCATATAATCAATCCTCCTATTATTTTTAAAAACATTTTTTCATCGTGAAGTATATATTTTCATTGCTTATATCATCAACACAGTATGTTGAATAGCAAAATTTATAAAACAAAAATCCCTCTACTAATACAACGGCAGAGGGATTTTTTCATTCTTGAATAAAAATGAGTTTATTTTACACCTTCAGTCCATTGTTCAACAAGATCTGGATGGTCTTCCATAAATTGTTGTGCAACATCTGCAGGGTCTTTATCTTCAGCAAAGACTGGTGGCATTAGTTCCTCTACCATTTCATAGTCTTCTGTATATTGTTCTAGCACTTTATAAGCTGCAGGAGCGTCTTCCTTTAATCCTTTGCGGGCTACGATGTAGATTTGATCTCCATCTCCGCCGTAAATTTCCTCAGGATCTTCCAACATTTTCATGTCCATCACACCGAATACCCAGTGTGGCTTCCAAAGTGGAACAACGATTGGTTCTTCTTTATCATATGCAGACTGCAATTCGGCGATCATCGCTGCCTCAGAACTTGATACTAGGTTCCAATTGTCCAAACCATATTCTTCCATAGCAGTTTCAGTATTTTGCATAATCCCAGCACCAGCATCAATACCAGTAATCGTCCAATCAACTGAATCCCCAAATTCTTCATTATCTTTCAAGTCTTCAATGGAGTTTATATCTTCCACATAGCTTGGCACAGCAAGGGCTAATGGTGCCTTATCCAATACTTCATTTACTTTTTCAACATCATCTTCATATTGTTCCCAATAACTAGCGTGTGTAGCTGGTAACCAAGCTGATGCCATAAAATCAGCGGAGCCGTCGGCTACACTAGACCACATTGGCCCTGCTTCAACTTGCTTCACATCTACGTTATAACCAACATCTTCAAGGACAGCAGCTATCAAATAGCTTGCGGGAGTTTCCCGTGCCCATGCCACGTAAGGAAGGGTTAAATCCTTCTGTCCTAACTCAACTCCGCTATCTCCGTCTGTGTCAGAACCAGCTGAATCGTTCCCGTTAGAATCATCATCAGTACTGTTCCCACATGCTGCTAAGAACATAGAAAGTGCAAGCATAAATACAAAACCTACAAGATAAAACTTCTTTCTTGTCATGTAAAAAGTCCCCCTAAATATAATGTATATTTGCAACTCCATAAATGGAGATATTGCTTACTTTTTGTTTACTCCTTGAGTAATACGGTCAAGCACCATGGCAATAATTACTAGAGCCAAGCCACCTTCAAATCCTAATCCAATTTTAATTTGAGTGACCGAGCGATAGACAATTTCTCCAAGACCAGGTGCTCCAACAAGAGAGGCGGTGACAACCATCGATAGTGATAACATAATCGTTTGGTTTACTCCTGCCATCATAGTCGGCATTGCAAGTGGAATTTGCACTTTTCCAAGTCTTTGTGCTGTTGTTGAACCAAATGCATTCGCGGCTTCTATTAACTCTCCGTCTACCTGCCGAATACCCAGATTGGTCATTCTAACTGTTGGTGGCATAGAAAAGATAATCGTTGCAATGACTCCTGGAACCATACCAATACCAAAGAAGACGACAGATGGAATCAGATAAACAAATGCAGGCATAGTCTGCATGAAATCTAGAATCGGTGTAATTGTGGACTGTACTGAAGCTTTTTGAGACATCCAAATACCAATCGGTATCCCAATAATCATGGAAAAAATAACCGAGATAATGATAAGTGATAATGTATCAAGTGTCTCAGACCAATAACCGAGATTATCGATTAAAGCAAGCCCAATAAGTGAGAAGAGTCCTGTTTTCCAACCTGCAACTCGCCAAGCAATTAGTGAGATAATCACGATAAGGATGTAAGCTGAACCAGGAATATGGCCAATCGATAATAGCCATACAAGTCCATCCGTTACACTTTTAATCCCGCTAGAGATCCCATCAAAGATGACTCCGAGATTATCCGTTAAAAACTTTACGAAAGTTTCAATCCACTCTTTTAATGGAAGTTTAGGGAAAAGTTGATCTGTCATTATGAGATCACCCCATTTCCATTAATGACCTCATCGTTCCCAGCCATAGCACCCATGATCGCGCCTTTAACAACGATACCTAGCAAGCGTTGTTGATCATCGACAACAGCTAAGGGTACATCTGCTGAGGCCATTGATTCAAACAAATCGGTTAAGAATGTATCTTTACTTACGGTAGGGACATCTTTTGTCATAACATCTTCAACCGACTGCTTTTCTTTAATCGCATCAGATGCTTGACTGGCTGTCACATAACCTAACAGTTTTCTTTTTTTGTCCATCACATATATTGTGGAAATACCTTGATCACGCATCATTTGTAAAGCGACACGCGGCCCTTTATCTGGTGTTATACTTTCAGCTCTTTTCATTACATGACTTGCTGTCAATACTTTAGAAAGATCGACATCTTCAACAAATCTTTCTACATAATCGTTAGCTGGATTCATTAATATTTCTTCAGCAGTACCAATTTGTACGATTACTCCATCTTTCATTAGTGCGATTCTGTCACCGATGCGCAAAGCTTCGTTTAAGTCATGGGTGATGAAAATAATGGTTTTTCCAACTGATTCATGTAAATCTAATAACTCATCCTGCATATCTTTACGAATCAGGGGATCAAGCGCACTGAAAGCTTCATCCATTAATAAAACATCGGGGTCATTTGTGAGGGCCCGTGCTAATCCTACACGTTGTTGCATTCCACCTGAAAGTTCATTTGGATATTTATCCGTATAGCCACCAAGGCCGACTAAATCTAACGATTCACGAGCTTTTTGGGCACGTTCCTCCTTATCGACACCTTGTATTTCTAGACCATATTCGGTATTTTGTTGGATTGTTTTGTGAGGAAGTAAAGCGAATTTCTGGAAAACCATACTCATTTTCTTGCGACGAATCTCACGTAACTGTTCTTTATTCATCGTGGTAATATCTACTCCATCAATCCAAACATTACCAGATGTCGGCTCAATCAAACGGTTCAACAATCGGATGAGTGTGGATTTTCCGCTCCCAGAAAGACCCATGATTACAAATACTTCTCCTGCGGCCACTTCGAACGAAGCTTGGTTAACTCCAACGGTCATTCCTGTTTCACGCAGAATCTCATCTTTCGATTTATTTTCCTTTAGCAGTTGAACGGCTCGTTTTGGATGCTTGCCAAACACCTTTGTTAATTTTTCTACCTTAATCTCTATAGTTTTGTTTCCCATAGTGTTCCCCCTTTGGTTACCTATACAATGTTAAGGAAAGATCAGAGAAATAACAAAGAGCATATACCTCTTCATTCTGGTGGTTTTGTACGTACAGAATAAACTGTACAAAGCAAACGCGTGGTTTTCTTAAACATCCTCCTGTTTCCTGCCGTTTCCTTATCTATGTGAATCTTTACTTTCCTACTATGATTATAATAAAGTAGAGACATTAAAGTAGTTTTGCTAAAATGGAAAAGGCTTAATTACTTTTATCACGTATTAACTGATCCATGGAAAAACCTAGAATTGTAGGTGGGATCAACAGCCAGTAAAAGCCTGATTCAGGCCAACAGGATATTGGTCACAAAGGTTACGACTAGTGCATGCGAAACGACAGGACGTCGCGAATTTAGCCTTTGATCTTCTGAAATTAGTTGGGATGAAAAAACACCTCCACTGATTGAAGTATAATGAAAAATTCTTATAAATTATCATGCACTTAGGATGTGAATAAGATGGAAGGTATGGAACAGCTTGATAAAGCGAGAGAGAGAATTATTGAGACCATTGCCCAAAACATTCATTTATATGGACTAACCCCCTCAGCAGGCAGACTTTACGGTATGATGTTTTTTCAGCGTAAGCCCATCACCCTTGATGAGATGAAGGAAGAATTAGGGATGAGTAAGACAAGTATGAGTACATCTGTAAGAGCATTATCAGATTTGAAAATGGTCGAGAGGGTTTGGAAAAAAGGTGTAAGAAAAGATTTATATCAAGTAGAAGAAGATTGGTATCAAGGTTTTATAGATCTGTTTTCAACGAAATGGAAAGGATCCATCTCCGTCCACAAAATTTCAATCAAAAAGTCCATTGCTGAATTAAAAACTTTACTTGAAGACGAACAAACAAGTGAAGATGTGATAGAATTAGCAAGGGAAGATCTTGAGAAATTGGAATATGTTTTTGAGTACTTTGAATGGTTAGAACGAGTCGTGGAAACATTTGAAGAACATCAAATTTTTGATTTCGTACCGAAGAAAAAAGAGTAATGGGTTGGTGGACTGATATGTATAGCAAGGCCTTGGTCGATGATGTGAGAAGTCAGGCAATGTATATTGATTATTCAGGAGCAATTCCTGAGGGTTTATTGCAATGGTTATATGAAGAAAGATTATTTAAATTATTTATTCCGAAAGAACTAGGCGGAAGAATGCTGGATCTACCGGCTGCTTTGCAGGTATTCCAAAAAGTATCAGAAATGGAAGGGAATTTAGGCTGGCTTACAGCGATTGGCTCAGGCGGCGGCATGTTTATTCCCACTATTGAAAAGTCGTTGGCTGCGCAATTATTTAAAAATGAGCAGGCGGTTATTGCAGGCAGTGGGTACCCCAATGGAAAAGCAAGGAAAATAGATGGAGGCTATATCGTAAGTGGAGAGTGGAAATATTGCAGTGGTTCTCCTTTTGCTTCTTTCTATACAGCCAATAGTTTGACAGAAGCAGGCGAAATGCTTAGCTTTATATTCATGCCGCACCAAGTAGAGATCATCGAGGATTGGAATGCTCTAGGTTTGCGAGGAACAGGCAGCCATACTATGAGAGTAAGGAATGCGTTAGTTTCAGAGGAATATACCTTTAAATTGGATGTTCCGCAAAATGAATACTCGGGACCAGTTCATACCTTCCCATTTCTACCTTTTTCGCAATCATCGTTTATGTCGGTTTGTCTCGGGATTACGGAGCATTTTTATCAAGAGGCTAGAAAGATTGTAAAAAGGCGAATAAAGAATGGGGATACAAAATTTGAGCCTGTAGATCTTCTATTGACTGAGCAGGAAACCATTTTTCAACAAAAGGTCGATATATTTTATAGAGAAATCGAAAAATTATGGAATCTCCATGTAGAAGGGAACAGCCTCTCTGAAAAGGAGATGAACCAATTTAGTAAAATGTGTAAAGAGGATCTACAAATGATGATGCAAGGGGTTGATACCCTGTTGCGATATTTAGGAATGGATGCTGTTATGGAAACGTCCTCCTTGAATAAAATTTGGCGAGATTTACATACGGCTAGTCAACATGGATTTATTACGCCATTATAATAGAGAATGTTCAAAAAATCCGGTGAAAATGACACTTGAGATAAATGATCTTCGACTAAATACTTAATACTGACACATCCTGTGTCAAACGTCGCAGTCACCACACATGTGCAAGCTCGTTAGCTTGTTTCTGTGCGGCTCGGTTTCCATCGTGTGAAGCGGATTCAGGGAAGATTTTCTTTCGCTCACGCATTAGGAGAAAAGATCTTCCACTAAAACAGTCCAAGTCCTGTGGGCAACATAGAAGTCAGTACAAGACGCACAAGTCCGCCTCGAACTTTCGATGTACAGAATGTACTAGTGTCGGTGTTGCTGACAGGACGTCAGCGTCTTTAACCGACTTGTTCCTTTTTATCTCCTTTTTGAACTGAACTAATAGTTTTTACTATCAATTTTCTACTATTTCTTATAAGATGGAAGGGTAAACATTTATAAAAAAAGGAGTGTCAACTTTGATTAAAGTCGCATTACTAAGTAGATGGCATGTACATGCAAATGATTATGCAAACAGTGCAAAGGAAAATCCAAACGTATCGATCGAATTGATATGGGATGAGGAAAGAGAAAGAGGAGAAGAGTGGGCCAAAGAATTAAATGTTCCTTTTGAAGCGGATATTGATAAAGTGTTGGCTAATCCTGATATAGATGCAGTGATTATCAGCACACCTACGAATCTACATAAAGACATTATTGTAGCAGCCGCTAAAAATAAGAAACATATTTTCACTGAAAAAGTACTCGCTTTCAATGTGAAGGATTGTGAAGACATTTATCAAGCAGTGGAAGAAAATAATGTGAAATTAACGTTGTCGCTTCCACGTTTAACAGAAAACTATTATCTGTATGCACAAGAAGCTTTGGATTCTGGTAAACTAGGAAAACTGACAACTATTCGTTGCCGTCTCGCGCATAATGGCGGTGTTGGACAAAATGGCGCAAAAACAGGGTGGTTACCTGAGCGATTCTTTAATAAAGAACAAGCCGGCGGTGGATCCCTAATGGATCTTGGTGCTCATCCGATCTATTTAACCAATCGCTTAGCTGGTCCTGCAAAAGCTGTACAAGCTCAATTGCAACAATCAAAAGTATTTGATGTGGATGATAATGCAGCTGTTTTAGTTGAATATGAATCTGGCGCAATGGGGATCATTGAATCTGGATTTACTTCCTTTGGAAGTCCCTTCCAATTAGAATTATACGGGACAGAAGGGGTTTTACTGATTGAGGAAGGAAATGTTCGTATTCAAAGCAGTCATTTGAATGAAAGGGGTTGGCAAACACCGGAATTACCGGAAGCCTTACCAATGCCAATGGAACAGTGGACCTCATCGATTCTAGAGGGCACAACACCTTCCATTACAAAAGAGGATGTACTTGCTCTAACTGCTATCAATGAAAAAGCTGCACAATCACAAGCCGAAGGTAAAAAAGTAAATCTGTAAATGCTCCCTTAAACTGAGGGAACAATTGCAATCAATTGAAAGTAAAAAACGACTCTGTCATTCAAAATGTGAAGGCAGAGTCGTTTTTTTTTATGCTGTTTTCTTCAATCCCCTAACAGCGGATAAGAGAAAATAAAAAAAATTTTGAAAAACTAGTTGACAAGAAAAATAATTGATGATAATTTTATGTTAATCGTTCTTTATGAAGAACAAAACTGTGCTTTTTACTAGAACAATCATAAACTTATAAAATAAGATTATTCGGTTTTTCTTGATAAAAAATGCTTAAACATATGCTACAAGGAGGAAAAAAGATGAGTGCCATTGCTGGAATTTTTCGTCAATCGCAGGGACCGTTATTAAATGATGATGGCAATCGGATCATGCAGGAATTAGAGCGGTTTCCAGCAGACGATATCCAGACATGGCAAAAGGATTCTATCTTTCTTGGATGTCATGCTCAGTGGATAACACCTGAATCAATTGGAGAGTCGTTACCGTTTTATGATGCTCAACGGCAACTGGCCATTACAGCAGATGTGATTATTGATAACCGCCAAGAATTATTTGAACGATTACAAATCCATCATAAAGACCGTCAAGAGATTACAGATAGTCAATTGATTTTATTGGCATATCATAAGTGGGGCGAGGATGCTCCAAAATTTTTGGTAGGAGATTTTGCTTTTATCATTTGGGATGAAAAACAAAGAAAGCTATTTGGGGCGCGGGACTACTCAGGAAAAAGAACGCTCTATTATGCTTATCAACATCATCAATTTATTTTCTGCACAATCGTTAAGCCATTATTTACTATACCTTTCATACAAAAGAAGCTAAATGAACAATGGATCGCAGAATTTCTGGCAAATCCGGGTTTGGTCGATTCAGTTGATTCAGCCTCAACAGTGTATAAGGATATATTTCAAATCCCACCATCGCATTCCATTACTGTGACAGATGATCGGCTTACACTTAGTCGCTATTGCACATTACCAGAAGATACAAGATTAAGACTAAAGTCAGATCATGAATATGAAGAGGCTTTTCGCGATGTTTTCTTAAGCGCAGTCAATGGAGGTTTACGAACTTTTCGTCAAGTAGGTGCTCATCTAAGTGGAGGATTGGATTCTAGTTCTGTTGCAAGTATGGCGGCAAAGACTTTAAAGACAAAAAATAAAAGGCTGCATACTTTTAGCTATGTTCCTGTAAAGGATTTTAAAGATTGGACACCAAGGAGTAGGGTTGCAAATGAACGTCCGCAAATCGAATCAATTGTCCAGCATATTGGCAATATTTCTCCAAACTATGTAAGTTTTCATGAT
This sequence comes from Bacillus sp. J14TS2, assembly GCF_018333015.1. Lineage (NCBI taxonomy): Bacteria > Bacillati > Bacillota > Bacilli > Caryophanales > Bacillaceae > Bacillus > Bacillus sp. J14TS2. The sequence goes on along the minus strand of NZ_BORE01000012.1, from coordinate 104,195 downwards.
CGCCACCCTTATTCAGAAATTGATGATTGGCTTGATCTCTTAGAAATGCCTTATAAATTTTTTGAAAATACCTATTGGTTAAAAGGAATTTATGAAGAAGCAAATCAAAGGGAAATTGGTGTGCTTTTAACAGGGCAAAGGGGCAACTGGTCCATTTCTTGGGGGCCGATTTGGGATTACTATGCCCGATTATTTAAGAAAATGAAATGGTGGAGGCTATACATTGAAATTCAGTTGTTTAGTCAAAATTCAGGCATAGGAAGAAAGAGCATGATCCAGAGAATTGGGAATAAAGCTTTTCCTACAATTTATCCAAGCAAGTTTAATCATACATCGACCTTTCCGGTGTTTATCAATAAAGCTTTTGCTAAGAAGACCCAGGTGCACGAAAAACTTCAAGCCCAAAATATTGATCCGCAGGGGAAGTTGGAGACAGATATTTACAAGATTCGCTCCGAACAATATCAACAATTATTTTACTGGAATACGACAGGTACATATGGAACTAAGTTATCCCTAAAATACGGAGTCGTTGATCGTGATCCAACTAATGATTTACGGGTTGTTCGTTTTTGTTTGTCATTGCCTGAAAGTCAATATGTTCAAAAAGGTATGGATCGATCATTAATTAGAAGAGCTATGAAGGGGTACTTGCCTGATGATGTTCGTCTAAATCGGACAACAAAAGGGATTCAAGGAGCAGATGGTGTCCATCGAATGAAAGCCATTTGGGGGAATTTTATTAGGGATATAGAGCAATTACAAAAAAGTCCCATCCTGCAAGAGATGATTGATCAAGATGTTATTCAGTCGTGTTTAGCCATTATGAAAGAAAAGCCAAAAGATGCATGGGTGTTCCAATTTGAATTTAAGGTGCTTATGCGAAGTTTAATCTTACATCGTTTTATCCAGACCATTTAATGCGAAGGAGGTGAGAGGATGAAAAAAAGTTGGCAAGAGCCTAAATTAGAAGTTCTAACAATTGGAATGACGATGGCGGGTCCCGGATTATCCATTCCAGATGCAGTTCAACCGGATCCAGATCCAGAAGACACGGTTCATTATGATAGTTAAGTGTCTTTTAGCTTCTAATTACAACCTTCTAACTACTTAAGGGGTGTAATAAACACGTACTTAAGAGAAAAAGGGCTTTACTAAGGAGCCCTTATAACTTGAAAAAGGGATAAGGGCTACAACACAAAATTTCAGTAGCATGGAGGAAAAATGGTTATTACATTTAATCCAGTTGTCTATAAAGCATTTGGGATGCATGTACGAAGTGAGTTCCCATTGCCAGAGTTGCGTCAAATTGGCGAGCAAAGTGAGGAAGTGACGATTTCCATTGAAATCGGAGATTTAACAGAAGTGTGGAATAACGCTGAGGGGGACAATCGCTATTTCAAAGTTGTGGAAAATAAAGTGCTATTTCACATCCCTCATACAGCCATTTATTGTATTCAAGATGGAAATAAAATTACCGTATCACCGTTGCAGCATGCCCATGAAGACCATGTCCGCTTGTATATTCTTGGCTCATGTATGGGGGCACTACTTTTGCAAAGAAGGGTTTTACCATTACATGGAAGTGCACTTGCCATTAATGGCAAGGCTTATGCAATTATCGGCGATTCCGGGGCAGGTAAATCAACGCTTGCTTCAGCTTTTTTGCACCAAGGGTTTCAGTTATTAACAGATGATGTTATACCAATCACTTTTACCCAGCAGAATATTCCTGTGGTTTCCCCCACATATCCACAGCAAAAACTTTGGCAAGAAAGCTTGGAAGCGTTCGGAATGGGGACGGAGGGATATCGGCCTATCTTCCAAAGAGAAAGCAAATTTGCAATTCCTGTTTCTACTCAATTTGCTACGTCCCCTTTGCCATTGGCCGGCATATTTGAATTAGTAAAAACAAATCGTCAACAAGTAGTTATGGAACCTATTCTAAAATTGCAACGATTACAAACCTTGTTTCAGCATACGTACCGGAATTTTTTACTATCACATCTTGGGTTAAAAGAATGGCATTTTCATCTGATGACAAGAATCGCGAGTTGTACTCAGCTATACCAAATCCAGCGACCAACTCATTCATTTACAGCCGATAAATTAACAACATTGATATTAAAGACTATTCGTAAGGAGAGTGAAGAGAAATGGTAACGACAAAATGGTCTCTTGATCAAGCAGTTGTTCAAGTTGAAGGAAATATTGTTAGCAATATGGGTGATGAGAAAGTGATGCTAAGTATTCATAATGGAAAATACTATAATCTAGGTGAGATTGGCGGAGAAATTTGGGAACTTATGAAAGAACCAGTTTCTATTAAGCAAATCATTACATCTCTGCTTACTCGTTATCAAGTGGAAACGAAAGAATGTGAAGAACAGGTTCAAGCTTTTATAAGCCATTTATTAGAGGAAGATCTGGTTAAAAGGATTTCCGAAAAATAGGAGAATGTCGAATGAGAGTCTTTACGAAGCTGATGACGTTTTTGCGTTTACATCCAAAAACAGGATTTCTTTTGATTGAAGCGTATATTTATTTAGGATGGGCAAGAATGCTGAAAAACATCCCATTCTCAAAGGTCGCTTCTACATTAGGAAATCATATGGATGAAACGACCTATCATCCAATCCAATCAAACACCCAAATCTTGAAAAATATCTCCAATGCCATCCAGATTATGAGCAAATATACATTATGGGAAAGTCAATGTCTTGTGAAAGCGATAGCTGGGATGAAAATGCTTGAGAAACGGGGCATCGATAGCACGCTGTATTTGGGGACTGCTAGAGATGAGGTTGGAAAGCTGATTGCCCATGCATGGTTAAGGAGCGGTTCTATTTATATTTCTGGCGCAGAAGGAATGGAGAAATTTACGGTTGTTAGTATGTTCGCGAAAAACATAAGCAATCAATCAGTTGAGAGGGAAAGTTATGAATAAACTTCAGAAACTTGATTTAGGAAATGTTCCTCAAGAATTAAAATTAATGTTGGAATGGGTTAATGAACAAAATAATGAGGAGATAGACTGGGAAAAGTTTCAAGCGATTGACTGGGATTTTTTCGTTCAGTTAGCGATCCATCATCGTCTCTATCCATTACTAGCTACGAAGATAAAGGATGACCCAAGGGTTCCAGAAAACGTCCAAACAACACTTACAAACCTATTTAAACAGAACACTTATCGAATGCTCCATTTATGTGCTGAAATTGAGGGACTTGGCCAATTATTTAAAGAAAAAGGAATCCGCTCTCTATTTTTAAAAGGGCCCCTATTAGCAGAAGATTTATATGGGGATATATCAAAACGTACATCCGGAGATTTGGATGTTCTTATTCCCATTCATCAGCTTGAACAGACAGAGAACCTGCTGATTGCACAAGGCTATCAAAAGGATGAATATATTCAATCATTATTAAATGACTGGAAATGGCGACATCATCACTTTACTTATTATCACCCTATCCAAGGGACAAAGATCGAAATTCATTGGCGGTTAAATCCCGCTCCTAGTAGAGAGCCGAGCTTTGCTGAATTATGGGACAGAAAAAGAAGAAGTTTGCTGACAAATAGTGTTGTATACATGTTAAGTAAAGAAGACTTATTCTTTTTTCTTGTCACACATGGTGCCCGCCATGGTTGGTCACGTTTGCGCTGGCTTGTGGATATCCATAAACTTACACAACAAGGATTAGATTGGAGAAGAATTCTTAAACAGCTTCGAAAATATCAAGTCTGTTCAGTTGGAGGTCAATCATTAATTCTTTCGCAACAGTTGCTGAAGACAAATATCACTGAGGAGATGAGGTCATTTTTTAAGGGAAGACGACCGCTAAAATTAGCTGAAGGAGCCGTTTATTATGTAGAAAAAATGGTTCATTTACATTCAGATCCAGTGCCAAAAGAGGTGGCCGAATATCACGCAAAACATTTATTTTCCTTAATGCCCAACAGGCAAAAGACTTTTTATCTATTAAGCACATTATATCCTTACTATACGGATGCCGAGACATTGGCTTTACCAACTAAATTCCATTTTCTCTATTTTCCATTACGTCCCTTTTTATGGCTATGGAGAAAAACAAAAAAGAAACCATCACCAAAGGTTGAACTTTGAAGGCACAAAGAACAATTACTAAAGTATATTTATTTTATTATAAATATCTATTGACATGTTCTTTATAAAGAACCATCATGAATGTAGAATGGTTAAAGGCAGCCACTCATATAAATCTATAAGCAAGTTTATTTTTTTAACTCGATTCGTTCTTTATTAGGAACGATTGTTGTAAAGGTGGTCTTTATGGATAAATTCGGTCAAATGCATAGTGCGGACAGGAGAATAGCAAAAGAAATCAATATAAAAGAATTGCTTAGAGTGATCAAACGGCGTTTTTGGATCATCTTGATCATTACGTTTTTAACGACAATGGCTGGTTGGTTTTATAGTAGTCAAAATAAGACAGCGCCATTATATGAAACTTCTACCAATATTATTATTGATGCTAATAGTGAATACCGGAATACTCTGCAAGTGATTATTAAGGATACGATTGTTTTAGAGAGTGTGATCAATGAACTTGGGCTGGATAGATCAGCAAAGACCTTGGCTGGACAAATCGAGGTAACAAATATCGAAGGCTCCCAGGTTGTAGAAATTAGTGTGACAGATGCAAATCCGCAAACAGCAGCAGATATTGCAAATACAACGGCAAAAGTATTTAAAAAAGAGATACCAAGCATTATTGAGTTTGAAGATATCAGGATTCTTTCGGAGGCAAAGGCCAATCCTGTTCCAGTTAGCCAAGATAATCAAAATAAGCTGTTAGTGGTTGCTTTTATTTCCGGAATTATTGTTGGGTTAGGGCTGATCTTTTTGCTTGATTCCTTAGATGACTCCATTAAGTCAGAGCATGATGTCGAGTCCATCCTTGGTATTCAGGTCCTTGGAAGTATTTCCAAAATGAGTAAAAAGAATGTGAGAAAGAAGAAAAATATGCGAATGGTATTAAAAATAAGAGGTGACTCAATTGGTTCTAAATAAAAGCAAAGAGTTGGAAAAACGAGTGAATTTAATCACGTACACGAATCCTGAATCTGTTATTTCGGAACAATTTCGTACCATTCGCACCAATATTCAATTTATAAATGGCGAGATGGGGAGCACGACCCTTTTAATTACTTCTCCTGATAAGCAAGAAGGAAAAACGACGACTGCAGCTAATATCGCCGTGTCGATGGCACAAAAGAAAGAAAGGATTCTTTTGATTGATAGTAATTTAAGAAATCCAAGTATTCATCATATTTTTAGAGTAGCGAATAATGTTGGGTTAACAGATGTCCTTTTAGGAAATTCAACGTTCGAAGAAGCTGTGAATTATTCGCAAATTACAAATTTAGATATTTTAACAAGCGGTGCAGTACTCTATAATCCTGCGGAGTTATTCGCCTCTGAAAGAATGCAGCACTTATTAAAAAAGGCGAAATCGCTATATGATATTGTGTTACTGGATTCTACAAGTGTTTTGGACGTAACCGATACAAAAATCATTGCGCATCTAAGCGATGGGGTTGTTTTAGTTATTCGACAAGATAAAACAAAGATTGAAACAGCGGTTGAGACAAAGAAAGTGCTAGATTTTGCAAATGCGAGAATTATCGGTGTTATTTTTAATGAAAAAACGGGTTAATCAACGACAATGGTCTAAATGAACAAATTTTCGTGAGGTTCCTCCTCATGATTACTTTTTGGAGAAGATGTTCGTTATTAAGAATTTTAGTCTGGGGATGTCTCTTTCCCACTATCAATGGAGGCACTCGATCATACTGTGGGTTGAAAGACCTTAGACACAAGTTGTCGGTAGTGTGATGTGAGGGCGGGTTAGATGCCCAAGTCAATTTAAAGATTTTAATGATGTGGTTTTTTAGAAAACCATGTCATTAAGATTTTTAAAAATACCCAAAAGTATACAGCAGACGAGGAGGGATTGGATGAGTTATGTTCAACGTTTATCGATGTTTATGGTTATAGATACTGTCATTATTTTGACAGCTATTTTATTAGGTGGTTTCTTAGTAAGTCCTATGTTTTCTGTGTTTGCCTACCCCATTATGATCAGTTCTCTTTCTATATTATTAAGCCATTATCTATATTCGTATATCTTTAAGTTTTATAGAAAATCGTGGGAATATGCGAGTATTGGTGAATTAATCATTATTTTTAAAGTAGCGCTATTTACCTTATTAACGGCAGGGGGAATCCAACAAATCTTCTTTCAGCAAATAAACTTCCGCTTTCTCGCTGTCACTTGCTTACTTCATCTGTTGTTGATAGGTGGATCTAGATTTTGTTGGCGAATCTATCGGGATCGTTATTTGAACAGGATGGATAAGCAAAAAAGAACCCTTATTATTGGTGCTGGATCAGCGGGAGCGATGGTGGCGAGGCAATTATTGAAAAGCAAGGATGCTGAGCTGCTTCCCGTTGCTTTTATTGATGATGATATAAAAAAGCAACAGCTTGACATCTTAGGTGTTCCGGTATTCGGTGGGATCTATCAATTCGTGAAGGTGATCGAAGATTTAAATATAGAACATGTCATTATTGCAATTCCCTCACTAAATAAACGGAGATTAAATACGATCTTCCAAGAATGTGCCAAAACCAATGTCAAAACACAAATTTTACCTAAACTGGAGGATATTGTGAGCGGAAAAATATCGGTAAATCAATTTCGTGATGTGCAAGTGGAGGATTTATTGGGAAGGGAACCTGTTGACTTAGATCTCAAGAGTATTTCAAAAGATATAACGAATAAAGTTGTCCTAGTTACTGGTGCTGGCGGATCGATTGGTTCTGAGATTTGTCGGCAAATCTCCCAATTTAATCCTAAACGGCTTGTGTTATTAGGGCATGGGGAAAACAGCATTTATTCGATTGAATTGGAATTAAAAGAAAGATTCAGGCATGAACCAATTGAATTTCTAACGGAAATTGCTGATTTACAAGATGAAAAAAAGATGATGTCGGTCATGAGTACATACCAACCTAATGTTGTGTACCATGCGGCCGCCCACAAGCATGTGCCCTTGATGGAAAGAAATCCGGAGGAAGCTGTGAAAAACAACATAATTGGTACAAGAAATGTAGCAGAAGCAGCCAGCTGGCATGGTGTCGAAACATTCGTGATGATTTCAACAGATAAGGCGGTGAACCCCACAAGTGTGATGGGGGCAAGTAAAAGGTTAGCTGAAATGGTGATTCAAGATCTGGATCAAAAAAGCAAAACCAAGTTTGTAACCGTTCGTTTCGGAAATGTGCTCGGAAGTCGTGGCAGTGTGATTCCATTATTTAAACAGCAAATCAGAAAAGGGGGGCCGATTACCATTACCCACCCAGATATGATTCGATATTTCATGACCATCCCGGAAGCTTCTCGACTCGTCATTCAAGCAAGCGCATTGGCAAATGGGGGAGAAATTTTTGTGTTAGATATGGGAAAACCCGTAAAAATTGTAGATTTAGCGACAAACTTAATTCAACTCTCAGGCTATTCTTCGGAGGAAATAGAGATTGCATTTACCGGTATTAGACCCGGGGAAAAATTATTTGAAGAACTATTAAAAGTAGATGAAATCCGTGAGCAACAGGTATACCCGAATATTTATGTTGGGAAGACGGCGAAACTTTATATTGTTGAAATAGAGGAGCTAATTGCAACGTATTCTGGGATGGATCGAGTGGTATTAAAAGAACGCTTAATTGACTTAGCTAATAATAAATTGATTCCAGAAGCTCAGCCATTGATGTCCTATTCAGGTTAAAATGGTTGGCTTTGATTTATCTCGAATTAACTGGCAGTAAGCCCCCGACTTCAAGAATTCGAGGTAAGTGAGGGACAACTGCCAGTATCGGGCTTGCAGGACGCAGGTCACAAAGGGCGTAGCGACGTATCGGATGTACTAGTGCAGACAAAGCGACAGGACGTCGCGTTTGAGTCTGGCAACAGGATGTTGCGAATTTAGCCTTTGATCCTTACCAATTCAGTGGGGGATGAAAAAAACCACTGAATGAAGTTTCACTTTATAAAATAAAAACTATTAGGTGAGAAATGTGAATAAAAAACTTTGTGTTGTCACAACGACCTCCATTACTGTAAGGAGTTTTTTGATCAGCCAGTTAATGTTCCTAAGCCGAAATGGCTATCATATCACGGTTATTTGCGATCCGGATTCAAATTTGGCGAAGGAATTACCGAAATGTATTCAATACCGACCAGTAGCCATGAATCGTGGATTTGAGGGAATTGGGATGTTCAAAAGTATTTGGCATTTGTATAAAATTTTCAAAGTGGAGAAATATGATATTGTCCAATATTCAACACCGAACGCCGCATTTTATTCATCCATTGCCGCCAGAATGGCTAAGATACCTGTTCGCCTTTATTGTCAATGGGGAATTCGCTATGTCGGGTACCAAGGATGGATGAGGCAATTGTTAAAGAGGATAGAAAAGGTAACCTGTCAGTTTTCAACAGAGATTGAACCAGATAGTCATGGGAATTTACTATTTGGAAGGAAAGAGGGGTTATATTCATCGATAAAAAGTAGAGTTATTTGGAACGGAAGTGCAAACGGTGTTGATACAAAGAGGTTTGATATCCACCAAAAGGAAGTCTGGAAAGCTGAGATTAGAGAGCGTTATGGAATCCTTGAGAATGATTTCGTTTATGGATTTATTGGCAGAATAAATAAAGATAAGGGGATAAATGAGCTGCTTCATGCCTTTAAGAAGATGAATGAAAAAGCTAACAATGTAAAATTACTTATTGCCGGACCGAAAGATCAAATAAACTCGATAGAAGCGGGTATTTATGAATGGTCGAAGCAATGTAAGAATGTGATTTACTGCGGATATATCCATGAAATTGAAAAGTATTATGCGACAATGGATGTTTTTATTTTACCAAGTTATCGTGAAGGTTTTGGCAGTGTTGTCATTGAAGCTGAAATCATGGGAGTGCCTGTGATCGTGACTAATATACCTGGTCCCACGAATGCCATGAAACAGGATGTGACAGGGTTGGTGGTAGAAAAGGGAAAAATTAAACCACTTCAGGAAGCAATGGAAAAGTTATTTTTCGATCAAAAATTATGCGATGAAATGGGAAGGAGTGCCTACCTATTCTCTCGCAGTCATTTTAATCAAACGACCTTATGGCACTATATATTATTAGATCGGGATAAGTTAACGAACAGGAGGGGGAACATTCGCAATGCCCAATGACCATCCAAAGGTTTCTGTCATCATGGGGATATACAATTGTGCGGAAACCTTACCACAAAGTATTGAGTCCATTCTTCATCAAACCTATACAGATTGGGAATTTATTATTTGCGATGATGGCTCAACAGACCATTCTTATGAAATCGCAGAGCGGTATGCAACATTATATCCGAACAGGATTAAACTACTAAAAAATGAAAAGAATTTAAAACTTGCTGCTACTTTAAACCATTGTCTTAAGGTTGTGCAGGGTGAATATATCGCGAGACAAGATGGTGATGATCTATCAGTGCCTGAAAGATTAGAGAAGCAGGTTGCTTTTCTGGATCAGCATCCTGACTATATGCTCGTGGGTGCGGGGATGATTCCTTTTGATGAACATGGAGAAAGAGTGGTTCGAATTGGAAAATTAGAACCTCAAAAAGAAGATCTCCCGATGAATCAGAGCTTTATGCATGCGACGATCATGATGCGGAAAGAGGGCTATGAACAATTAAACGGGTATAGCGTAACAAAACGAACGAGAAGGGCAGAGGATTATGAGTTGTGGATCCGATTTTTTGCTGCTGGTTATAGGGGGTACAATTTACAGGAAGCTTTATATAAAGTGAAGGAAGATCGAAACGCATTAAAAAGAAGGAAATTCAACTATTCTTTGGATCATGCTTTTCTCATATTGAGAGGGTGTTATCGATTGAAGCTCCCGCTGAAATATTATGTATATATCTTTAAGCCGATTATTGTAGGGGCTGCCCCAAGGTTTATAGTGAAGAGGTATTATCAGCATCGAGATGAGAAGTATATACGAAGCAGGAATATAAAGGAGCAATTATGACGGTACTTTGGATCAACTTTGCCTTAGTATATTTTTTTTCGCTTTTTTCCAGATATTTTGCAAAACCAGTGTTCGGAACATTATCATCGGTTCCAATTCAATTAAATAAATCTTTAATGTTTGGTAGCTTATTTTTATTAGTCATTGTATCAGGATTAAGAAGCAATATTGGTGATACGTACGTATATAAATCGATCTACGAAACAAATGAATTTACATGGGAGTATATTTTATCTCAAAAGGATATCGGATTTGGCATTCTACAAATGCTTTTAAAGAAGATTTCAGATGATCCGCAAATGATGATCTTTACAACAGCCCTGTTGACGAATGTTTTAATTGTAGGTGTCTTAGCTAAATATTCGAGATTGTTTGAGATCAGTACGTATGTTTATATTACTGGTGGATTATTTCTTGTGTCCATGAATGGCATCAGACAACTTTTAGCTGCGGCGATCATTTTTACAGGAACAAAATATTTAATGGAAGGAAAGTGGTTAAGGTATTTTCTTATTGTCCTGATTGCTTCCACTTTTCATCAGAGTGCACTCATACTAATCCCCATTTACTTTATTGTCAGATATAAGGCATGGTCAAAAGCGACCTATATTTTATTAGTTTTCTCTATCATTATTGTCGTAGGCTATGAGCAATTTTCAGATCTATTATTTACAGCCATTGAAGATAGCCAATATGGACATTATTCGGAGTTTCATGAAGGTGGGGCGAATACTGTTCGTGTTGTCGTTGATGCAGTACCATTATTGATTGCTTTTCTTGGTAGAGATAAGCTTCGAGAAATCTTTCCAAGCAGTGATTATATAGTCAATATGGCCTTAATTGGCTTTGTTTTTATGATTATTTCAACACAAAATTGGATTTTCGCAAGGTTTTCAATTTACTTTTCATTGTATCAACTAATCTTAATTTCCTGGATTGTAAAGCTATTTAGAAAAGAAGACCAAAGAGTTATCTACTTTTCTCTTATTGTTTGCTACTTTTTATATTATTTCTATGAAAATGTTATTAATTTACAAACCATATATAAAAGTAATATTTTGAACTTTTTTTAAGGAAGTCGAGGTATCCCCTAAATTGGAAGGGAGTAGGAGAATGGAGAAGAAAGAACCAAAAAGAATCCTGCACGTTGTCAGTGCCATGGGGCGCGGAGGGACTGAATCTTTGATAATGAATATTTATAGAAACATCGATCATGCAAACATTCAATTTGATTTTATTACTCATCGTCAGGCTGACTATGATGAAGAGATTCGTTCCTTGGGAGGTGAATTATTTTATATACCAAGCCTAGGAGAAATTGGTCCAATTAAATATATCCGAAAGTTGAGAGACATCATGTCCCACCATCCATATATTGCGATTCATGCACATACAGATTACCAGAGTGGGATACCAGCATTTGCAGCAAAAATTTGTGGAATCAAAAAAAGGATATGCCATTCACATAGTAATAATTGGCCTAAGCAAGGTGTATTAAAGGAGAAACTGATGTTAAAAATTCTCCAACTATTCATTAAGTTTTTTGCTACAAATTTATGTAGTTGTAGTGAAGAGGCGGCTGCATTTTTATTTGGTCCAAGGAACCATAATAAGGTGAAAATATTAAAGAATGGAATTAACCTTTGTGAGTATATAAATAAAGATGGATGGAATAGGAAGAGTGTATTGAAGGAACTTAATTTGGCCGACGATGCCGTTCTGCTAGGCCATGTTGGGCGTTTTTCAGAATCAAAGAATCATCTTTTCCTCCTAAAAGTATTGAAAACGTTAGTAGAAGAGGATGATCGTTTTGTTGCTGTTTTGGTAGGGGATGGTCCTTTAAGAGCAAGTATTGAAGAAGAGGCACAGAGGCAAGGAATGGTCGAACGTATTCGCTTCTTAGGTGTAAGAGCTGATATTCCTCGACTGATGAATGCCTTCGATGCCTTTTTCTTTCCCTCCAGCTTCGAAGGGTTTGGGATTGTGATGATCGAGGCACAAAGTGCAGGAACGCCTTGTATTGCTTCGGCTTCCGTTCCCAAAGAAACCGACATGGGTCTTGGTTTAGTGAAGTATATTAGTCTTCATGAATCCATCGAAATCTGGACGAAAGAGATTCAGTCATCCTTGCTTATGCCTAGATTGAGTAACATTGAGATTATAGAAAATATAAAGAAATTAGGGTTTCATATTCAAGACAATATTCAAGATTGGTTAGCCTTATATGGGATCGAGGTCCAACAAGATGAAGAAAAAAATCTTAATCACTTCGTTTGATCTCGCAATTGGGGGAGTGGAACGGAGCTTAATTGGTTTGCTGCAGCAAATTGACTATGAACAATATGATGTGGACCTGCTTCTATTTCGACATGAAGGGGAACTTCTCTCCTATTTGCCAGAGGGGCCCCAGCTTTTACAAGAGGTTCCAAGCTATGCAACTTTTCGGAAGTCAATTAAGCAGATTGCCCAAGAAGGTTATATTCCGATTGCCATCACTAGGTTGTTAGCCAAATCCTTTAGCACCCTGTATGGAAAATTTAAAAAAATGGATGAACCAGACTATTTAACGATTCAGTATGGTTGGGAATGGACGAATGCGTTTTTACCGAGGGTTGAGCCCATGTATGATGTGGCGATCAGTTTTCTTTGGCCCCATCATTTTATTGGTCAAAAGGTGAAAGCAAAGAAAAAGATTGGTTGGATTCATACGGACTACTCTCATATTCATATAAATAAAACATTAGAGAAACGCATGTGGAATCGACTGGATAACATTGTGGCCGTTTCCGAGGATTGCGGGAATACGTTTTTACAGCAATTTCCGTACTATAAGGACAACATGAAAGTCATTGAAAACATTTTATCTCCAGCCATGATTAAGGCCAAAGCTCTGGCTGCGACCCCTGATGAGATTAAGAGGGGGCCTGGGAATACGATACTCTTAACAGTAGCACGCCTTTCCCATGCGAAAGGGATCGATCAAGCGATCCATGCCTGCAGGGAATTAATAAATCAGGGATATAAGCTGGAATGGTATGTCGTCGGATACGGACCACTTGCAGAAGAATTACAGCAACTGATTCATACATTGGGACTCGAAAAACATTTTTTCTTATTAGGGAAGAAAGTCAACCCATATCCATATATTCGAGCATGCGATCTTTACGTCCAGCCATCACGCTATGAAGGAAAAGCGGTCACCATTCGTGAGGCGCAAATACTAGGAAAACCAGTGGTGTTAACGGATTTTCCAACAGCCAAAAGTCAAACTCAGCATGGTATTGATGGGTGGGTGACACCACTTTCGATTGAGGGGATTGTCAATGGAGTTAAGCGATTGATTGATGATCAGGATCTTAGGAAGCGGTTGATCGATAACACCATCCAAACAGACTATGGGAATGAAACAGAAATCGAGAAGCTTTATCAATTGATCGAGAAAGAATGAAAAGTGTGTTCAAAAAGGAGGATCAAAAGAACCAGTCGGCTATAGAAGCTGACGGCACATCCTCTCAAAGGAGGTTGGAAAATAAAGTGGCCATTCTTGTGACAGGCGGAGCAGGTTATATTGGATGTCATACATGTATTGAATTATTACAAGCAGGTTATGAAGTAGTGGTGCTGGATAACTTCAGCAATAGTCATCCTGAATCATTAAGAAGGGTGATGGACATTACAGGTAAAGCCTTTAAGGTGTATCCAGTCGATTTGCTGGATGAAAAAGCTTTAGAAACTGTGTTTCGGCAAAATGACATTGAAGCCGTCATTCATTTTGCTGGATTAAAAGCCGTAGGAGAGTCTGTTTCATTTCCTTTATCCTACTATCAAACAAATATCATTAGTACCGTCTATTTATGTGAAATGATGAAGACATATGATGTGAAAAATTTAGTTTTTAGCTCTTCTGCAACGGTTTATGGGATGCCTGAGCAAGTCCCAGTTTGTGAGAGTGCTAATTTGTGGGCAATGAATCCCTATGGACGAACAAAATTGCTCATTGAAGGAATGTTAAGGGACCTGTATCAATCAGATTCAAACTGGAGCATCGCCCTTTTACGCTATTTTAACCCAATTGGCGCTCATGAAAGTGGGGAGATTGGGGATAACCCAAAAGGAATTCCGAATAATCTCATGCCGTATATCACTCAAGTAGCAATTGGAAAACGAAAGGAGCTCTCTATTTTTGGTGCTGACTATCCCACCCATGATGGAACAGGAATTCGCGATTATATCCATGTTGTCGATCTTGCTAAAGGTCATGTCAAGGCATTAGAAAAAATGCTGCTAACAACAGGAGTGGAGCCTTATAATCTGGGAACTGGTAAGGGCTATAGTGTATTGGAATTAGTTACAGCATTTGAACAAGCTTCAGGGGTAAAGATACCTTATAAAATCGTAGAGCGCAGACCAGGTGATGCTGCTGTATGTTTTGCTGATGTTACAAAAGCGAAACGGGAACTCGGCTGGAGTGCGCAAAAAGGCATTCAAGACATGTGTAGAGATTCTTGGCATTGGCAAATACGAAATCCGAATGGTTATGAGAAAAAAGCCATTGATATGAAGTGAATTTTGAAGGAGAAGTGGAGCAAATGGAAAGTCTTTCATCACAGCAATTCAAGCAATTACTAAAGGAGATCTATCAAGCAGGAGAAGAGTGTGAAACCATTAAATTAGAGGATATTATTAAACTAATTCAATTAAAATGGTTACTTATAACGGTTAAAGAAAAAGGAGAATTAGGTGTGGAAACCAAATGAAAAGACTGACTGACTTCATTTGTGCTCTCCTCCTGCTTCTCTTTTTTTCTCCCCTCATGTTGCTGATTGGTCTAGTCATCAAGCTGACAGGAGGCGGCCCTATTTTTTTCATTCAAATCAGACCAGGATTAAATGGAGAACCATTTTGTCTATACAAATTTCGTACTATGGCAAATAAAAGGGATGAGCAGGGAAGTTTATTAGCTGATGAAGATAGGCTTACTCGTTTCGGTTTACTTTTGCGCCAATTTAGCTTAGATGAATTGCCACAATTATGGAATGTATTAAAAGGAGAATTAAGCTTGGTCGGCCCACGTCCGTTATTAATGGAATATTTACCTTTATACACAAAGGAGCAAGCCCAGCGGCATCTTGTGCGGCCAGGAGTGACAGGGTGGGCGCAAATCAATGGGAGAAATGCCATTAGCTGGGAGGAGAAATTTAAATTAGATGTTTGGTATGTTCAGAATCAATCCTTCTTACTAGATATCAAGATTCTTATGTTGACTTTAAAGAAGGTAATCCAATCAGAGGGGGTCAGTCAACCGGGGAATGTCACAGTGGAGACATTTAAAGGTTCAAAGTCTACTTTGAAAGAGGGACATGGATGAAAATAGTGATGATTGGTCAAGGTGGTCATAGTAAGGTGATTTATGATCTCGTAGCTTCCCAGCCAGATCATGAAATCATTGCTTCGTTAGATGATAAAAATCAAGTATTGGAACGAAAGCATGGCCAATACATTGGCCCCATTTTTGCCTTTAAAAGAATGCTAGAGATGTATCCTGAAGCTCAATTTCTTATTGCAATTGGCAATAACAAGGTCAGACAATTAATCACAAACAGACTGCAACTGCCAAAAAACAAATATGTCACACTGATCCACTCTACAGCAACGGTGAGTTCAACAGCCCGAATAGGATATGGATCTGTTATTATGGCACATGCTGTTGTGCAAGCTGATGCACGCGTTGGCAATCATACGATTATTAATACGAATGCAGTGATCGAACATGATAGTCAGGTGGGTGATTATGTTCATATTTCTCCATCTTCAACCCTAACCGGAAATGTCACAGTAGGAGAAGGGGCACAAGTAGGGGCTGGCGCTACGATTATTCCTGCGATCAAAATCGGTGAATGGTCTGTGATTGGCGCAGGAGCGACTGTCATCCACGCTATTCCTTCCTTTAGTAAAGCAGTGGGAGTACCAGCAATGATTAAAAAGGATGTTAAAAAAGTCCAGTAAAAATGATACTTCGACCAAGTACCGACATGTCCTGTCTCGAACTTTCGACGTACAGGATGTACTAATGTCAGTGTTTGTGATTGACTTCAGCAACTTTAACCGACTTGGTCCTTTTTTAACACATATTAATAATGAATGGAGGTGCGTAAATGATTCAATCGAAAGTGAGCGAAAGAATTTTTCTTTCTCCTCCGCATTTATCTGGTAAGGAGTTAGGGTGTATTCAGGAGGCGATTACATCTAATTGGATAGCGCCACTTGGACCAAATGTCGATGCTTTTGAAAAGGAAATGGCTCAATATCTGGATGTAAAAGGGGCAGTTGCCGTCAGTTCAGGAACAGCGGCAATTCATTTAGCGCTAGCCTTGTTAGAAGTGGAGAGAGGAGATACAGTGTTTTGTTCTTCTCTCACCTTTGTTGCCAGTGCGAATCCCATTCTATATCAAGGCGCACAGCCAATCTTTATCGATTCTGAACCGGAATCTTGGAATATGTCACCACATGCCCTTCGAGTCGCGTTTGAACAGGCTTCTCATACTGGAAAGCTTCCAAAAGCTGTGATTGTCGTCAATCTGTACGGACAAAGCGCAAAAATGGATGAAATCACCTCGATATGTCAGGAATATGAGGTGCCGATGATTGAGGATGCAGCTGAATCACTTGGTTCAAGTTATCGAGGGAAGCCTAGTGGTACCTTCGGGAAATTCGGGATTTTTTCGTTTAATGGGAATAAGATTATTACGACATCGGGTGGGGGGATGCTTGTATCCGATGATTTAACAGCTTTAAAAAAGGCTCGCTTTTTAGCTTCACAAGCACGAGATCCTGCTCTTCATTATCAGCACAGTATGATTGGTTATAATTATCGAATGAGTAATATTTTAGCTGGAATTGGTCTAGCGCAAATGGAAGTTTTAGAGGAAAGGATTCAAGCCAAAAGATGGGTTTTCTCACGATATGAACAGGAATTGTCGAAGATACCAGGGATTCAAATGATGCCTGAATTGGCCTATTCTCATTCCAATCGTTGGCTTACAACCTTTACAGTAAACGAAAAAGAAACAGGTATTGCTTCAAAGGCTCTCCTTTTATCACTTGCTAGGGAAAATATTGAGGCACGACCAGTATGGAAACCCCTTCACCTCCAACCATTATTTGAAGGAGTCCCTTACTATCCACATCAAAATCAGAGCGTATCTGAACAATTATTTTTGACGGGCATTTGCTTACCTTCAGGGACCAATTTATCTGAAGAAGAAATACGAAGAGTGGTAAATTGTCTTAAATATACATTGAAACATGCTTAGAATCATTCAGGTAAATGGGGTACGAATATGATAGGGAAAAAGATCAAGCAGATTCGCAGACAAAAGGGACTCACACTAACGGAGCTAGCAGAACGCGCTGGAATAGCCAAATCAAATTTGAGTAATATTGAACGAAATGTTAATCAGAACCCCTCCATTCAAGTGATGGAAAAAATAGCAGAAGTATTGGGGGTGGATGTGCGCTCGTTATTATCATCTTCAAAAAGAGTAAAATCACAAGAATTGGATGAAGAATGGGTCAAATTTATATACGAGTTGCAAGAAACTGGCATTGAGAAGGAAGAAATTCAAAAATATAAAACCTTGATTGAATTTATAAAATGGAAGAACGAACAATCAGAGGAGTGAAAGCTCCCGGAAATTCAATGAATAAATTAAAAAGAAATAGAGGAGTCGATATGTCAGCAAAAGTAAGTGTGGTTGTCCCGATTTATAAGGTAGAAGCATATCTCCATCGCTGTATTGATAGTATTTGCGAGCAAACCTATCCAAACTTAGAAATCATTTTAGTCAATGATGGCTCTCCAGATCGATCTGGAAAAATTGTTGATGAATATGCTGCGAAGGATCCACGCATCATCTCTATTCATAAAGAAAATGGCGGGTTATCAGATGCAAGAAATGCTGGGATGGAATATGTTAGCGGGGAATTTATCCTCTTTGTCGATAGTGATGATTGGCTGCAAAGACATATGATTCGTACATTAGTCAATACTGCTTCCTTGTATAAAGCTGATATTGTTCAATCGGCTTTTTATTATGCCTATAAAGACCATTTATTGTCTGACTCTCGCTTTTATGCAAAGGAAGACGCTCCAACCATTTTAACGAATAATCAATTAATGGCGGAGTTAATTAGAAACGACAAGGTCAAAAATTTCGCTTGGGGAAAGCTTTATAGAAGGCAACTGATTCAGAATATCCCATTCAAAAAAGGCGTACTATTTGAAGATGTATTCTGGGCCCATCACGTCATGCAACAAGTCGAGACCTATGTGATGGTTCACGAACCTCTATGTTACTACTACCAAAGAGAAAATAGCATTGTTTCCAACTATACGCCAAAAAATCTAGATATCTTGGACGCTTTAAAAGAAAGACATCAATTTGTTGAACAATATTACCCAGAACTGCAAGCAGAATCGTATAAACTGATCATACAGACTGCACTCATTCACTATAATCTATTAGTGATGAAGGGGAGAAAAGACAAAGCACACATACGAAAGAAAGAAATTTATGCGTATATTAAGGAAAACAATCCTCAATTTAAAAAGGCGGTAAATTTAGATGTTGCTTTAAAAAGACAATTAACTTTATTCACCATTCATCCTTATCTAAATATCTGTTTTCTCGTTATACGGAAGATTTTAAGGAAAGTACGAATCTTACAGAAGCCACCTGGGCTGGAACGAATGAACCTGCGCTCTCACTTTAAAGAAGGGGATGAAGTCAATGAGTCGATTGGTTGAGAGAGTAAAAAAACACATTATCTTCGTGATTCAATATTTTTTCCAGTTCCTTCCTATTAAAAAGAATAAACTCTTCTTTTTTAGTTATTATGGGAGTCAATATGGGTGTAATCCTAAATATATTACGGAATATATAATCGAACATATTCCTAAAGACAAGTTTGACATTGTCTGGGCCTTTTCGGAACCAACGAAAATAAAGGATATAAAGGGGATAAGAAAGGTTAAGATGATGTCCATTTCTTACTTTTATGAAATATGTACATCCAAAGTAATCATTACGAATTTCCGTACAACAAATTTATTTAGGAAGAGAAAGGGTCAGTATTACATCCAAACATGGCATAGCTCCCTGCGTTTAAAGCAAATTGAGAAGGATGCAATCGCAAGCTTACCTGCCAATTATGTGGAAATGGCAAAAAAGGATTCACAAAAATGTGATCTCTTATTATCGGGTTGCCAGTACAGCACCGCGATTTTAAAGAGATCTTTTTGGTATGGGGGAGAAATCTTTGAACAAGGAACACCAAGAAATGATGTACTGCTTAAAGAGGACCCTACCAAACAAGTAAACATACGCTCTGCTTTGGGAATCCCTACACATTATAAAATTGTATTATATGCCCCAACCTTTCGAAAAAACGAGGATTTGGCGATTTATGATTTAAATTATGCGAGTGTATTGCAATCACTTCGTAGAAAATTTGGAGGAGAGTGGATGGCTCTAGTGAAACTACATCCTCATTTACTTTTGGAATCCTCTAAACTTGAGTCTCATGAAAATGTGTTGAATGTAACCCAATATGATGATGTCCAGGAATTGTTAAGTATTGTGGATGTTTTAATTACAGACTATTCATCCTTAATGTTTGATTACGGAATAACTCAGAAACCTTGCTTTTTATATGTTCCGGATTTGGAAGAGTATACTCGACATGATCGTTCACTATATTTCGATCTAAAAGCACTCCCATTCCGAATTGCCAAGAACCAAGAACAATTACTGAAAACAATTGCTTCATTTGACGGAGAAAATTATCATGTTGATCTTCATACCTTTTTTAAGAAAGTGGGCTCATTTGAGGAAGGAAAAGCAAGTGAAAAAGTAGTAGAACGAATCACTGAAATTTGTTTTGAAGGGGGGAAGAAGAGAAATGAAGCCGTATAAAATTGGCTATACGACTGGGGTATTTGATCTATTTCATGTCGGACACTTAAATATTCTCAGAAAGGCAAAGGATCAGTGTGACTACCTAATTGTTGGGGTTAGTACTGATGAGCTTGTTAAGGAATATAAACAGAAATCACCGGTAATCCCCTATCATGAAAGATTGGAAATTATCGAAGGTATTAAATATGTTGACAAAGCTGTTCCGCAATTGGATCGGAATAAGCTTTCAGCATGGGAACAGATTCAATTTGATGTCATGTTTGTTGGCGATGACTGGAGGGGGAGCCCTCTTTTTAGTGAAGTCGAAAGGAAACTTTCTCAAGTAGGGGTGGAAATTGTCTATTTTCCATATACGAAAGGAGTGTCGTCAACATTGGTGAAGGAAAAAATGAAGGTGTAAAGGGCCCATTCTTAAAAAGAAGAGGAATAAGCAGATGCTGAAGCTAAAATATTATCTTTCATTAATCGTATGGAATTTGTTTGTCAATACGCTTGGAAAATCAATGTTTACTCCTCAATCGATTCGGTTTTTATTATATAAAATGGCTGGGATGAGAACTGCTTCGGCTAATATTAGATCTGGATGTAGTTTCAGAGGGAAAAATCTCGTCATTGAACAAGGTGTTTTTCTAAATCATAATGTCTTCATAGATAGTTGGGAGAAGGTATTGATCCAAGAAAATACAGCGATCGCCTTTGATGTGTTAATCTGCACATCAAGTCATAAAATTGGAGGGCCATTCAAGAGGGTGGGGGATTCTGACAGAAAACCAATTGTGATTGGCCAGGGATGTTGGATTGGAGCAAGGGCAACCATCCTCCCAGGGGTAACGATCGGAGATGGATGTATTATTGCAGCTGGCTCAGTGGTAAACAAGGATTGTAAGGCCCATACCTTATACGCTGGGGTACCAGCAAAAGAAATTCGTCCACTCGAAAATAGGGAAGTCAATGCAAACATAAAGTAACCGATTGGGAAATTAAGATGGTTTATTAGAAACTGAATATATGATAAAGGAAAGTATAAAAATGAAAAAAAGCCTTTTATTTGTGATCGATTCCCTCGAATGTGCTGGAGCGGAGAAAAGCTTAGTTACTTTACTATCACTATTGGATTATTCCAGATACTCTGTTGACCTTTTATTATTTAGCCATGGGGGAGCATTAGAGGAAATAGTACCAAAGGATGTCAATCTTCTCCCACCCTTAAAATATACGCTTTTTTCAAAGACTCCTTTAAAGAAGGCATTCATTCAATCAATGAAACATTCAAATGGGAGGATGCTCGTTTCCAGGATCAAGTATTCAGTGAGAATTCGTGGAAAGAAATATACGAACCCGCAAAAGGCAAGGATATTCTGGCAAGCTATCTCCAAAGTCATTGAAGATCAACCAAAAAAATATGATATTGCGATTAGTTATGCACAGGGGATTCCCACCTTTTATGTGGCAGAGAAAGTAGCAGCAAAGAAAAAATATGCTTGGGTTAATGCAAGTTATTCCTTGGAAGCAGCAGATAAGGAATTTCAAAAAAAGTATTATCAACAATTTAATAATATTGTGGCTGTTTCTGATTATGCTAGGGATATACTAGCTGAAACCTTTCCTGAATTTAGAAACCATATGAAGGTCATTTATGATATGATCAATCCTTTATTTATTGCGAATATGATAAAAATAGGAGATAGCTATAATGATGATTTTACAGGGATTAAAATCTTAACAATTGGTCGTTTTTCGGCACAGAAGGGCTATGAATTGGCGATCGAGGCATGTGCAAGACTGAGAGATACAGGCGTTCATTTTAAGTGGTATGTCCTTGGGAAGGGGCCATTAGAAAAAGAGATAAGACAGATGATAGCCGAAAAGGGATTATCGGAGCATTTTATTTTACTTGGGGTGAAAGCCAATCCCTATCCATTTATAAAGGATGCAGACATCTATGTGCAAACATCAAGAGTAGAGGGATTTGGTTTAGCGATTACAGAGGCGAGGATACTCAATATCCCGGTTGTGACCACAAGGTTTGCTGCTGCTTGCAACCAAATGATTGACAAGAAAAATGGATTGGTAGTCGATATCGATGCGAAAGCGATATGTCAAGGAATTTTGAATCTGATAACAGATAAGCCATTACAAAAGGATATTATTGCATATCTTGAAGCTGAGAAAAAAGGAAATATAGAAGAAATAGAGAAATTCTACCAATTGATTAATGGAGATTAAATATGAAGAAAAAAGTCCTTTTTATGTTGATTAATATGAATGTAGGCGGTACCGAAAAGGCATGGCTCAATATGGTGACGCAAATGCCGAGAGAGCAATACGAGATTACGCTGTTACTGTTGGAAGAATATGGAGGGTTTCTTGAATCAATTCCAAAGGATATCAAGGTGACATATATATCAGACTATCAACAAATCAAACAGATCGTCCATCATCCATTACATGTAACTGCTTGGCACTCTCTTAAAAAGGGAAAAATTATCCAATCCCTCGTCTTGGCAGGCTTTTCTATCATAGGTAAATTGACAAAGGATAGCACTTTATTGTATCAATATCTTTTAAGGAATGAACCATTAGCTGAAAAAGAGTATGATATTGCGATCGCTTATGCAGGTCCTATGGACTTGATAAGCTTTTTTATTGCCCGAAAGATCGAAGCGAAAAGGAAATTCCAATGGATACATTTTGATGTAACAAAAATTGGATTTAATCGCTTTTTTGCGGCAAAGGTATATAGGGAATTTGAAAGAATTTATGTTGTTTCACATGAAGGAAAAGCTCGATTAGATCAACTAATGCCTACACTTCGATACAAAACAGAGGTATTTCCCAATGTAGTTTCACAAGAAGTAGTAAGAGAGATGGCGATTCAAGGAACTGGTTTTGGCGATCCATATGATGGCATGAGGATCTTGACTGTTGGACGGCTTAGTAAAGAAAAGGGGCAAGATTTAGCGATTCGAGTGTTGGCGCAATTAAAAATGGTTGGTTTTAAAGTCAGATGGTATTGCATCGGGGATGGTAAGGAAAGACATGAATACGAAAAGCTAATTGAAGCGCACCAGCTTGAAGATGACTTTATTTTATTAGGTACAAAGATTAATCCTTACCCATTTATGAAGCAATGTGACATTTATGTTCAGCCATCCAGACATGAAGGCTCTTGTATTACCTTGACGGAAGCACGGTACTTGTCAAAACCAATTATTAGTACAAAGTTTACCGGGGCATGTGAACAAATCAAACAGGAAGAAACAGGACTCTTAACAGATTTTGATGAGGAACAGATCTACCAGGCGATCATCTGCTTAATTACAGATGAAGGATTACAAAGAAAGCTGATTAGGAATTTACAGCTAGAATGTGTTGAATGCTCGATTAAACGTAATATAGAGGTGTGAATAGATTGAGAACGACAATTGATAAGTTGCTAATGCTGTTTAATAAAAGGGCAAAGAAGAAATTGGTTATCTTACTTTTTATGATGATAATGGCCGCGGTCTTTGAAACAGGCGGAATTGGTTTGATTGTGCCTTTTGTAGGGATGATGACCAATCCGTCTGTTATTCAAGAAAACGCTTTGTTATCTTTTCTTTACGATATGCTTCACTTTCAATCGACGAGTGCTTTTATGATCTTTGCCACTGTGGTATTATTATCGATTTTTATGCTTAAAAATAGCTATCTTTTATTCTTTCATTATATTCAGTATCGGATTGTTCTCAATGAACAGGTGCGACTTTCACAAAGACTGCTACAGAGATATTTGACAAAACCCTATACGTTCCATTTGCAACGTAATTCAGCAGAATTGCTGAGAAATGTAAATGAGGAAGTGCCGCGAGTATTTCAAGGGATCGTATTATCGACCTTCCAATTATTGACAGAAGCTCTTGTGATTATTTGTATTTTTGTTTTACTTTTAGTGACAGCTTTTCAAGCAACGGTGATAGCTTCTATTCTATTAGGCGGAAGTGTATGTTTGTTTTTTAAAGTCTTTCGTAAGAAGATCAGTACTCTCGGTAAAGAACAACAAGTCGTGAGTGGATCGGTGATTAAATGGGTGAATCAAGGATTGGGAGCTAGTAAAGAAGTGAAGGTCTCTGGCAAAGAAGCATTTTTTGTGCAATCCTATACGAAACAAAGTCAAATAAAGGCCAATAATAGTCGTTATATGAAAGTGTTGGAACAGATTCCAAGACTATTTATTGAGACATTACTCGTATCAGTTATTTTGATCACGATGCTAATGATTATTTTTCAAGGAACAGATACATCACAACTAGTCTCCACAATGGCTTTATTTTCAATGGCTGCCTTCCGCTTGATGCCTTCAATTAATCGTGTTGTTGCGATGATTACAACCATTAAGTATAGTCAACCTGCTTTAACTGTTATCTATGAAGATTTATTAAAAGAAGAGAAACCTTTCCAAGAAACTAATCTTAATCAAGTATCAAGGGCGCCATTTAAGGGCAAAGGATATTTTCAAGACAGTATTGATTTAAAAGAAGTATTTTTCCGTTACCCCAATCAACAGGAGTTTTCTATTGAAAATGTCTCACTTACAATCCCTATTGGTGAATCGGTTGCCTTTATTGGCGAATCAGGAGCTGGAAAAACAACGATTGTCGATATTATTCTCGGATTATTTCAGCCAGAGAAAGGAGAGGTGTTAGTGGATGGAAAGCCGCTTTTTCAACAAATCGAAACATGGCAACAAAAAATCGGCTATGTTCCGCAATCGATCTTTCTATCGGATGATTCCATTCGCAATAATGTGGCATTTGGGATAGATCCTGCTTGTATTGATGATACGGAAGTATGGAGAGCCATTGAACAAGCACAATTAAGAGAATATGTGGAAAATCTGACTGATGGACTTAATACAACCGTTGGAGAGCGAGGGATTCAGCTATCTGGAGGGCAAAGACAAAGAATTGGCATTGCACGTGCTCTATATCATAATCCTGAAATTCTCTTTCTGGATGAGGCAACCTCGGCATTAGACAATCAAACGGAACAGGAAATGATGAAAGCGATCGATTGTTTAAAAGGAGAAAAAACAATCATCATCATTGCTCATCGATTAAGTACCATTGAAAATTGTGATCGGATTTTTAAAGTAAAGCGTGGCCGTATTGAGGCTATTCAATATGGAATCGAAAAGTCTGTAATTTAAAAAAGAGGGTACGGAGGACTAGTGAGAAACAATATGAGTATATTAAAACCAATAATCTATACGTTCATTTGGAGCAAAATAACTGGAAAGGAGAGAACTCTCCTTTCGGCAAAATCAGCAGTTAGGCCAGATCACGGCTGCAGTTTTGTATTGTTCATATTCCCGTCAGATATGTGATTACTACTTAAATTAGCGGGTGCATTTTTTAATATATTTTCTTTGAAAAATAAAGGGATATTTGGTGATTTATCGGCACTTACACTTGTCATACCTTGCTTTGACTGAAAAATATTATCTGTAAAATAGATGGTTTCCGCAACCACGGTCGGACGGATATCAATCATGTAGCGAGTGTCTCCCTCTGGAAAATAGAAGGTATTTTGTGAAAAACGGAGAGTTCCCCATTTTCCATCGATAAAAAAGGCGGGATTTACATCTTTTGTATTAAGGAAATAGCAGTCATGGACTTGAAAAAAATCAATCGATTGTTCTGGTCTCATATAGAATAACTGGGTGGAATCCCACTCAAAATAACAGTGATTAAATTCGTAGTTACTTACGCCGTCATTACTGGCATTTTCTCGTAGTCTTCCACTATTAATAAACCGACATCCATGATAAGTGCCAGGGGGCAAGGGGGTAATTCGATTTTCCTTGTGTTTAATATTGAGAAACGAGACATTTGTTAAAACCCAATTATGTGATTGATTGGATACTACTGTGAAGGCTTGCTGACCACTTCCCTCAAAGGTAGAATTCGTGATGCTTTGAGGTTCTGTACTAAAGATCAAAGGAGCACCTGAGTTACTCGATTCTGTGGCAAAATCTTGATCGAATAAAAAACGACTATTATTAACTTGGGCAATATAGGCTTCCTGTTTATCAAAATTCAATGGACTATTATGAAAGGAACAACTGTCAACCAACACTTTCCCATTTCCGTTTAAAAGTGTTCGAGTGTGATAGAGGTGATTATTGGCAAAAATTATTTCTCCTGTAAGACGGGTACTGCAATGTAGAAAGTGATTATCTACAACAATTGCTTTGTCAACTCCATTATTAACTGTAAAAATGTTATCACGAATTTTATTGTTTGTAATATTGATATGCTTTCCTGCAACGACGATAATATTGTAACTCTTATTATTATAAAAATTGTTGCCATCTATATGGATAAATTGGTTGATATCATAACCATCTTCAATATCGATTGCCCCTTGGGGAGAAGTTCCACTGATATGATGAATTGCACACCCGCGTACATAGCAATGTTTCATGCCACAAATGGCAATCCCTAATCTGCGACAATGGTGGAGATTACACTTTTCAATGTAAATATGTTTTGGGAATTGGGGAGTGCGGATGGTAATGGTGTTCCCGGTAGTGGAAGGGACTGTGGATTGATGGAGTACGATCTTAGCATAGTTAGCATCTGTAGGGACTTCGACTTCATCGAAGAAATGAAGATTTTGAATAGAGGTTAAGAACGTATCATCACTCTTGTAAAAGATTACATCATAGGTGTTGGTGGTAATGTCTTTGCCGATCCCGCCATAACTGTCACCATAAAGGCCAAAGTAACCAGCATTCATAATTTGTGAGACCATAGGAATACTTACTTTTGAACGAATTCGATTTGTGTCTGCGGTTAAGGCCCCAGTGGAGGTATTGATTCCACCACTTTCCATATTCCCAGCTAGTTTCGGAAAGTTTCCACCAATGCCACCGAAAGAGGTTATCCCAAAAATGGCATCACCTGTTGAATCGGAAATCTCGAGATTATCAATTGTAATGTATTCAACATCATGTCTTAGCTCGACACCAACACCAAACTCATGAGTTCCACCACTCGAGAAGTCATGGTCATGGCGGTCACCGACGATTTTTCCATTTGTGATCCGTGCGTATCGATTATTTTGAAACAACACGATCGAATACTTAGATTGGTTATTATTTTTTATTCTTAACGTTGCTCCTCCAAGATTGAAAGTCATATAGCTTTGTGGCTGAATTGGGATATTTTCATCAATTAAATAGGTGCCCTTCGGTAAAATTGCTTCTGCATTTCCCTGTTTGGCTGCCCAAAGTAATGCTTCATTAATGCCTTTGGCAGTTTGGCTAGCTTCGGTTCCATCATTCTTTATTTTCCAACGATCTAACTCAATTAAATACAGCCCCTCAGGCATATTGGTTCAGATTCCATCTGTTCATCTTATAACCTCCATTTGGTTTGCTAGGGCTCAAAAAAACCCCTCTTTAGTAAGGTATTCGGAGACGGCATGAATGTAACGGCTTGTGCAAAGAGGATTTTATAAAGCGAGACTGCTCTCAATGGGATTTTCTTCATCCCTCACTGATAGTTAGTGAGACTTAGCGGGGTGTTAGCATCCGTTACCCCCACATAGACTTCTTTGAAATCTCCTAGTCTTGAAGCGTAGGTCATACGGACGCTTGCACCGGGATAAAGTAGAAAAATTCACTAAATAACTGTTGACTACTGTAGCGGGAGGGGATATAGTAATGGTATGTCGTTCACTATTGAGAACGAAAATAAAGGGAATGGTATTTAATATAGAAAAATAAACAAATTAATGTTCTTTATATGGAATTGCTGATGAAAAATAAGAAGGGAGGAAAGAAGCATATATGAGCGATCTATTGTATTTTTTAAAGCAAATTCATCTGTTTTCAGGAAAGATCCTCTATATAAATTTAATTGCGATGTCACTGATTGGATTATTGGATGGTATTGGCATCTTATTACTTATTCCCATGATTCGCATGAGTGGCCTGATCGAACTTGATTTAGGGGATTCTTCCATTGGAAATTTATTTCAGTTTTTTCAAAATGACTCGATTACAATCGGTTTACCACTTATTTTAGGAATCTATCTATTCATTGTGATTGTACATAATTTGATAGAGAAACAAATTATGATTCGAAATGCAATTATTCAAAATCGATTTCTCCGTCATATGCGAATCCAGACATACACAGCTGTAATCCAATCGAATTGGAAGTTTTTTATCCAAAAGAGAAAATCAGATCTCGTGAATCTTTTGCTGACAGAAGTTACTCGTACGAGTGGAGGCACATATGCGTTTTTACAATTTATGGCTTCCCTGATTTTTACGATCGTTCAAATCATTCTTGCTTTTTTCTTATCTGCAAAAATTACGATCTTTGTTTTATTATCAGGGGTTCTGATTGTTTTTTTGAATCGAAAGTTTCTCAAAAGATCCATGACATTAGGACAGAAAAATTATGAGCTTGGGAAAACCTTTCTAGCTGGGATGACGGACCAAATCAATGGTATTAAAGATATTAAAAGTAATACCTTGGAGAAATCTCGATTGCAGTGGTTTTTATCTGTAACCAAACAAATGGAGCAAGAACAGGTAGAATATACGAAATTAAGAATGACCTCTCAGCAATATTATAAAATCGCTGCGGCCGTATTTATGGTCTTGTTTCTCTTTTTCACTGTGCAAATGTTCCATTCACAGGTTGGTCAGTTAATGCTTATTATTATTATCTTTTCGCGACTATGGCCAAGGGTAGCGGGTATTCAATCATCTTTAGAACAAATTGCAAAAACGATACCATCCTTTAAGGCAGTAAAATCCTTACAGTTGGAGTGTTTACAATCCGTAGAATGTATAGAAGGTGAAAGGGGAACCCCTCTTAGATTAGAAAAGGGAATTGAGCTAAAGGGGATTGACTTTCGTTATAACCAAGAGTGCTTTGCCTTAAAAAATATTTCTCTGTTCCTTCCTGCCAAACAGATGACCGCTTTTGTAGGAAAATCAGGTGCAGGGAAAAGCACTTTAATTGACATCGTTATGGGACTTAATCAACCAGAACGGGGTGAATTTTTTATAGATGGCAAACCCTTAATGACTGAAAATATACCGTCGCTGCGGCAAATGATTGGCTATGTTCCGCAAGACCCATTTTTGTTTAATACGAGCATTCGTGAAAATTTACTAATGGTTGTGCCTGAGGCAAGTGAGCGGGAAATTTGGGAGGCTTTAGAATTTGCCTCTGCTGCTACGTTTGTGCAAAAGCTCCCAGAAGGCTTAGATACGTTAATAGGAGATCGAGGGATTAAGCTTTCGGGTGGAGAAAGGCAACGGATTGTGCTGGCGCGAGCGATTTTAAAGAAACCTTCTATTCTTGTGTTAGATGAGGCGACAAGTGCGCTTGATACTGAAAGTGAAAGGGAAATTCAAGTAGCTTTAGAAAAATTGCAGGGGAAAATGACGATTCTGGTGATTGCTCATCGACTTTCCACCATCCGGAACGCGGATCAAGTTATTGTCTTAGAACATGGAGAAATGATCCAACAAGGTGGGTTCAGACAACTATCACAAGAAAAAAACAATGTGTTTCACAAACTATTAGCCGGACAGATGGAGATTATTTCATAGGGTGAGGATTTCGGGAAAAAGCATTTAAGGGGGTGAGGATTTCGGGAAAAAGCATTTAAGGGGGTGAGTCATTTCAAATATTAGGATTTCCCATAGAGAGCTAGTAATAGTCCTATAGAAGAAAAAGAAAGGGTGAAAAGAATGAAGAAAACATGGCAGAAACCAGATCTAGAAATTCTAGATGTAAGCATGACGATGAAATGGCATAATCCTCCAGAAGGTGGAGGGAAAGATCCTGATCCGGGTGATCCAACAGATCCATCGACTCCAGGTCTTGATAGTTAGATAGCACAGGAAAATATATAGACTCCCATACACTTCTTAGTATAGGGAAAGAAGTATGGGAGGCTTATTTTTAAAAAATAAAGTAGGTGAAATGAATGTTTGAGATCGTCAAAACCGCCCGTCAGCAAAGACGATTTGCAGAGACATGGGAATATTTTTGTGCATTATATGGCTGGTATAATGACCCTTATGCTAAAAATGGCATCCGTTATAATTTATTAAATCCCAACAAAAGAAAAATTGTTATTGGGACAATCGAATTTATACCATATGATCCGAAAAACCCTAATAGCACTGTGGAAGGACGATGGGCATTTTCACAATACACAGATATTCGTGATGATCAAGAGCGTGTATGGGAGATTGACAAACTTTGTCTGCATAAGGATTATCAACGGAAAGGCTATTTTAAGCATTTTTGGTCTGTGTTTTATCATCATATGTGTCAACATCAGCCCAAATATTATATTGGGTTAATGGAAAAACGCCTTTTTCGCATGATGCGTATTTGCTTTGGATTAGCCGTGGAACAAAGGGGAGAATCATTGCCTGGGCAAAGTACAGAGCTTGTCCCTGTTATTTTCGATGTTGAGCAAATTATGCAGAATCAGGAAGCCGTAAATCGATTTTTTGGAATGTCTCCCTATAAGTCTCCCCGTCGCAATCGAATCTTCCTTACCCTACAACCCGTATTGAAAAAAATCGCTCGTCGCTAAGGTGAATGTTCAATTGGAATTGGATGATTCACCTTTCTTCTTTCCATGTAACTCATATAAAATTTCGATGAGTAACACAATCATCGTGGCTCCCGTTGCAATTGCAAAGCTGTTTAGTTGATTTAAACCGATGAAGAGGCCAATAGTATAAGCTGCAAAAATCCGTATGCACAGTAGCAGTAGATAATAAAGTGGATTTTTGCCGACTATATGCTTCACTATTATTTCGATTAAACTATCAAGTGAGAACAAATAGATAATGAAGGAAATTACAAGTATAATCAGTTGTTTTGTGCTTATTTGTAGTGAAAATAGCATATTAATAGCACTGGTTGAGCTGAGCAAAACAAAGAGAATAAGTGCAATTACGGCTGTAGGTGCTAATGCAAGTATGCATGCTACGAACAGTCGGCCAAATCCATTCAGCTTTTTCTCTTCATCCTCTTTTTTATTTTCTTTATAAATAATTGTATAGATCAGCAAAAATGAAATGCTGAATACAATCGTCAGTAATACTAATATTTTCAAAACACACACATCCAGTATATCGAGAGTTTCATCCTCCGTATGTTACCCGTCTTAACACTTTGTTGGACCCACTTCCACATGCAAATAATATCAGAGCTGCAAGGATGAATTTTACCATTGCAATAGAACTCACCAGCTAATTCACACCATAATAGCGATAGCAATCATCACGAGAAGAGATAGAACGACTTGATTGTTTCCTTCGTTTAAAAAGCTCATATACAGAAGAGGGAGCAGAAAGAGAACGTCCATAACACTTATCTTGTCTCTATTAATACATACGTTTTATATGAGGAAAAGTTTCATGCATTAGGAACCAAGTGTTTCGTGATTGAATCATCGGATTAAATAGGATAAGCTTTTTAAAAAGATACAGGAGGGGATGTTGAAATGAAAGTCGCGTTTCTTTCCGATATACATGGGAATGCAACCGCTCTAGAAGCCGTAATAGAGGACATAAAGGATAAAGGAGTAGACCAAATTTTTGTATTAGGAGATATATGCTTTCGTGGACCAGAGCCAAAGCGCTCGCTGGAACTTGTTCAATCGCTCGGATGTGATGTGATTAAGGGCAATGCCGATGAGTGGGTTGTTAGAGGAGTCCAAGAAGGAGAAGTTCCCAGTCAAGCATTGGAAATCATGCAACAAGAACGGGAATGGACGCATGCTCAGCTTGATGAAGCAGATGCCACTTATTTACAGAATCTACCAACTGAAATTATCACAACGTTAAGAGGCATAAATGTCCATGCTTTTCATGCAACACCGAATAGTTTGTTTGATGTTGTGCCAGCCTTTGCAAGTAATGAGCAGTTACAGGATCGTATAATGATCCAGGAAGCAGATGTCTATCTTTATGGTCATATCCATACAGCTTATATTCGCTTTATTAATGGAAAAACAGTTGTGAATTTAGGAAGTGTGGGCTTACCATTTGATGGAGTCAAAAAAGCATCCTACTGTCTCATCGATTTGGAACCTGGGCGTGCGCAGGCATCGATAGTACGGGTAAATTATAATATTGATGAAACCATTCATAAATTACAGCAATCGGATTATCCTAATAAAGATTTTCTTATAAATGTTTGGAGAAGCGGCAGCGTTTAATTGATTTGAACAGGGGGACAAGCAGTTGAAGCAAAAAAGCTATGTGAACAAAACCAAATTTGTTATCTTTCTTGCTTTGGTTAGCTTGCTCCTTTTTACCTTGCCAAGTCAACCGCTCCCTGCCCAAGCTCAACAGTTCCCCCATCCATTAACCATATTAGAAGGAAAGTTTTCGCAGTTAAGTACGGTCGTTTATCCTGCGTTCAGTAAACAGCAAACAGAGCCTGTATCCGAATCCACCTCCTTAGCCGAAAAAATCAATTCGATTTTACAAAAAACGTCACTTGATGGAGTCGTGACAGGTGTTAGTGTGCGAAAAGCAGAGGACGGAGAATTGATCTATTCCCATCATGGAGATACACAATTGCGTCCAGCATCTAATCTGAAATTACTGACCGCTGCAGTAGCGATGGAAGTGTTGGGACCAGAGTATCGTTTTTCTAC
The DNA here is from genome assembly GCF_018333015.1 of Bacillus sp. J14TS2. Lineage (NCBI taxonomy): Bacteria > Bacillati > Bacillota > Bacilli > Caryophanales > Bacillaceae > Bacillus > Bacillus sp. J14TS2. The sequence continues at coordinate 71,391 of NZ_BORE01000012.1, read as the reverse complement.
AGAAATTTTAACAGATGGGAAAATAAAAAAAGGTGTACTGCAAGGGAACTTGTATATGAAGGGGAAAGGCGATCCAACCCTTTTGCAAAAGGACCTAGATACATTGGCTCTCCTCTTAAAGAAAAAGGGGATTAAAAAAATTAAAGGCGATATGATTGGGGACGACAGCTGGTATGATAATGTCCGCTACTCCCAAGATTTAATGTGGTCTGATGAACAGCAGTTCTATGGCGGGCAAATTTCAGCCCTTACGATTTCCCCTGATGAGGATTATGATGCAGGCAGTATACTTCTGGATATACAGCCAGGGGAAAAGTCAGGAACACCTGTCATAATTAAAATGAAGTCGGAGACAGGCTATGTAAAGATTGTCAACAAGGCCATAACAGTCGAAAATGCAGAGCCTGATAAGCTGTCGATTGGAAGAGAACATGGCAGCAATCGAATTATTATTCAAGGAGAAATCCCACTTGAAACAAATCATACAAGGGTGAAGATTGCGCTTTGGGAACCGACTGGTTTTGTTGTTGATTTAATGGGAGGAGCTTTAAAGAAGAATGGCATCACTTGGAATGGAAAAGCGAAGACAGGAGTCACACCAGAGTCTGCCTCAGTTTTAGCGACGATAAAATCGATGCCATTGCAGGAGTTACTCGTCCCCTTTATGAAACTGAGCAATAATATTCATGCTGAAACATTGGTAAAAGAAATGGGGAAAGTGATCCATGATGACGGAAGTTGGCCGAGTGGACTGGATGTTATGAAGGCAACGCTTGATGATTTCGAATTAAATCAAAAGCAAATTTTACTCCGGGATGGCTCCGGGATTTCTGACAAAAATCTAATCCCGCCAAATGAATTAACAAAATTACTGTTTGAAGTCCAGAAAAAAAGCTGGTACCCTGCTTTTGAACAGGCACAACCTGTTGCGGGTGAACGAGATCGGATGATCGGCGGAACTTTACGCTCCCGTATGACTGCGGAAGGCCTGAAAGGTAAGGTAAAGGCGAAGACAGGTACACTCACAGGGGTAAGCACACTTTCTGGATATGTAACAAATGCAAACGGGGAAAAGCTAATTTTTTCCATTATGATGAATAATTACATACATGGATCGATGAGGAAAATACAGGATGAAATCTGTCAGGTGCTGATAGAGGATGGTTAGTGTAATCTAAACACTACCGCTTCTCATCCATAGCCGGAAAAATGTCTATAATATTATGTCCGTTTTTCAAACATACTTGAAGAGCGGGCTTTTTGTAGTATGCAATTATATTGAAATTACCTTATAGATAATATAAAATATAATATATATAGTTTATATATATTTCGGATAGGGGGGACTTTTATGGATATGGATGAGTTTAAACAATGTCTGTGGAATTATTCACGGGAAATAAACGAAAATACAAATAGAGTGTTTAATCCGATCATTGAACAATTTGGCCTGACAACACTTCAGTTTCGCATCCTTATGGGGATTCGCCAGAGTGGCTCCCACACCATCGGAAGTCTGGCGAATGAAATCAAAATGGCTGGCACCAATATCTCAACAATGTGTAAAAAGTTGGAAAAAATGGCGCTATTAGAGCGTATTAGAAAACCTGAGGATGAACGAGTTGTCTTGGTTATCCTTACTCAAAAAGGACAAGATATTGTCTCAGAAATTGATCAGATTATTATTGAAAAAATCACTTTATATACAAAAGCAGAATCTGAGCAAACTATGCATGAGATTATTATTGGCTTAAAACAATTAAATAAGCTATTGCAAAAGATGGGGCAAACTGAAAGGTATTAATCAGAATGAGGAGCAAACATTTATGAAAATACAAAAAAATCCAAAGAAACCACTCATCTATTATATTTTAATCTCCGTGATGGTGGTATTAGTCCTAAATGCTTTTGTCTTTCCTTCTCTTATTCAGCAAAAAGTATCAGAAGTGGATTATGGGACCTTCTTAAACCAAATTGAACAAGGGAATATTAGTACAGTTGAGATCCAAGATAACCAAATTGGTTATACCACTGTAGATGGAAGTGGCAGGGAAAAGGTCTATGTGACTGGAAGAATGGATGACCCAGAGCTCGTAAATCGCCTTTATGACGCTAATGTAGAGTTTACAAAGGTTGTCCCAAAAGAAGTCTCTCCGTTTTTAAAGTTTATCATAGCCTGGATCTTACCATTAGTCATTTTTATTGCAGTCGGACAATTTCTTATGCGTAAATTGTCTGGAAAAATGGGTGGCGGCGGAAATGCCATGACTTTTGGAAAAAGCAAAGCAAAGGTCTATGTAGAAGCACAAACTGGTAAAACATTTGCAGATGTAGCAGGACAAGAGGAAGCGAAGGAAGCTTTACAAGAAATTGTCGATTTTCTTCATAATCCGAAAAGATACCAGGAAATTGGCGCCATTATTCCTAAAGGCGCGCTGCTAGTAGGACCTCCTGGTACAGGAAAAACCTTATTAGCCAAGGCTGTAGCTGGAGAATCAAAAGTTCCGTTTTTCTCAATTTCCGGTTCAGAGTTTGTAGAAATGTTTGTTGGAATGGGTGCTGCAAGAGTAAGAGACCTATTTAAACAAGCTCAAGAAAAGGCACCTTGTATTGTGTTTATTGATGAAATCGACACAATCGGAAAAAGCAGGACCTCAGGTGGACCAAGCGGAAATGACGAAAGAGAACAAACTCTGAATCAGCTATTAACTGAGATGGATGGTTTTGATGCTGACAAAGGCGTTGTCATCTTGGCAGCGACAAACAGACCAGAAACATTAGATAAAGCATTGCTGCGGCCTGGAAGATTTGACCGGCGTGTACCTGTCGAATTACCTGATCTTTTAGGCAGGGAAGAAGTTTTAAAAGTTCATGCACACAAAGTGAAAATGGCGGAAGATGTTGACTTTAATGCAATTGCAAGAGCGACATCAGGAGCCTCTGGTGCTGACTTAGCCAATATGGTAAATGAAGGCGCGCTTCGTGCAGTGAAAATGGACCGAAAAGAAGTGAACCAAAGTGATTTAGAGGAATCGGTTGAAGTGGTATTAGCTGGATATCAGAGGAAAAATTCCGTTATTTCCATGAAAGATAAATTAACGATTTCTTACCATGAAATTGGTCATGCACTTGTAGCTGCAAAACAAAGTCATTCTGCTCCTGTTCATAAGATCACGATTATCCCAAGGACCTCTGGTGCTTTAGGGTATACGATGCAGGTAGAAGAAGGTGAGAAGGTCCTCATGAGCAAAGAAGAGGCCTTGGATAAAATTACTACCTTTATGGGCGGACGTGCGGCAGAAGAAGTTATTTTTAATCGAGTCACTTCAGGAGCCTCCAATGATATTGAACAAGCGACAAAAATTGCGCGATCAATGGTAACGCGATTCGGAATGAGTGAAGAATTTGATATGATGGCCCTCGAAACGGTCAATAATCCTTATCTAGGTGGCGACACGTCACTCTTAGTTTCATCCGAAACAGCTGCCAAAATTGATGAACAAGTTTTAAATATCATCAAAAGCTGCCATCAGAAGGCCATTCAAATTTTGGAAGACAATAAGCAAAAATTACATGAACTCACAAAGTATTTATTAGAAAGAGAAACGATTACCGGTGAAGAGTTTATGACCATCCTAGAAGCAAAAGAATCAAATCTATAAGCAAGGAAGATCCAACTGGCTGTTGGATCTTCTTTTTCAGCATGGGAAATGGGAAAGGCATTGCCGTGACACCATCTCCATTTTTGAGGAAGTAGACGGAAAGGGAAGAGTGAAAGGATTGGCCCTTCCCGTCTTGATGAAAGGAGAAGAAAAGGGGAAGGGCGAGAGGTTTGGCCGTCCCCGTTTTGATGAAAGTAGAAGAAAAAGGGAAGGGCGAGTGAGTGTCATCTCCATTGAAGAAACTGAAGTATAGTGGTTATGTAAGGAAGTCATTCTGTGGTAATATCTAACTAATACAACCAGTGAAATGAAAGGAGAAATGAGAAATGGCCGAGATTAAATTTGAAATTACTGAGCAAATTGCTGTTCTTTCAGAATCACCAAAGGGTTGGACAAAGGAGCTTAATTTAATTAGTTGGAACGGACGAGAACCAAAATACGATATTCGCGATTGGGCTCCTAACCATGAAAAAATGGGAAAAGGTGTCACATTAACGGAAGAAGAAATTGAAAAGATAAAAGCTGCATTAAAATAAGATAAGGTCCCTAAAATATATTACCCGGGGAATGTGCAGAGACAATGAAGACAACTTGGAAAAGGACGACAATAATGGGGAAAGTACAATTACCAGTTCAAAAAAATCAAATCATCGATGTGACCTTTGAGGATCTAACCCATGACGGTAATGGTGTAGCAAAAGTGGAAGGATATCCACTGTTTATTGCCAATGGGCTGCCAGGCGAAAAGGCAAAAGTAAAGGTAACGAAGCTGAATAAAGGCTACGGTTTTGCAAAAGTTATTGATATTTATGAAAAAAGTCGCTATCGGGTTATTCCCGAATGCCCGATTTATGAGGAATGTGGTGGTTGCCAGCTTCAGCATTTAAGCTATGAAGGGCAATTAATTGCCAAGGAAAAGCAAGTCCGTGATGTGATGCAGCGGATTGGAAAAATAGAAGATGTTCCCATCCACCCTGTTCTCGGAATGGAAAATCCCTGGCGCTATCGAAATAAATCGCAAGTCCCGATCGGTGAACGAGAAGGTGGCTTAATTGGTGGATTTTATCGACAACGAACACATGATATTATTGATATGAAGGAATGTTTGATTCAGGTCGAGGAAAATGATCATGTTTTGAAAAAGGTAAAAGAGATATGTGGAAAGTATGGAATCAAGCCTTATGAAGAAAAAACACATAAAGGTTTGCTTCGCCATGTGATGGCACGCTATGGAAAGATATCTGGTGAAATGATGATTGTTTTGATTACAAGAACAGCCGAATTTCCGAATCGGAAAAAGCTTGTCGCAGAATTGGTAGAAACTATTCCAAATCTCAAATCAATCGTGCAAAACGTCAATTCAAAACGGACGAACGTCATTTTCGGAAATGAGACGAAAGTGCTGTGGGGAAGAGAAACAATCACAGACTATATCGGGAATATCCAATTCGCAATTTCAGCTCGCTCTTTTTACCAAGTCAACCCAGAGCAAACGAAGGTCCTCTATGATCAAGCCCTTCAGTATGCAGAATTAACAGGAAAAGAGACTGTGATTGATGCCTATTGCGGAATTGGTACCATCTCGTTATTTTTAGCCCAAAAGGCAAAAAAGGTATACGGAGTCGAGATCGTTCCAGAAGCCATTGAAGACGCCAAGAGAAATGCCCAACTTAATCGATTGGAAAATGTAGAATTTGCTGTTGGGGAAGCAGAAACAGTTATCCCAAACTGGTACAAGCAAGGAATCGAAGCCGATGTTCTAGTCGTAGATCCGCCTCGCAAAGGCTGTGATCAAGCACTGTTAGATACGATTATCCAAATGAAACCGAAGAAGGTTGTGTATGTCTCTTGCAATCCTGCCACCTTGGCCCGAGATCTACGCGTTTTGGAGGATGGCGGGTATAAAACAATTGAAGTGCAGCCGGTGGATATGTTTCCAATGACTGCACATGTTGAGTCCGTTGCAAAGCTGGAATTAAGAAAATAAACTCTCCGATTTCTGTCTATTTCATAATAAAAATCTCAGAACAATATTTTTCTGAGGTTTTTGGCATGGAAATGAATCTATGCATGAAGCTTGTTAAAATTATCTATACCATAATGAGGGACGATCAATGAATCAGAAAGCCCCATTCATGTGAACCGAAAGCTTGGTAAATGACGCCTCGATTCGTGAATGAAAGTTGAGTTTTTGCAGATACTAGAACATACATTTTATACTTCTATTGAACGAAATAATAAGGAGACGTGTCATGAGTTGGTATAATAAATTAAACGAATACTTTCCTGCAGAGGAAATGAAATCAAAAAAGCATATGGATAAATTATTAAGTGAAAAAGGGGATATTTATTATAAGGATGAAGGTCCATATCATGTGATGATGTACGCAGAGTTCGATTCATTTATTTTTATTGATTATATATGGGTATCCTCGAAATCAAGGGGGCAAGGTATTGGGCGCACATTAATTGAAAAAATGAAAAAGAAAAATAAGCCCATTTTATTAGAGGTTGAACCGATTGATTACGATGATTCTGATACGGAAAAAAGATTGCGTTTTTATAATCGTGAGGGATTTATTCATGCTCAGTCGATTGGCTACAAATCCCGTTCTTTAATGACGGATGAACCGTTCGCTTTAGAAATTTTATATTGGTCACCAAATAAAAACGAAACAGAAGAAGATATTTTTAAACAAGTTCAAATGATGTATGAAACCGTTCATTCTTATAAAGCGAAAGAAATTTATGGTAAGCCTGAACAAAAGGTGGAAGAAGTGTTAACATTTGATGAACAACGTGGTGTTGATCTAATGGAGGAGAAAGAGAGGGAGTGAGTACAAAAAAGAGGCTGTGACATAACCAAAATGTTAAGTCCAAAGACGAATGTATTGCCTTAGCGAAGTATATTTCCGGAGCGGGGGATATGCACCTAGTCTTGGTTTTGTCTTGAGTGAAAGTCTCAGCCACCTAGATTTTATGAAAGGTATTTGCAATGGAGAAATAACAATGTAGCTTTAATTTCATTTGAATTTTCCAGCTTGAGGCAAATTTATTAAAGACTTGAACCACGCTATAATAGATCTAAACCATATATTATCCGGCATCTAAGTCCAACAATTGCAGATAGGTACCTAGATTTTTGGTTTTACCTTCAAATAGAATAATAAAAGATTTAAAAAAATAAATATAGCTATAAAGGAAGGGGGAGATACATGTATGATCCCAGCAAAAATAGATCCCATCTCAATCACTAGGATAAAAGAAAAAGACGTTGAATCCATCTTTGATTGGTTCGAGCAGCATCAACGATTGTTCTATACACTTGGTCGGTGCTATCTTAGACATCGGCAGCAATTGGAAGAGGTTTTTTACCAGTCGATTATCAAAGTACATAAGGAATTGCCTCGATTTAATGGGGAAACATCATTAGACATGTGGATAACATCAATTTTTATACATATATGCCGAGAGTTTTCTGATAATAGTAGTTTACAAGTGTCTGAGGAAGGGGAAGCGAGTCAGGATTTATTTAGGGCACTCGATCAGTTGAAAGAGGATGAGAAAGAAGCGGTGGTTCTTACATATGTAAAAGGAACCCCACAGAAGGAAGTCGCACATCTTCTCCAAGCATCAGTTGAAAAGGTGAAAGAGCTTTTGTTTTCCGGCATACAGTCACTTCGAAAAGAAATGGGGTTTGGCTTATCCTTTAATGGCTGTGAGGAGTATTATAAGTATTACCTCGATTACTTGGAAAGAAACCTGGATCGGCCTAAGAAGATTGATTTCGAGATGCATCTTTATCATTGCCAAAACTGTCAAGAGGATTTGGGGACCTTTCAGGAAGTCCTGGTAAGTCTTGCTGGAAAAATTGAGGATTTCCATATGGCCGCTGGTTTCATGGAGAACGTCAAAGATAGGTTGAAAGCAAAGGAGAAGCAGAGACAAAAGAAGAGCAAGAAGCGCAAAAAAATGGGGCTTGTTTTTGCAAGCGTTTGCGCATTGTTAATAGCTATAGAAGTGTTTACAGGCTCATTTACGAACCTATACTATACATGGACAGAAGAAGACGAGCAATTACGCACCTTTCTACAACAGGGACTGGGTAAAAGGTTGAACCTGGAAGCGGAAAGCAATGGGGTGAAAATTAAGATTAAAAGTGTGATTGCTGATGATATTCAAACACTTGTTTTTTACGAAATAGAGGACACAGATAAAGATAACCAATATATAATGAGTTATAATGGGGGCGCTTTTGTGGAGAATGAATATGAAATCATGAATCATAAAATATTCCCAAGGTACTCTCCTCCTGATCTTACATCGGATCTAAATAATAAAAAAAAGAATGTGTATCAAGGAAAAATTAGTCTACTGCCACTAATAAAGGATGAAGAGACCATTAAACTGAACATCACAACACTTCAAAGATTGAGTCGTGATGCTTCTGACCAAAATAATATTACGGGGGCGGAATCTGAAACAGGTGAGTGGAACTTCGAGATTCCTGTAACAAAACAGCCCTTGATTGAATATGAATTGGATCAAGAAACAGAAGTTGAGGGGATGCCAATTCGATTTGATAAACTAACGATTGCCCCAACGGAGACGATTCTGGATGTGTCTATCCATGACGAACTGGAACAGAAGTGGATAGAATTTCTGAATCTTGATCATATTACAATAAATAATAAAATGTTGGAAACGGATCCATATGGCGGTCGTCTTTCGTATGATAATGGGCTTACTTTTCAAACATCCTTTGCCCCATTTTTTGGAAAAAAACCAAAGGATGTTAACGTGCAATTCCAATCTGTTCAACTAACCGTTGAAGACCATAAAACGATCGAGCTGGATGATACCAAAGAATATCCTCAGACCTTTGAATATATGGGCAGTACAATCTCAATCGACAAGATTGAAGTGGGGGGGCCTACCGAAGTCGTCATCAGCAATCATGAAATTGAGAATCGAGAATATGAGAGGATTCAATTCCATATTTTGGATGAGGATGGTGAAGGAATTAGTTCAATGGAAATGAATTCTGAAGGTGTACTAGTTGATATAAATGGCATCGAATATGATATGAATAAAAATCCTGTCCCATATGAAGAAATTGACCAGCCTCGTTATTTCTTTACTGTCCAAACGATACAGTTATACGGTAACCGTGCTGATAAGAATGTGATCCCCAAAAGCCTTGAGATTTATGAATATAGTACAACAAAATATTTGAATGAGAATGTGGAGATTTCGTTGGAGTAATATTGATCGCTTACATGATGTGGGAAAATGAATAGATAAGAAATACGGAAAATGAAAAACAATCAAGCTATCATGCAATGAAATAGTTGCTTATTTCATTGCATGTAGGAAGAAGTAGGCAATCGCATTAGGAAGTGCTAATTTTTAAATTTGCCATTTACATTCCTCCCAAAATGTATTACAATATTTCTAATCATTAAAGTCGAGTAAATTTATAGGAATTAGAGGGGATTAGAATGGCACAAGTTGCGAGAAGCTTAAATGTACGAAATCTAGAGCAACCAACTACGATCGTGACGAAGCTTAATCCTATTCAAAAGCCGTTTTTATGGATTGGTGCAATCGCGGCTGCTATATTACTTGTAATGATCTTGGTTACTTCAGGTTCCATACAAGCGGTTTTATATCTGTTGGGCATTGCTTTGGGTGTAACTTTGCTACATGCGCGCTTTGGGTTTACATCTGCATTCAGACGGTTGGTATCGGTTGGGAATGTGCAAGGAATACAGGCCCACATGATTATGTTAGCAGTTGCGACAACACTATTTGCGATTATACTGGGTACTGGTTTCAGTTTTACAGGCGTAACACCATCAGCATCTGTTTCTCCAGTGGGTGTCAGTATTCTTGTTGGTTCATTTGTATTTGGTATTGGCATGCAAATGGGAAATGGCTGTGCGTCCGGTACGCTATATAATTTAGGGGGCGGTAAATCCTCGATGATTTTAACCTTAATTGCATTTATTGCTGGGTCTGTTATAGGTGCTTATCATCTTGGGTTTTGGTTAGATTTGCCATCACTTCCGCCAATTTCTTTAGCAGAATCAACAGGGCTTGGATATTTTGGTGGATGGATTGTGCAGCTGCTTATTTTCTTTGGCATTTATGGTGTAACTGTAAAAATTTCTAAAAAGAAAAAACCTCCACAAATGAAGCCACTCGCTACAACAAGTGGTTTCAAAAAAATATGGCGAGGAGCATGGCCATTAGTGACAGCTGGTGTTGTACTTGCTGTACTCAATGCACTAGTACTTTCAGTGAGAGGTACACCTTGGGGCGTTACATCAGCTTTTGTACTTTGGGGATCTAAATTTCTACAATTTTTTGGAATGGATGTAGCAAGCTGGTCTTATTGGCAAGGTAATACACAAGCATTACAACAAACAGTGTTGGCAGACTCTACAAGTGTATTGAATTTTGGTATTATCCTTGGTGCATTTATTGCTGCTGCATTTCAAGGTAATTTTAAACCGGGAAAAATCAAGCCAGGTGTAGCTGCTTCATCGATTATTGGCGGGCTTCTAATGGGGTATGGTGCTAGACTTGCATTTGGCTGTAATATAGGGGCATATTTCAGTGGGATTGCTTCATTCAGTTTACATGGCTGGGTCTGGATGGTCATGGCACTTGCGGGCTCTTTCTTTGGCTTATATTGCAGGAAAATCTTTGGTTTGAGTAATCCCAGTAAAAATGATTCGTTTTGTTGATTACATTGGCTTCCTATATTCCTATAAAAATACAACGGTGCTCTGATTACAGCATCGTTGTATTTTTATAAAATTCCATATTGAAAGTTTGTGGGGGAGCAATAAGCTTTGGATCAAATTAAAATAATCCACTTATCAAGATTCAGTTTATTCCAATTCAGATTGGCGACAAAGAAACAAAATAACGACAATAGTGTAGAATTTTGTAGTATAATGGATTTATGTTTCTATAAAAAAGGAGGTGAAAGGAAAATGTCCGAAAAAATATTAAATCAAATCCTTGTAGAAATAAGAGGGATAAAAACTGACGTCTCGACCCTCAAAACCGATGTTTCGAGCCTTAAGGAAGATGTTACAACTCTTAAAACTGATGTTTCGAGCCTTAAGGAAGATGTCACAACTCTCAAAACCGATGTTTCGAGCCTTAAGGAAGATGTCACAACTCTCAAAACCGATGTTTCGAGCCTCAAGGAAGATGTCACAACTCTCAAAACTGATGTTTCGAGCCTTAAGGAAGATGTCACAACTCTCAAAACTGATGTTTCAAACCTCAAAGAAGATGTCTCCACACTAAAAGTTGAACAACAAAAAACATCCGTACACATGGCTAAAATGGACGAGCGCCTATCTAATCTAGAATTAAAACAAGATTCCATCCACGAGCAAACAGGAAAATTATCAGAATATCACTCAGAAACTATTTCCTATTTTGAGGTCCTTGCAACAAAAGAGGATCTAGAATATTTTGATAAAAAAATATCTGAACACGAAAGAGAAATTTTTAAAATCAAAAATGCGTAATAGGACGAGCATCATGCAAAGGGTGTTGGGATTGAGCCGCACCTTGTCCTCTCCGGCTTACCCCAATGCCACATCCAATATCATCATTAAAACAAAACCAACCATTAAACTCATGGAAGCCAAATCTTTATTTCCTTTTTCTTGTGAACTTGGGATTACTTCTTCAGCTACAACAAAGATCATGGCCCCAGCCGCAAAGCTCAGAGCGTAGGGCAATATAGGTTCAATAAATGCGACAGCGATTGCACCAAGAATTGCAGCAATTGGTTCGACCATACCTGAAAATTGTCCGTAGAAGAAGCTTTTCCTTCGAGACATTCCCTCTCCTCTTAAGGGCATGGAAACCGCAACACCTTCGGGAAAATTCTGAATACCAATTCCAACTGCGAGCGTCAAGGCACCTGCCAAAGTTGCCTCTGTTCCTCCATTTGCAAGGGCACCAAAAGCAATTCCGACTGCTAAGCCTTCCGGGATATTATGAAGTGTGATGGCGAGTACTAATAATGTACTTCTTTTTCTTTGTTTTGGATAATATCCTTCCGCCTGCCCAATGGGGGTATTTGGGTGTAGATGGGGTAAAATTTTATCAATTCCCCATAGAAAAACTCCACCTAATAAAAATCCCGATGCTGCTGGAAACCAACTCCCAATCGCATGGTCATCCGACATTTCGATAGCTGGTGCCAGTAAAGACCAATAACTAGCCGCAATCATCACACCACCAGCAAAACCTAACATACTATCCAATAGGCGTTGGTTTAAAGTTTTTGTGGCAAAAACGACACTAGCACCAAGAGCCGTCATTCCCCATGTAAATAAAGTAGCGATTAACGCTTGTGTAATGGGATCAAAATTTTGAAAAAACTCAACCATATGGGACGAACTCCTCTAAAAATAATGGTAAAAATGAATTGGAGCTGACTTACTCAAGGCTCATAAAGCTTGCTGGCAACTGCTGCTGAACCTAATAACATCAACATTCAGTTCTAAATCAATTCCAAGAAAATTCCACTCCGCTATAATCACAAGCCAATTGTCAGGCAGAGAAGGACCATCCATAATCGATACCTTCAAGTTTATCATATGCAAAATGGAATTGCATGTAACGTCTTTTCACATCTTTCGATAGCTGGAAGTGTGAATAAATTGAGGAAGAGAAGGAAAATCCGTTGTTCATGAATGTTTAATGTTGAAAGGAAATTATAGTTGATGAAGGCAGTTTAAGTGATTATTTTTTAGAGGATAATATCTTTATTTGTCGAATAGACACTTATAGAATGAAAAATAGCGGAGCCATTAGTAATTTTATGGAACAATTTAGAAAGCACCCAATCATGTGAAGGAAAAAAACTGCTACTAATATGGGCTTACAGAAATTTGCTGAGATCCTACTAAATGAAACGAAAATTGAATAGTTAATCGATTTGATTTTAGTGGCATCTTCATGAACTTTTGATTAATTTGAGTGATATTTCCTTAATAGTCCATACTATGTTTGGGTGATGATGATGCCATGTCAATCGAATGATGAATTATTTGAATTAGTGAGGGAAGCCAAGAAGTATACCAAGGACGGCAAGGTGGCGGATTATATTCCTGCTCTCGGAAAAGCTAATCCGCACGATTTATCGATTGCGATTAAATATCCAGATGGGCAATGTACATCTGCCGGTGATATTGAACGAAAAATATCTCTTCAAAGTATATCAAAGGTGATTAGCTTGGCCTTAGTTTTAATGGATAGAGGAACAAATTATGTGTTTGAACGTGTTGGGATGGAACCGACGGGGGACCCATTCAATTCAATTGCCAAGTTAGAAAATTTAACGCCTGCAAAACCATTAAATCCAATGATTAATGCGGGAGCACTTGTTGTTACAAATATGATAAAAGGAAACAGTATGGAGGATCGATTTGACAGGCTTTTATCGTTGATAAGAGAAATGGCCAACGATTCGACAATTCATTATTGTGAGGAAGTAGCAAAATCTGAATTTGAAACCGCCTTTTTAAATAGGGCGCTTTGTTATTTTTTAAAACAACATCAGATGATTCAGGAAGATGTTGATGTGTTAATGGATTTATACACGAAACAATGTGCGATTGAAATGAACTGTCTAGAACTAGCGCGCATTGGCATGATATTTGCAATGGATGGGGTAGACCCCGAAAGCCGTAAGCAAATTATTCCTACCGATATTGCTCGTATCTGTAAAACATTCATGGTGACTTGTGGAATGTATAATGCCTCTGGTGAATTTGCGATAAAAATTGGTATACCGGCAAAAAGCGGTGTGTCTGGTGGAATTATGGGAGCCGTTCCAGGGAAATTCGGCATTGGCATTTTCGGTCCCGCCTTAGATGAGAAAGGGAATAGTATAGCGGGAATCAAATTATTGGAGCTGCTTTCTAAACGGTATGAGTTGAGTATGTTTTAATGTTTATTTTAAATAAAAGCCAAAGATACCATTGAAGAAGGGCAGCAATATGATAAAATTTTTGCTTTTTAAAAGCCATGCTTAACATGATTATTAAAAGAGGGTTGAAAAATGGAGGAAAAGATTAGAGAGCTTACTTTGTTATTGCTATACTTAACATCATGGAAAGAGGATGAACTGTCTCAGGAAATGAGCAGAAGTTGGAAAGGTTATCCATTTGATATTTTAAATGAACTTACTGATGAGGATTTTATTAGGGGAAGTATTCGCGCTAAATCTGTTTATTTAACAAATGACGGTATTGAAGAGGCCGAAAAATTAATGAAAAAGTACTTTGGTGAAACTAAGAATAATTGAGTATTGTGAGACAATGAATACGGATATGAAGAAAAAGAAGAAGCTAAAAGGCGAATTAATGGGAATGCCCAAAAAAAGAGCGCCTTTATGAAGACGAAGGAATGGATCGGAAAAATTGATGGAGATCATATCGTAAAGGCCTATTCAAAAAATTCCGGGCTCAATTTGAAAAACGCAATGAATGAACTTACACAATTAGGCGTAAAGATTACTCCTGAAGAAAAACAAGAAGTACAACAATGGGTTGAAAAAAGAAAAATTCACAATGAACGAAGAAAGGAAAGAAGAAGGAGACGAAAGAAAAATGAAGAAAACAAGAGATTAGCGATGGAATATGATTCAGATGAAATATTTGCCTTTATTGCAGGATATACAGGTGGTGCGCCTCTTGGGATTACTCATGAGGAGATGGAGGAAATAGAAAGAAGGGAAAGCTTGGAAAGGGAGGAAAAGGGTGCAAATCATCTAAGGGAATAGAAATTCTTAATTGTAAAAGCGATTTCCTTCTATCTATCTGATTTAATTTAGAACAGGATTTCTCCCTACAGAAGAATAAACGTAAATCTCTTCTTTTCATTTTCCCTTTTCAGGTTTATACTTTATGTATATTTTCTTACTTTAGTATGCTAACAAGGTAGTAAATAGACGTACAGATTTTCGTTTGTAGGGAGGGGAAAGCACCCGTGAAAAATATAGCGATTTTAGGGAGTAGTGGCGGAAACTTATACAATTTAGGCGGGAAGGACCCTGAGAAGCTTCTATCGGAAATATTCATTCAGTGTGATTCAGCTGACATTCATATAAGAGCAGTCCAATTTATTGGAGCCGAAGTTTCGATGGATACAGCGAAAAAACACACGAAAGCTGGCCTATATACACTTCAAGAAACAAAGCCAACTAAAATATTTGAAGGAACTTTGCAAGAGGTAAATGATAAGGCTGCTTCAATTGATAGTGAGATTGCCGAAGACATCCGAAATGGAAACATTGATGGGTTGATTACGATGAGTATTGATCCAGTAGGGAGTAATAAGGAGGCGGTTTTAGCTGCTGCCGAAAAGAAGATTCCCATTGTTGGGACAGGTGGCACATCGATGGCCATCACAGCATCAAAAGGAGCCAATGTAATCTCAACATCTGGTACAACGGGGACAACAAGTCGCACAAGAGCGGTCTCTTTTGTTTCTTCTTTAAGTAAATTCTGGGGAAGCAAATATCAACCAGTCATCGGGGGACCTTCGGAGACTGAGTCGGGGAATCCATTTAAAAGAATCAATATTAGAGGGATTATGATGGCTTCTTTGCCTGCCTTTATCGCATTAGCACTGATTCTTGCATTAAGTAAAATTCCCGGATTGTCCGGCTTAGGTGAAATTTTTGATCTATTATTGCAAGCTTTGCCTGTTGTGATTGCGGCAATTGCAGCAAAGCAGGTTTCTGATTTGGATGAAGTATCGATCGTTGCGGGCATTATTGCCGGAGTATTATCAATTGATGGAGGCATAATTGGTGGGATGATTGGTGGAATTGGAGCGGGATTGCTCGTCCAATTTTTATTTCTTAAATGTGTGCAATGGCGCTTTCCAATGACGACCGTCAATATTGTTGCCGGAGGATTCTCTGGAATATTATCAGGACTACTTGTATTCTATTTAATTGGACCATTAGCCTTAATGCTTGGCGATTACATAAAACTCATGCTTGAACAGGCTGTAGCCTTTAGTCCCGTTCTTGCTGGTGCAGTAGCAGGCTTATTAATTTGGCCGGCGATCCTTGGCGGAATCTATCATGCTGCGATTTTGCCCATCGTATTGCTTGAAATGGAAAAGAGCGGAAACAGTTTCTTAGGCGCTGTCGATATGGTTTCATTAGTCATTGTTGCTGCCGGGATTAACCTTGCGAACATCATCGCTCCCCGAGATAAGGGTGAAGCCGCTATCGCCGCTCCTGGCTTTATGATCAATCTAGGTTTCGGAACTTTCGTAGAATCCGCCTATCCTTTTATGTTTTCCAATAAACTTGTTTTTGGTGGAGCTCTATTTTCTGCTGGAATTGGTGGAGCGCTAGTTGGCCTCTTTAATGTTAGAGGAACAGCTTACCTCCCTTCCTTTGTCGCTCCATTTGCATCTGATAATGTGGTAGGCTTTATCATTTCCATGCTCGTCACGTTTTCTTGTTCCTTACTAATTACCCTATTTGCGAATAAAGTGGTGCGGAGAAAGAAGCAGGAGATTGTAGACAATAATGGGATTGTTGAAGTAGAGTGAGAGTGTATTAGAATTGACTATTTTAATGAAAAGTTAAAGAGATTGGCTGTTGCCAATTGAAAAAGTCCGGGGAGATAAAAATATTCAAGTAAGGAATTCAATTTACAGTGCGAACCTCAAGTGCACATGAATATCCCGGGAGACTCGCACCAATTTTTTTCGCTTTTTTACTCTTTTTATCACTATTTATAAAGTTTTCTCTGAAACTTTATAAAATTAAGTGCATTTTGGGCAAAAAACTCATTTTAAGAGCTAAATTTTGCCTAAAATCGCCGTCGCACTCTTCATGAGTGCGTGGATTGAAATATCGGTTTTAGTATTGACAAGACGATTGTTGGGTCGCACTCTTCATGAGTGCGTGGATTGAAATTGAGAAAGATGTGAAACGTATTTCCGATTTTAAGTCGCACTCTTCATGAGTGCGTGGATTGAAATCTCCAACTTATCATAGACACGTATCTGTATTGAGCGTCGCACTCTTCATGAGTGCGTGGATTGAAATAAAACACGTGGGATGCAGAATCGGAAAAAGTGGCGTCGCACTCTTCATGAGTGCGTGGATTGAAATATAAAGATCGAGAAATGGAGAAAGATCGATTTGGTCGCACTCTTCATGAGTGCGTGGATTGAAATAGTCATACCAATCTGTGATCCGGCACCAGCGAGAGTCGCACTCTTCATGAGTGCGTGGATTGAAATTTACATTATGATGGGGGTCATTATATGTATACATGTCGCACTCTTCATGAGTGCGTGGATTGAAATATGAGTTACCTTATTTGGGAGATCATCAACCATCGTCGCACTCTTCATGAGTGCGTGGATTGAAATATCAGGCAATCCATGTCTGTTTTTTGCATCCCAGTCGCACTCTTCATGAGTGCGTGGATTGAAATTGTATGAGGAACCTTAATCACCTCGCTGTATGCCGTCGCACTCTTCATGAGTGCGTGGATTGAAATAAGGCGCTGTATCAAGACAGAGTACTAAGATCGGTCGCACTCTTCATGAGTGCGTGGATTGAAATGTTAAGGATACAGTTTATTGATCCTGAAGATGCTTGCCGCACTCTTCATGGGTGTCATCTTCAGCACCTTGCCTCACAATAATATAAGTCTGTATTTCCTCGCAGGTATGAAAGTAAAAAAATATACGTCTCCTATATATCCGTAAATAGTCTTAAAATTGATCCTGAGAAAACTAGTATACTAGCTAGTTAGTACCTTAGGATTTATTTGTGTTTTCTTTATAATCGTTAGAGAATCGAAATATTACGTATTGTTAAGCAAAAAATTTCCAATTATTTGAAGGATTTTGTAGAAAAATACAGAAGTATAACTATAGAAGTAGTATAATATCCCTATATATTGAAGAGGTGAGGAAGTAAATGAGTTATATCGCACATATTCGGGAGTTTGATAAGCAAATACAAACTGTTGAAGAGCATCTATTAGGTGTGAAAAAATTAGCAGAAGATTATGGAGAAAAAATAGGTGTGAAACATCTTGCGGGACTTGCGGGGTTGCTCCATGATCTAGGTAAATATACGGATGAATTTCGAGACTACATTATGAAAGCGGTTTACGACCCGGAAAATGCTCCAAAACGAGGGAGTGTCGATCATTCGACAGCAGGTGGGAAATTGCTATATAAATTACTTCATACAAATGAAAAGATTACTCCAACTAAGGGACTTGTGGCGGAGATTGTCGGGAATGCAATAATTTCCCACCATTCATATTTACAGGATTTTTTAAATCCAGATTTAGAGTCTCCTTATCTAAAGAGAGTACGAGATAAAGAATTAATGGATTTCAGCAAAACCAAAGAGCTTTTCTTTGAAAAAGTTATCTCTGAAAAGGATTTTCATGCTTATGTTGATCAGGCGGCTATGGGATTAGAAAAATTTATTTCTAAAGATTTACCAGAAAATAGTGAGAAACAATTAATGTTTTTAACAAAGTTTATTTTTAGTATGTTGATTGATGCAGATCGAACGAATACAAGATTATTTGAAGAAAATCAATCAATAGAATCTTTTCAACATGATCAGTTATTTGAAATCTATTATAAAAGACTAATGAATAAGCTTTCAGCATTCAAAGAGGATGGAAGTGCAAACAACCCTATCAATCGTCTAAGAACAGAAATGTCGGAACAATGTGATGCCTTTGCCGAGAAGCCATCTGGGATTTATACGCTATCAATTCCAACTGGCGGAGGAAAAACGTTGGCTAGTCTTCGTTATGCTTTAAAACACGCCATGCTTCATAAGAAGAAAAGAATTATTTATGTAATTCCTTATACCTCGATTATTGAACAAAATGCCGCTGAAGTAAGAAGGATCTTAAAGGATTCAGAAAACATTTTGGAACATCATTCTAATGTTATAGAAGATGTACATGATAATGATGAATTTCAAGATGGCCTCATAAACGAACAACAAAAACTAAAACTGGCAAAAGATAATTGGGATGCCCCTATCATATTTACTACAATGGTCCAATTTTTAAATGTATTTTATGCTAAGGGCAGTCGGAATATTCGAAGACTCCATAATATTAGTGATTCTGTCATTATTTTTGACGAAGTACAAAAAGTTCCTACAAAATGTGTTTCTTTATTTAACCATGCTGTAAACTTTTTGAAAATTTATGGGAATAGCAGCATGTTACTTTGCACAGCGACTCAACCAGCATTAGATTATGTTGAGAAAAAATTAGAAGTAAATTCTGATGCGGAAATTATTAATCAATTGGATCAGGTTGTCGATGCTTTTAAAAGGGTCGAAATAATAGATCAAGCCACCACTAAAACGTATAACAACGAATCTCTTGTCCAGTTTGTAAATGAAAAAATGAACGAGGTTCAAAGCATCTTGCTTATCTTAAATACGAAAACGGTTGTAAGAAATTTATATACAAAATTAAAAGAAGAAATATCAGGTGTGCCGATTTATCATTTAAGTACTTCTATGTGTTCCGCCCATCGCAGTCAAATCTTAGAAGAAGTAAAACAACGTTTAAAAGCCAAAGAGCCTGTTATTTGTGTTAGCACTCAATTAATTGAAGCTGGGGTTGACGTGAGTTTTCAATGTGTCATACGCTCTTTAGCTGGACTTGATTCAATAGCGCAAGCAGCCGGAAGGTGTAATCGTCATGGGGAGACAGGACTGCAAAATGTGTATGTGATTGATCACGAGGAAGAAGCATTGCAGCATCTAAAGGAAATTGAAGTTGGCAAAAGAATTTCTAAACGGCTTCTTATTGATATTAATAAGGATAAAAGAAACCATGGAGGGAATGTCCTCTCCAATCAAGCGATGGAAAGATATTTTCAAGAATTTTACACAGAGCTAAGAACTGATTTAGATTATTTAATTCCGAAATTCAAGAAGGATATGACAGAAATTCTGACCGCTTCCAGAGAAAATTACAGTTTTCATCGAGCATATATTAGTAAAAACAGAGAACCTGTTCCACTTTTTCTTGTTAATGGATATCTTACTGCAGCAGAGAATTTCCATGTGATTGAAAATAACACTACATCCGTATTGGTTCCATTTGGAAAAGGAAAAGAGATCATCGCTGAATTAGTTGGGGCGCAAAAAATAGATGACCTAACGCAATTACTGAGAAAGGCGCAACAATATACAATTAATCTTTATACCTATGAAAAAGAACTAATCAATAGAAATGCAGGGCTGGTTTCCTTATTTGATGGGAAAATAATGGCTCTAAAGGAGGGAGCATACAGTGAAGAATTCGGATTGGAAATACAAAATGACAGTCAGTTTGACTTTATGGCATGGTAAAAACCTATTTTCCGTATATAATATTGTATCTTTCAATCGACGCTATAAAGGCGGCAACTTAGCTTAGAACTTGAAGGGAGGTGAACATGTGAGAAATTCAATAGAATTTGAAGTGTATGGAGAGTATGCTCTTTTCACGGATCCATTAACAAAACTAGGTGGCGAGAAGTTATCCTATCAGGTGCCGACATACCAAGCGTTAAAGGGAATTGTAGAAAGTATTTACTGGAAACCGACTCTTGTCATGATAGTGGATAAGGTTCGGATTATGAATCCTATAAAAATGGAATCTAAAGGAATCCGTCCCATTGAATATGGGGGTGGAAACACACTTGCGAATTATACGTATTTACGGGATGTTCGGTATCAAGTCCTGGCTCATTTTGAATTTAATGATCACCGACCAGATATGGCTTTTGATCGTAATGAACACAAGCACCACAACATAATGAAGCGCTCATTAAAAGCGGGCGGACGAAGAGATGTTTTCCTAGGAACTCGGGAATGCCAAGCCTATGTGGAGCCTTGTGTTTTTGGTGAGGGAAAAGGTTTTTACGATGATTATGATGGAGAGATTCATTTAGGAACAATGGTTCATGGGATAAATTATCCAGATGAAACAGGACGAAATCACATGGAAGTACGTTTATGGAATCCAATCATGAAAGATGGCTTAATTGAATTTAGAAAACCAGGGGAATGCACCAAAATACGAAAAATCCGAGAGATGGAACCAAAACATTTCGATCAAGCAAATGTGGAATCAGTTGACGCTCTATTAAAAAGTTTAGATTAAGGGGGTGAACAAGTGAGTTGGTTATTAAATTTATATGAAACATACCAGGCAAATACTGATCATGTCGGGGAGATAAAAAAGAGAAAGAATGGCCAAGAGTATACTCTTCTTCCGATCTCCCATACAACACAGAATGCTCATATAGAAGTTACTATCACTGAGGATGGAGAATTTCATTCCGCTGAAGTGGTAGAAAAAAATAATGCGAGTACTCTTATCCCCTGTACAGATGATTCTGCAAGTCGAGCGGGTTCAAAAATAGCCCCTTATCCATTACATGATAAGTTAAGTTATGTGGCTGGGGACTTTGTTGCTTACGGTGGAAAAATAAAGAAAGAAGAACCCTTTACTTTCTATATTGCCCAATTAAAGGAATGGGCGAATTCTATGTATGCAAACAATAAAGTAAAGGCAATTTATCAATACTTAGGTGAAGGCAAGTTAATTCAGGATTTAGTGAGAGAAAAAGTTTTGTATTTGGATAAGAATGACCAATTAATTAATAAGTGGGATAAAAAGTATGAAGAACTTCATGGAGAAAAACCTAAAATATTCACAGTCATTGCTGGGGATCAGGAAAGTGCGTTTGTCAGATTTAATATACACTCCCCTAACCAAATTTTAACCAAAGTTTGGGAAGACAAAGAGATGTTTGATTCGTTTGTACGCTTCTATCAAGAGATGTTAGGTGAGGAAGATCTTTGCTTTGTCACGGGTGAGAGTCAGCCGAGTACAGAAAGGCATGCGAATAAAATTAGAAATGCGGCAGATAAAGCTAAATTGATTTCAGCCAATGATATGAGCGGTTTTACATTTAGAGGTCGTTTTAATAAAGGGAATGAAGCCGCCAGCATCAGTTATGAAGTGTCGCAAAAAGCGCATAATGCATTAAAATGGCTGATTAATAAGCAAGGGAAAATGGTTGATCAACGAGTTTTTCTTGTTTGGGGAAATGATGCTTCCCTTGTCCCTGATCTAACTACTGATAGCTTTTCGATTCATCCGAATATCCAACGAACTAAAAAGGAATCCGATACACTTGAAGAATATGCTAATGAAATTGCAAAGGCCATTGATGGCTATAAAAATGATCTTAAACAGCTGTCCAAAGTCAATATTTTGGTGTTAGATTCAGCAACAACCGGTCGGATGGCTGTGCTATATTACCGAAATATAGATAAAGAACTCTATTTAGATCGTTTAAAAGAGTGGCATTCTACTTGTACATGGCTCCATCGATATAGAAAAAATGATCAAAATGAATTTGTCCAATTTTGCGGAGCCCCGGCTACCAAAGATATAGCATTTGCTGCGTATGGACCTAGGGGTAATGATAAAGTGATCAAGGGTTTGATGGAGAGAATGTTGCCCTGCATCGTGGATGGTCAAAAAGTTCCTAAGGATATTATTAGAAGTGCTTATCAAAGGGCTTCTAATCCGATTTCAATGGAGAATTGGGAATGGGAAAAGACATTAAGCATTGCTTGTGCATTAATCAATAAATCTCTAATTGAGAAAAAGGAGGGATACCCCATGGCATTGGATATTGAGAATGAGGATCGTGATTATTTATTTGGCCGTCTTCTTGCTATCGCAGATGTACTAGAAAGAAACGCACTAGATTCAAGTGATAAACGGGCCACAAATGCACGCAGATATATGAATTCTTTCTCACAACATCCCGAAAGAACGTGGAAGACAATTCAAACAGCTTTACAACCATACCAAGCACGTCTAGGGGAACGAGTATGGTTTTATAATAAATTAATCGATCAAGTGGGAGCAAAAATTAAAATGGAGGATTTTAACAATAGACCTCTGTCTGGAAAGTATTTATTGGGTTTTTATAGTCAAAGAGAGGCGTTGTATCAGAAAAGGGGTACAGCAACAGAAGAAGTGAAAAATGGGGAGGAGAACTAAATATGGCAGTTTTAGATCATAAAATCGATTTTTCAGTTGTTTTATCTGTAACAAAGGCAAATGCAAATGGAGACCCTTTGAATGGGAATCGACCACGTCAAAATTATGATGGGTATGGAGAAATTTCCGATGTAGCTCTTAAAAGAAAAATTAGAAATCGCTTGCTTGATATGGGAGAGCCTATTTTTGTTCAGTCCAATGACAGGAGAGTAGATCAGTTTAGTAGCTTAAGAGAACGGGCCGAAGCAAAGGAAGAGCTTATAAAAGCACTAAAATCAAAAGATAATGCTGTGGAACAGTATGCAACAATTGCTTGTAACGAATGGATTGATGTAAGGAGCTTTGGGCAAGTTTTTGCATTTAAAGGTGGCGCCGGCAAAGGTGTTTCCGTTGGTGTACGAGGACCGGTTTCCATACAAACAGCTACGAGTGTTGATCCTATTGACATTACGAGTATGCAGATAACGAAAAGTGTTAATTCTGAGCCAGGAAAAGATCGAGGATCAGACACAATGGGAATGAAGCATCGTGTGGATTTTGGCGTATATGTCTTTCACGGCAGTATCAATACACAGTTAGCTGAAAAAACGGAATTTACGAATTTGGATGCAGACAAAATTAAGCAGGCACTTGTTACATTATTTGAAAACGATTCATCTTCGGCACGTCCTGAAGGGAGTATGGAAATCAATAAGGTATATTGGTGGGAACACTCTTCCAAATTGGGCCAATATTCATCAGCTAAAGTGCACCGTTCACTTAATGTAAAAGCGAATGTTGAGGAACCAAAAAAATTTGAGGATTACACTGTTACTTTAAGTGATTTAGAAGGTTTAAAAGTTGAGATATTAGATGGTCTATAATGATGAAGATCAGTACCTTATGTTATCAGGTATTCAACACTTTGAATTTTGTAGGAGGCAATGGGCCCTTATTCATATAGAACAACAATGGGAAGAAAATGTAAAAACAGTAGAGGGCCAACACTTACATAAAAAAGCGGATCAACCTTTTATTAGAGAGAAACGGGGAAATCAACTAATTGTTAGGGCGATGCCGGTAAAATCAAAGGAACTTGGCATAACGGGTGTTTGTGATGTAGTCGAGTTTATAAAAGACCAAGATGGGATAGAGCTCAATGGCGTTGAGGGGAAGTTTTCCCCTTATCCCGTTGAGTATAAGCGAGGTAAGCCAAAAAAGAATGAATCAGATATTTTCCAACTGACCGCCCAGGCGATGTGTTTGGAAGAAATGCTACTTTGTGAAATAAACACTGGGTACCTCTACTATAATGAAATCAAGCATCGCGTGGAAATTCCTTTAACAAAAGAAACTAAGGATAAGGTTAAAAGGATAACAGCAGAAATGCATGATTATTATAAGCGAAGACATACACCAAAAGTGAAAACAGGTGTATTCTGTAAAAGTTGTTCTCTTCAAAATATATGTTTGCCAAATTTAATGAATAAGCGCTCTGTAAGAAGCTATATTGAAGGGAAAATAAAAGAATGAGAAAATTGCTTAATACATTATTTGTGATGCAACCAGATGTTTATTTATCTCTGGACGGAGATAATATTGTTCTTTTAAAAGAGAACGATCGACTAGGTAGATTACCCCTTCATAATTTAGAATCGATTGTATCGTTTGGTTATACTGGGGCTAGTCCAGCTTTAATGGGGTATTGTGCCGATAGGAATATTTCAATAGTTTTTATGACAATGAATGGTAGGTTTCTAGCAAGAGTGATAGGGGAAAGTAGAGGAAATGTGGTATTAAGGAAAAAACAATATCGTATTTCAGATGATGAGACGTCATCTGCGTTGATCGCTCGTAACTTTATTATAGGAAAAATATACAATAATAAATGGATATTGGAAAGAATGACCAGGGATTATCCTGTGCGAGTGGATGTAGCTCAATTTAAGCAAACCTCCCAATCACTATCAGCTATTATTCAATCTGTTAGAGAATGTGAAGATCTTGAAAGTTTAAGAGGATGGGAAGGACAGGCTGCGATTAGTTACAATAAAATGTTTGATCAGATGATATTGCAGCAAAAAGATGATTTTTATTTTAAATTTCGTTCACGCCGACCTCCCTTAGATAATGTCAATGCTATGTTATCTCTTGCTTACACACTCTTAGCGAATGATGTTGCATCCGCTTTAGAAGGCGTGGGTTTGGACGCTTATGTTGGTTTTTTACATCGAGATCGGCCTGGAAGGGTATCTTTAGCCCTTGACGTCATGGAAGAACTCCGTGGTGTCTATGCAGATCGATTCGTATTATCGTTGATTAATAAAAAAGTGATCAATAAAAGTGATTTTGTAAAGAAAGAAAATGGGGCTGTGATTATGACAGATGATGCGAGAAAGAGATTTTTAGCATCATGGCAAAATAAAAAGCAGGAAAAGATCACCCATCCTTTTTTAGGTGAAAAAATTACATGGGGACTCGTCCCCCATGCTCAAGCTATATTATTATCACGATATTTACGTAATGATTTGGACGAGTATCCTCCTTTTCTATGGAAGTAGGTGAAAGAGATCTTAGTATTAATTACATATGATGTGAGCACAACAAGTGGAGAAGGAAGAAAGAGATTGCGCAAAGTCTCGAAGACCTGTCAAAATTATGGGCAAAGAGTCCAAAATTCAGTGTTTGAATGTGTCGTAGATACAACACAATATACAACTTTAAAATTTGAACTAGCTAATATTATTGATGAAAATCAGGATAGTCTTCGCTTTTATCGGTTAGGAAATAATTATAAGACGAAAGTTGAACATATTGGAATCAAGGAATCAATTGATATAGAAGGACCATTGTTTTTTTAGTGCGAATGCCATGCGCACATGAATTCTTTGGAGGATTCGCACCTGTTTTTAATACTTTAGAGGTGCATTATTACATGTTTTGATTGAATTTTATTTAATTAATATTTTAATACAATGAGATTTCGACGAAATTAGTCTTTTTTAGGACTGTTTTCTAAAAAATCGCTGTCGCACCTTACTTAGGTGCGTGGATTGAAATTTTCTGATATTGCTTAACAGCCGTTTGGATATCGTCGCACCTTACTTAGGTGCGTGGATTGAAATTAAAAAACGACCTAAACACGAACATTTAAATAGGTCGCACCTTACTTAGGTGCGTGGATTGAAATACTAAAATTGAATCTCATTAATAAGTACATAAAGTCGCACCTTACTTAGGTGCGTGGATTGAAATTCGTTTGCATTACATAGCCTCCTGTTCAACTTGCGTCGCACCTTACTTAGGTGCGTGGATTGAAATAATGAGCAATGTGAGATTGCGGTCTCTGATGCAGTCGCACCTTACTTAGGTGCGTGGATTGAAATAAATAAATATGGATCACTTTCTTTGATGGCATTTGTCGCACCTTACTTAGGTGCGTGGATTGAAATAACTGGAAAAATCCTAAGAGTGAAAATTTTAATGTCGCACCTTACTTAGGTGCGTGGATTGAAATGGTAAGCCAGTCGGAAATGTCCTCGGGCGTGACGTCGCACCTTACTTAGGTGCGTGGATTGAAATAAAGCTAATGGGTCTTTTAGACCGGTATGCACCGTCGCACCTTTTTTAGGTGCGTGGATTGAAATTATTGGTCAACTTAAGTACACTAAACTTAAGTTAACCGTTGCACCTTATGTTAGTATAGTTCCTTGAACATCCTTGAGAGCAGTACTGTTATTAGTTTTCAAAGAGAACTTCTTTGTTTTTTAATATAGAATACGAGGAGAGATCATGATGGTATTACCACAGGAAAGCAATTCTTTATCGTATGCTCAATATATGGAATTAGAGGATGATATCCAATATGAGGTGATTGATGGACAAATTTATAATATGTCTCCTTCCCCAAATGTAAAACATCAAGCAATTGCGATGGAGCTTGCTACTGAATTTAATCTTTTTTTTAGAAACCAAAAATGTATGGTTCTTGGAGAAATGGATGTTTGTCTCTGTGGAAAAAGGGATGTAACGCAAGAAAATGAATGGGTCAAACCAGATATTATGATTGTATGTGATAAAACTAAGATACAAGAAAATTACATTTCAGGTGCTCCAGATTTAATTGTTGAAATCCTATCAAAGTCCACTGCTAAAATAGATAAAATGATTAAATTTAACCGATATCAAAGAGCGGGTGTGAAAGAATATTGGATTGTTGATCCCGCACATGAAATAATTGATATTTATAAACTCGAGAATAACCTTTATAAACAGGGTGGTACATATGCCAATAATGAGGTTATTAACGTAGGGATCGTTGATGATTTATCAATAAATCTGAAAGATGTTTTTAGAGATAATGGAATCTAGAATATTTCATAAATTTCCGCATATTTTGGAACCTTATATAGAAAATTGTAAGCCTATAAAATTCCCCCGAGTGCGATATATTATCACTCGGTTTTTTTGTAAAATCGATTGAGTAGACCTAGCTAACAAATTACTTTAGAAAAAATTACCTCGCAGTGTAGAGAGAGCGTGGAAAGCATTAAATATCGAGTTAACCAGTGCTGCTATAAGATGAGATAGCTATGGCCATCAAGTGGCAAGAGTAAGTTTGAGGTGGAATAGTTTGAAAATAAGATTTATTGAAAGTGGACTGCAATTTACTTCTATTAAACCGCCCTACTGATACTATTCATTACCTACGGATATATCTTATTCACGGTCATACTCGATCTATTTAAAGGAGGAGAGTTCGTTGGTCTCGAAGATCATTCTAAATCATACCGTTATTAATGTAGATCAATATAAAGAGAATTGGCAAGATGGTTTGTTGAACATTAAAATTAATTTTAAAGTAACAAGTGAAAATTATCATGATATTGCTACGCTTTTATATGAAGAGATTTTTGATATAGAAGTTCCTGAAAAAGGGATTACATTTAGAGGAGCTATTCAAGAGTACTATACTTCGATGGATAATTTATATAAAGAAGGAGAAGTTGGCGACTATTATGTAAGCTTGCTTGGAGTGAAAAATGAAGAGAGGAGGAGACAGTGATGAGAATCAGCATATTAGATCAGTCCCCGATTTCATCCAATCAATCCGCAAAGGATGCGTTGTATGAATCGATGAATTTGGCGCAGGCTGGAGAGAAATTCGGGTATACCCGATATTGGATTGCTGAACATCACGATCTTCCTGGGCTTGCTTGTCCTGCACCTGAAGTGATGCTGAGTTTCATTGGTGCTCATACTAGTAAGATTCGAATTGGTTCAGGTGCAACCCTATTACCCCATTATAAACCTTATAAAGTAGCGGAGACTTTTAATTTATTGGCTACCTTATTTCCGAACCGGATCGATATTGGGATCGGGCGTGCACCAGGTGGATCAGCTGAGGCAACGAATGCTTTATCAGATAATTTTTTACAACAAGTTTATAAGATGCCAGATCTCCTTGATGATTTACTTCATTTTCTCCATCATGATTTCCCAAAAGACCATGAGTTTTCAAAAGTGACTGCTACACCTGTCCCACAAATTCCAGCAGAGACTTGGCTGCTTGGAACAAGTCAAAAGAGTGCAGTGCTTGCTGCCAGAAATGGTTTGGCCTATGCATTTGGTCAATTTATGAGTGAGGAAGATGGCAGCGAGATTATCCAACAATACATAGATTCATTTGAACCTAAGAGGAGCGGTTCGTTACCAGAAGTTTTGCTAACTGTTTCGGTGGTTTGCGCAGAAACAACCGAAAAGGCAGAGGAAGTGGCCATGAGTTGGTTGATTTGGCAAATACAAGCAGATATCGGAAAGCGTCAATCGATTCCATCTATTGAGGAAGCCAAAAATTACGAATTAACGGAGGCGGAAAAGGAAAAACTGAATGGCATGAAGCAAAATATGATCATTGGAAATCCGCAAGAGGTTGCAGAGTCCCTCCGCCAGTTAGAAACAGCCTATAAAACAAATGAAATGATGATTTTAACGATCACTCACTCCTCAAAAGATCGGATTCACTCTTATCGATTAATAGCAGAAGAAGTTCTATGAAATCAGTATGAAAGGTGAAATAAATCTTATCTTTTGTTTGCCCCTCACCCTTGATTTCCAAAAAATTCTCGGCTGTTTCATATGTTTTCCCTAAACGAGGTGGAAGAAATTCAAAACTCTGTTAAAATAACAGGATAGTCATTTATTAGAGACACGAAATTTATTAGGTTATTTTATGAAAGAAGGGAAACTATGACATCTGAACAACCAGTGCAGATAAAAAAGACACCGATTATGATTGTCCTCATTTCCGGTGCGTTTGTCGCTATCTTAAATCAGACATTGTTGGCGACAGCGTTGCCACATATTATGGCGGATTTACAGATTGAATATAGTACGGTTCAATGGTTGCAGTCCGCGTTTATGCTAGTGAACGGGATTATGATTCCGATCACAGCTTTTTTAATTGGTCGGTTTACGACCCGAAAATTGTTTCTTATTGCTATGGGGTTATTTGCATTAGGGACCGCCGTATGTGCGGTGGCAACCAATTTTCCTATATTGTTAACAGGGAGGATTTTACAGGCATCTGGAGCAGGGATTATTATGCCTTTAATGCAGACGATTTTATTTTTAATTTTTCCTAAAGAAAAACGAGGTACTGCGATGGGCATGTTCGGAATGGTGATCGCGTTTGCTCCAGCGATTGGTCCAACCTTGTCAGGCTGGATGGTGGAACAATTCCCATGGAGAAGTCTTTTCTATATCGTGCTACCGATTGCTTTGATCGACATTTTGATTGCTTTTATGGTACTAAAAAATGTAACGAAACGGACCTTCCCAAAAGTGGATATTATTTCGATTATCTTATCAACCCTTGGTTTTGGTGGGTTATTATACGGGTTTAGTTCCGCAGGTAGCGGAGGATGGACAAGTATGCATGTGATCGTTGCTATGATCATTGGTGCTATCGCCTTAGTATGGTTTATTTTGAGACAATTGAAGTTAGAACAGCCGATGCTGGAATTCCGCGTTTTTAAAAATAAAACGTTTGCGCTCACGACAGCACTTGGAATGGTGACATTTCTTTCCATGATTGGTGCAGCTGTCGTTCTTCCACTTTTTATGCAAGACATGCTTGGTTTTGATGCGCTTCATTCTGGTCTAATGCTTCTGCCTGGAGCTATTATTATGGGAATTGCTAATCCCATAACGGGAAGGTTATTTGATAAATTTGGGGCACGATACTTAGCGATTACGGGTCTCTCGATTCTTATTATCACGACCTTTATGTTCACCATGTTTAATGACCAGACAACCTTTGCGTACCTAGCGATTGTAAATGCCTGCCGGATGGCTGGTATTGCGATGGTGATGATGCCTGTGACAACAGCGGGACTGAATCAGCTCCCCAAAGATCTAATCCCCCACGGTACAGCGATGAATAATACGATGCGCCAGGTCGCCGGTGCAGTAGGCACAGCCCTATTAGTTACAATTATGTCGACAGCAGCTCGCCCTGATGAAGGTATAAATGGTGTTATTCATGGGGTAAATATGTCCTTTGTAGTAGCAGGGATTTTCGCCGTTGTGGGCTTTGTACTTTCATTCTTTATTAAAAAGCCGCAGCAAAATCTTGATACGCAAACAAGACAGCATTAGGGAAAAGCTTAATATAAAATCTATAGAATCTTTAGTATAATGAAATTGTCTAACGACAGATAAAGTGAGACGATTGTATAGGACAAACGTTTGAAGTCGGGGGAGAAAACCAGATGGATATTAGAGAGAAGATGCACAATGGCAAGCTATATTGCTGCAATGATGAAGGTTTATTAAAAGAACAAACAGAATGTATGGAGGTGCTCTATGATTTTAATCAAACGAGACCTTCAGAAGTTGAAAAAAGAAAAGAGCTTTTACAGAAAGTCTTCGCTGAAGTAGGAGACAATGTGTATATCGAGCCACCCCTTCATGCAAACTGGGGACGATTTACTCATGTCGGCAATGATGTTTATGCTAATTTCAATTTAACCTTGGTAGACGATACAGACATTCATATCGGTAACAATGTTTTAATCGGTCCGAATGTGATCATTGATGCTGGAACCCATCCGGTTCATCCGGAATTACGACGGAAGGCGGCACAATACAATTTGCCAGTCGTCATCGGGGATAATGTCTGGATTGGTGCAGGTGCTATTATCCTTCCTGGTGTTCGAATTGGGGAGAATACAGTAATCGGTGCTGGGAGTGTCGTCACAAAAGATATTCCTGCTAATGTCATTGCAGTAGGAAGTCCTTGCAGGGTTGTGCGAGAAATCAATGAGCATGATCTGAAATTTTATCATAGAAATATGAAAATTGAGACTGAAGAGCTCTAAATTAAAAAATAAAGATAGAGAAAGGGTAAAAAAACTCATCCCCTTTCTCTCTTCTTTTTTATTTTATTGTGTGTGTAAATTTACCTATATTGAGGGAACAAACCAAAGTACTATTGTTCTGTTTTTTGATTGCTTATACAATTAACACTAACTTATACTTTTTAAATATTTTAAAAATTTAACAAAAGGATGTAAAAGTCAGTTTTTCAAAAGCCGGAGAGATAGTATAACTAATGCGCGAAACAGAAATTGTTGTGATTGCGTTATTAGTTTTGTAATTAGTTTTTATTTTATAAAGCGTTTTCACTAGCTGACTGAAGGGGAAGCGACCAATTCACTTCACCTAAATTCCAAGCTTGCTGATTAAATATTTAAGCAATTAATGGGTCTCAAAGGAGAACCAGAGATATTGGTATCAGAATTCCTTTGCAGAAGGGAATGGAAAATATAGTGGTTAGTAAGCTATGGCAATTATCCCTCAAAATGCTGCTGGTCAAAAAAGGAAGAACCTTATTCTCGATTTTGGCCATCGCCTTAAGTGTTGGTTTATTATGTTCCATGTTCCAGTTACATATGATGTTTAATCAAGATTTGCAGCAACGATTCGAAAATGAATATGGTTCTGCAGATAGTAGAATTAGTTCACCTCCTCCTACAGTTGGAGATGAATGGAGTGGTTTAGATTCTTCCATACTGGAAGAGATCAATCACTTTGAGCAAATTCATTCAGTCGGTCTAGCATTAGAAGGGAAAATGACGAGCAGCATTTTATACAAAAATCAAAGCGCTATCATAGAGGATGCAGCGTTTCATTATGTTGGCGTTGATAATGCAAAGCTTACAAAGGAGTATTACAAATTTGAGCAAGACTTGTCAGACTATGAAGTGGCTATATCCAAAGCTTTGGCCGATCACTGGGATGTAAAGGTATCTGATTCCATCACAATCGACTTACTTAGCGGAGAAAATGTCACTTGGAAAGTGGCTGAGGTTATAGAGCCAACGAACAGAACCGAGAAAGCTGTAGATGATTGGGTATTCTTTCATTTACCATCATTACAAGAAGTATTGGGACTGTCAGAAACAATTAATCCTGTACTGATTGAGCTAGAACCTGGGGTGAATAGGGATATCGCATTATTTGATTTAAGTAGTCAACTGCCAAATGATGTGCGCATTGATGCTCTTCAAGGCTGGGAAGAAGAAGGACAACAATACCTTTTTTGGCGTGTGCTTGGCTATATTATAAGTGTCATTGCCTTTATCGCCAGTATGATATTGGTTTACGGTATGATGCAAACAACATACCAAGAACGATTAAGAGAGCTGGCCGTTATTCGTGCAGTGGGTGGGAGTCCTGAGCAACTGATGAAAATGGTCATTTACGAGTGGGCGATTATCGGAGCAATTGGTTCATTAGTCGGTTTTGTCTTCGCTTGGTTGTTTAGTGGCCAAGGAGTGGCGTGGGCTTCTAGGTTATTAGATTTAGAGCTTATCGTTGAAGCACGATCAAGTGGTGGCATAGGAATGGGAATCATTGCCTTTGGAGCCTGGCTGGTTGTACTATTAGCTTCCCTTGGAATTGTCAGGAAGGTTCGTCATACGGAGCCTGTACAGAGTTTCCGTGAATCATTGGATAGTGAGGTTGCACATAGTAATCGAAGTATATGGTGGATCATTTCTGCTGCAATGGGATTATTATTTTGGTTAGCTAGTTTTTTGCTTTCGGATACTAATACTAGTATTACAGAGATGAATATGAAAGTGTTGTTCAGTATGATAGGCGGACTACTATTGATCATCGCCCTATTAAGTAGAGCAGTTTGGTTAAGTGTTGCCTTATTGCGATGGTTCACTTTGTTACCGGAATGGCGGATAAGCCGTTTTTTGCGATTATCAGCGCAAAGGTTAGTGGTAGAAAGAGCGCAACTGTTTTCCGTAATCTTAATGGCACTTGTGATAATGGTATATATTCCTGTTGCTACATTGTTTCAATTGGTGGAGCCTCCTGAGGCTGCCTCTGATGCCGAACGATTACAAGCGGATTTTTTAATCAGTGCAGAACAAGAATTTCATGTAACTCCTTCTGCTGAAATGCCGTGGTATGTAAAGCATGAAATGGAAGAAGTAGAAGCGGTGGAGAAGGTTCTACCATTACCGAGTTCTCACGCTGCTAGGTTAAATGATCACGATACCCAAGCTCCTTCCACAAGTGGAGATCATTTAATATTTTACGGTGTAACAGATTTTCAGGCATTGGCAGAATGGGACTTAGTTTCATTGCCAGATGACCTAGTAGAGGATGCAGGCGTTCTGCCGCAAGATATGGCCAATGAACTAGGAATCCAAATTGGCGATTCTCTACCATTGATTGTCGATGAGCAATCCACTTCTGTTACAATAGTTGAAATTATTGACGAGATGGATCAATTCCAACTGAATCAATTATTAATCACTGAAAGCCATCCTGATATTCAGCCTGGTAATTTAGATCAAATTTTAGTGGAGATGAAAGATGGTTATGACGAACAAATGAGGCAACATCTTCAACTTTTACAACGAGAATATCCGGAGATGGGTTGGATCCAGCCGGCAGACTCGCTTCGAGCGTTTGATACTATACATCAACAGGCCCTAGCTATGCTGCAAGGAATTACGATTATCATAACCGTTGCTGGTATAGGTGGTGTACTAAACGCACTTAATGCAGGAATCCATGCAAGGAGACGCGAATATGCCGTTTTGCGTTCCATTTATTTAACCCCCATGCAAATGATGAAGTTAATCGCCTGGCAAGGAGTTATCCTGTCATTTCTATCTTTACTAATTGGTACAATAACGGCAATTATTCTACTCTTTTCAATATACAATAGTTCGAGTGGATTTAAGGGGCTCTTTAGCCATATCCCTTTTGGAAATGGGGGTGTGTTATATCTCATACTGATTGGATTGTCCTTGCTATCAACAATACCTACGGCAGGAAAAATAGCGCGAATGCATATTATGGATGTATTTAAAACAGCTGATTAGCACGCTGTGTTCCATTTCAGTATGGGGTTGCACTATGGAGTTTATGAGACAGGGAGGTTTTTAGATTGACAGAAGCATTCTTAGAAATCAGCAATCTGTCCAAAACATTTGAGCTAGGGAAGAATCGTGTTGTGGCGTTGCATTCCGTCGATTTCCAAGTTGAAAAAGGAGAATTTGTCGCCATCATGGGCCCGAGCGGATCTGGTAAATCGACACTAATGCATATCTTAGGAGGAATGGAACGCTCTACCGAAGGGGATATCTATTTTGAAGGCAAAAATGTTAACCACTTACTATTCAATGAACCACACTCCACTCGATTTCGCAGAGAAAAAATGGGATTTATTTTTCAATCTTTTAACTTGTTACATGGGATTACGGCATGGGACAATGTTTCCCTTCCCCTTGTCCTTGCTGGTTTGAAAAAGCAAGAAATTTTGCAACGGACCAAACAATTACTAGAGTTTGTTGGCCTATATGAGCGACGGAAGCATTTTCCCAGCCAGCTTTCGGGCGGGCAACAGCAAAGAGTAGCCATTGCCCGAGCTCTAATCCATCGTCCCGCTCTCCTCATAGCAGATGAGCCCACAGGGAATCTAGATTCGACTACGACAGAGGAAGTATTACAGCTTTTCAAGCAAATGAGGGAGAGTTATGGGCAAACGATTTTGTTTGTTACGCACGAACCCACTGTAGCAGCACATGCGGATCGCATTATTTATATAAAAGATGGAAGCATTGAGCAGAAATGGCGTCAGCATGCCCAGTTTGAGGATGAACAGGAACGACTCAAATGTGTACTCGATCAGCTTGCAGTAAAGTGATAGTAGGGTAAAATTATTGAAGAGCGAAGAATTTAGCCTAAGCTCAACTTGTACAAGTGGGTTGACTTTGAGGAGAGAGAGGAGATGTGTATGTTTGTAAAAGAGGCGGGGGATCAAACAGGACCCTTGCTTGTTTTCATACATGGCGGTGGGGTGAGCGGTTGGATGTGGAATCAACAATTAGACTATTTTAATGAATACCATCTGCTTATTCCTGATTTGCCAGGACATGGTGGAAGCAGAGAAGAGAGTGTTTTTTCGATTAAGGAATCCGCAGAAGAATTGATTAGATGGATAAAAATGAGAGGATCGAATAAAAAAGTGATCGCCGTGGGTTTTTCACTAGGGGCACAAATACTAGTGGAAATATTGCATCAAGAGCCTGAACTGATTGATTATGCCGTTATAAATAGTGCGCTCGTTCGACCGAATTCACTATTACGTGGTTTTATTCGTCCAATGGTTAAATCGACTGCATTTCTGGTGAAAAACCGTGCCTTTGCGCAACTTCAGTCCAAAGAGTTATATATCGATGAGGAGAATTTTGAGACATATTTTCAAGAAAGCAAGGAAATGAAAACGGAAATGCTGATCCGGGTATTGCAAGAAAATATGAACTATGCCATTCCACAGAATTATCCCAAAGCAAGAGCAGAAATTTTAGTGACTATCGGGGAAAAAGAAAAGAACATGATGCGAAAATCTGCTGAGGACCTTGTGTCTGCTCATCCTAAAAGCAAAGGAATGATCTTTCCAAAAGTAGGCCATGGCATCCCTCTAGTGAATCCCGATTTATTTAATCAAACATTGGCTGCATGGATAAACCAACAACCACTCCCAAAAGAATTACAAAGGCTTCATTTGCATGAAATTAATTAGGGATTGACAAAATGGTGGGAGTGTCTAGGAGCACTCTCACCATTTTATAGTTTTTCAACCTTATTCGGGTAAGGCGATCGCGTTGGTTGTTTCTAGGTTTAGATCCCTTTTTCAACGCAATATTCCTCAACCAGCTCTTCAATTTGGTTAAGCTCCGGATATTTCCCGGAAAAGGAAAATTTAATTTCTTCTACAAATTCTCCATCTTTATAAACATGAACGGCGCCATTTTGAGCGATCACACTGTGCTCTGGTTCAAAAAGGTATCCACCTCGTTCAATTGCTCCCAAAACAAGTACCCCTTTCAAGGTAATATTTTCGGTTATTATTCCCATCGTTCATAAAACTTATATTGGTTGAATAAATTACCATTGGTGAAGGTGATTTCTTGTTGTAGGCGTAAAAGGACTCATTAGGTTCGTCCCCTTTGAAATTCATAATACGTGGTTCAGTAGGACGGAAAATACTAGTTTAGAGAGTTTTTATTCCAATATTACGCTGAAAAGATTCAACGATAATAAATAAGCTCTTCCGTTATAAAGAGCGTAGTAATTTTTCCCAATTTGCAGGGAATCCTAATTCGGCTAAATTTACCACTTCATAATTTTCAAGCAAAGCGCTTAAAGAAATTATAAAAGAATCCCATTCTCCTTTATCTAACATTAGCTTCCCCATTATAAATATAGCAGCAAATACAGTATCCCCTTTGATCCCTTTTCTTCGTTCAGGTTCATCAATTTTTAGATGGATTGGCAATCGCCGACTATAAACTCTGCCATAGTGGGCACAGATGTTTCTGAGTGTCGATAATGAATAAAGCCAATTTTTAATATATTCATAGGGTATCTGATAATTCTTCTTTGCTATAGTGGCTTTATCCCTGTTCTTCATATTTGAATAGACTTTAGATAACAAACTAAATGATGTAACCTCTATAACTACCCACACTGGAAACATACCATCATATTTTCTTTTATGGTGATTGACAAATACTTCCTTACTTCGAAGGATTTC
This sequence comes from Bacillus sp. J14TS2, assembly GCF_018333015.1. NCBI lineage: Bacteria > Bacillati > Bacillota > Bacilli > Caryophanales > Bacillaceae > Bacillus > Bacillus sp. J14TS2. The sequence continues at coordinate 34,477 of NZ_BORE01000012.1, read as the reverse complement.
TAGATTTAGCTGCCTAACCATATCTTCATGATAGAATGGATTAATGAAATTTTCGGCGTTCAAATATCCCATCGATCCGTATGTATGCGCGAGAAATGAAGCAATTTGAGATCTGAAAGCAACTTCAATAACTTCAAGGTTACCTATTAGTAAGGCACGCAATTTTCGGTCAAATTCATATAAGCTATAAATATCTTCGAATGTTGTGCCTTCTTTAAACACCTCATTATGTTTTAAAGTGAGTGTATACGCAGTAAAACGGTAATAATTGATTCGGCTCAAGATATCAATAGTCCTTTTATTGTTTTTAATCTTCAGACTTTTGTTTTTAAAAATTTCAATTTGTTCCTGAGGTGTTGTCGGTTTCTTTATTCTTCCATTTTTATTAGGTCTCATTTAATAACCCCATATATTAAAAAGTCCCACCTTGGTACGCATTGCTAAGAGGCGTGGTGGGTTCTGTTAATTTTATTATACGATGTGTCATGGTAATTGTCAAAAAACTTTTTGAACAAAAATAGCAAATTTTAGAGCATGAAGCTTTACCGATGGATTAACTGTTTTTTACAGTTAGAACAACCTCATTTGTTCTGAGGCAGATTCTTCATCATTATTAAGATACCCTATTGATTTATACCCTTTTAAACGCTTCTTATACATGGTTTGCAAAGTCGGAATGTTGACATCAACATAATCATAAACTTGAACCTCCTGTTTGCTATCATATTCTCGATGAAGACGTCCAACGTACTGATGCAAAGTGCCTTTCCAAGAAATCGGCATTGTTAAAAATAATGTGTCAAGACGTGCATCATCGAAGCCCTCTCCAATATAATTCCCGGTTGCAATAATGAGGCGCTCTTCATGATTAGGGATTTCAGATAGCTTCTCTAGCTCTTTTTTTTGTTCCCTTTTCTTCATATTACCTGCTAACACAATAATATTTTTTGCGAATCCCCGAAACATTTTCGTTAAAATTTCCAAATGAAGAAGGCGATTGGTTAAAATAATGGGTGATCGTCCTTTTTCTAAAGATTTTAAAACATCATCAAAGATTTGTTGATTTCTTTCAGCGTTTAAAATCAATTCCTCACAAACCTCTTTAAAATTTGTTTTCTTTGTTTGAAAGTTTGTTTTCCTCGGTACTAAACGGTGAATAAATGGGCGAACTTGGGCTTGTGACTTTGCATCAACCTGATAGCGAATAGGTCCACATTGCATCGTAATAATAGGATGCATGCCATCTTTCCGTTTCGGTGTCGCTGTTAAACCTAAAACGTATTGTGGGCGAATTTTCTTTAAGACTGACTCAAACGTAACAGCTGAAATAATATGGGATTCATCAACAATGATTTGACCATACTGAGTAATAAATGATTTTAGCTTGTCTCCATAATTTAAGCTTTGAATTGTAGCAATATCAATAAATCCAGTTATTTTTTTCTTCCCTGCACCAATTTGTCCAATATCAGTTGTTGGTATTTTCAAGAAGGCCGCAAGTTTTTCCACCCATTGTTGCATTAATTGTGTACGATGAACAATCACAAGCGTATTAACCTTTCTCTCAGCGATAACTGAAGTTGCTAAAACGGTTTTTCCGAATCCTGTTGTAGCGGAAAGGACACCTTGTTGATATTCTAGCAATGTTTTTACGGCTACATCTTGTTGAGACGATAAAGCACCTTGAAATTTCACATTTATGATCTCTCCGGCGTACTGTTCATCTGTAATTTCCATTTTTATAGAATGCTTATTGAACAGATCAAGTAGGTCTTGAAAACATCCTCGTGGCAGAATAAGATTTTCATGTTCTTCATCAACACATTCGATAACTCTTGGGATTCCTTTTGTAGAAAAACGGTTTTGTTTTGCTTTATAAAATTGTGGATTACTAAATGAAGCGATACCTATGATCTCTTTTAAAAGAGTTGAAGGCAGTTCCGCTTTTTTTATGAAAATACCATTTTTTAGAGTAATATGGATAGTTTTCGAGATATATTTGAGCCCGCTTTCCTCATCACTCAATGATCTATATTTTGAATATATGACACGGTCAATCTCTTCTTTGGTCATTTTTCGAACTGTTGATAAGTATAACCATTGATCTGGGTAAGGTGTGAAATTTTCATCTATAAACAAGCTATTTCCCTTTTGCCCAGGTTCTTTTTGCAGAGGTAATGCGATCAGGTTTCCAAAGCCTCCATCTGGCATCGTATCTTGGTTTGGGAATAAACGATCGAAAGATTCTAATTGAAATTCGGCTTTGTTTTTTGCTGTTTCTTTTAAAAGGGTCATACCTAATGTTCTAGCCGTCTTAGCGGAGATAGGGGAGGAAAAGAAAATCCAAATATGTGCTCCGTTTCCTGATCTAGATCTTTCCACATGATAAGGAATATCTAATCCCTTACAGGTTTCACAAAAAGTCAAAACATCCTTTTTCCACTCTTTTTTATCAAAATCAATGGCTAAAAACATACATGTTTCATTTTTTAACAACGGGTAAATGCCGATTGTCTTTTTTCCCTTCATATGTTCAACTAATACCTGATCTGTTAGGGGAAGATGTTTTCGGTTTTGAGTCTGGTCATATTTTATATGGGATTTTTGGCGAGCTGGTTTGTAACCCTTCTCTCCACTTTTTGATTCCCAGCGAAGTGCATATACATCATTGCGGCCCTTAAATAACTCCCTTAAAAGCCGTGTTTTCTCTGATAAAGGAGACCTTTTGGTTAGTATTCTATGAGAATCATCCATGTTTTGATGATGCATTATTTCAGCCATTAACTTTTTCAAATATTTATTTTCTTTTTGTAGTTCTTCATAATCAAGCATTTATGGATCCCTCTATTAAATCGAAGTATCTCTCTATTATACTCAATTTTCGTAAATTATATAGCCATGAAGGATCTTATAATCAAAAAATCAGCCAGAAAATATGTCTTTTTTTACAACTTGACTTAAATCAGTTCAATGTGCGAGTAATTTAGGTTAATTTACTTAAATTGAATTTGATCAGCTGAGCCTAATTCTATATACATTCATCAAGATATGTAGCGTCTCTCTTCTTTTTTTAGTGGACAAGGTAAGGGGGGAGCCTTTTCAATTGTATGCGGCTCAGCCCCTAAAATTAATCTATTTCCAATTTATACAAAACAATCAATAAAACAAGCATCGTAATATCGAGTCTTGCTTCAAAAAGGAATTTCATAAAGTCTGTAGAGAGGATCGGGATTTTCGTGATCACAATGGCCGCGATCATGACTGCTATTAATGGAATGGTTGCAAGCTTTGGCATGATCTTGAATAAGAGACAAACACCTGCAATCAATTCGGTAAATGCAACGATATACAATGTGATTTCGGGAAAAGGCAATCCTAATTGGATAAAATAGCTCCCAAGCTCCGAACTTACTATTTTCATTAAACCTGAGACGATAAACACATAGGCAACCACATAACGAAGGTATTTTAACGGTAAATGAGTCATTTCCGCTCCCCTTTTTTACATATTTCTTTCGTATATCTCCATTGTATGCAGCTGTTTGGACAAACAGGACCTGAAAATTTGTATCCCCATTTATGAACCTGAATTCCAGCGAACTAGGTTTTTAGGTTTTATTGTAAAATTCTTCTCTTTTTATGCGTAATTTCCCTGATATTGTAAATAATACTTTTTAACATTCACTGAAAGGAGTATGCAAATGAGTGATCAACAAGATAAAAAGGGCTTGACAAGGCGAGAGTTTATTCGTAAAGGTGGATACGTTGCTGGAGGTGTTGTTGGAGGGGGCGTCCTAGGGGGGCTCATTACCCAACAAACGCTTAAAACAAATCAAAAAGGACAAACTTCACCAGAGCAAGATTCAGGTAAAGGTCCTGAGGTAAGTTATCAACGTGCCATGATGTATTTTTCAAATCCAGAAGAATTTACCGTTCTTTCACAAGCGGCGGAGCGTATTTTTCCGGAAGATGATCTTGGCCCAGGGGCGATTGATCTAGATGTACCTTACTATATTGATCACCAATTAGCGGGTACATGGGGAAATAATGCACGTGATTATATGATGGGTCCATTCTATCCAGGAATCGAAACACAAGGATTCCAATCCCATTTAAGAAGAAATGAGATTTTTAGCCAAGGCATTTCAAAAATCCAATCCCATAGTCAAGAAAAATATAAGAAAAAATTCACAGAATTAAGTGACGACGAACAAGACAAGGTTTTAACTGATTTCGAAAAAGGCGAGGTCAAAATGAAGGGAGTAACTTCAAATGATTTCTTTACCTTATTTCGAATGGCTGTGTTAGAAGGTGTATATGCCGATCCACTTTATGGCGGCAACCGTGATATGGCAGGCTGGAAGATGAAAGGTTTCCCAGGAAATCAAATGAGTTATTTGGATAAAATCGAAGCGACTGATTTTCTAGAAATAGAACCAGTTAGTTTAACGTCTCATATGCCGGCTCCAAAAAAGAAAGAATCGAATGGCTAAGAAAGGATGATCACGATATGGCAAAAACTTTACCGAAAACAGATGTAGTAACCGTTGGAGTAGGCTGGACAGGCGGAATTATCGCCGCTGAATGTGCCAAAGAGGGCTTAAATGTGATTGGGCTGGAAAGGGGTGGCGATAAGCGGAATGCTGAAGACTTCTCTATGGTCCATGATGAATTACGGTATGCTATGCGCTATGATCTGATGCAGGATATGTCAAAGGAAACCATTACCTTTCGAAATAAACAGGATCAGCGGGCATTGCCGATGCGTCAATTAGGGTCGTTCCTTCTTGGTGAAGGTGTGGGAGGATCAGGAATTCATTGGAATGGACATACCTTTCGCTTTTTGCCTTATGATTTTGAAATAAAATCGAAAACAATTGAAAAATACGGGAAAAATAAGATTAAAAAGGATTACCTCATTCAAGATTGGGGGATCACGTATGATGAATTAGAACCCTATTATGATAAATTTGAAAAAACATGTGGTTTATCTGGTGAACCGAATCCTTTAGGTGGGAAACGAAGTGCAGATTACCCTACTCCGCCAATGAAAAAGACCGTTATCACGAAGAAATTTAAAGAGACAGCGGAAAAAATGGGACTTCATCCTTTTTCCATGCCTTCTGCCAATTTGTCGGAGGATTATACGAATCCGGATGGTGAAAAAATAAATGCTTGTCAATATTGTGCATTCTGTGAACGATTTGGCTGTGAGTATGGGGCCAAGACAAGTCCGAATATCACGGTTATTCCGACAGCGAAAAAGACCGGGAACTTTGAACTAAGAACATATGCCAATGTGTTGGAGATTATTCATGAAGGCGGTAAAGCAACAGGGGTTAGATATATCGATGTTTTAAAGGGAGAGGAATATATTCAGCCTGCTGATGTTGTTGTTCTAACAAGTTATGTAATGAATAATAATAAACTTTTACTCGTGTCCAATATTGGCCAACCATATGATCCTGATACAGGAAAAGGGGTAATTGGAAGAAATTATTGTTATCAAATGGTGCCAGGCACAACCGGATTTTTTGAGAAAGAACGTTTTAATTCTTATATGGGTGCTGGGTCCCTTGGTGAAGTGGTCGACGATTTTAATGGTGATAATTTTGATCATAGTGATCTTGATTTTATCCATGGTGGTTCTCTTGCGGTCACTCAAGCTGGCTATCGACCAATTGGAAATAATCCTGTCCCACCTGGAACGCCTTTATGGGGGAAGGAATTTAAACAAAAATCGATTAAGTATTACACAAGAACGATCTCGGCGAGCTATGAGGGAGCATCCATGCCATACCGTTATAATTATTTGGATTTAGATCCTACCTATAAAGATGTGTATGGGGTGCCGCTACTCCGAATGACATATAATTTTACAGGCCAGGATCGAAATCTATATGAGTATCTCAATAAACAAAGTGATAAAGTGATGAAAGAAATGGGGGCAGATACGATTCAGAGCTCCGGAAAATTAGCAGATTATGATATTGTTCCTTATCAGACTACACATAACGTTGGGGGCGTGGTTATGGGGGATGACCCATCGATTTCCGCAGTGAATAATTATTCGCAAATGTGGGACGCTGATAATGTATTTGTTGTTGGAGCATCTTCCTTTGCCCACAATAGCGGATACAATCCAACTGGTACTGTTGGGGCTTTAGCCTACCGGGCTGCAGAAGGGATTATTGAATATAGTAAAAAAGGTGGTCAATTAGCCTAGAAAGGAGTACGACTATGTTTTTTCAACAGATAGGGATCCCAGGATTAATTATCATCCTCATCATTACCTTAATTGTATTTGGACCGAAGAAGTTGCCTGAGATAGGCGCGGCCTTTGGTAAAACTTTATCAGAATTTAAAAAGTCAGCAAATGAAATTATGGGCTCGGAAGGAACAGAAAAACAGGAGAAACTTCCTTCAGTAGAACAGGCGGCATCTGAGCCAACGAAAGAATAGAGGTTTCTTATATGGATGAAGAAAGAGCATTAACAGATCACCTCGGCGAACTACGCAAGGTGATCATATACTCCCTTCTTTTTATTACTGTTTGTTTTGTTGCCTTTTTGATCTTTACACAGAAAATGATTCCAATCGTTACCAAAGAACAAAAGCTGACGATGTTAGGGCCATTAGATGTAATTCGATTTTACACAGGGATAGCAGGCAGTCTGAGTTTAGGGGTGTCTGCTCCCTTTATTGGCCTGTTACTATGGAAATTTATTCGCCCCGCTTTAACAGATGTAGAGAGTGCGAAGGCATTAAAATTTATTCCGGCGATGCTTTTGAGTTTTGTAGGTGGGTTGTTATTCGGTTTCTATGTGGTTTTTCCGTTCTCGTATCAATTTTTACTGAACCTAGGAACAACCAATTTTGAGATGATGATCACGACCCAAAGTTATTTTTCCTTTTTACTAATGACAACGATTCCGATGGGTTTTTTGTTTGAGGTTCCCTTTGTGTTAATGTTTTTAACTGCTGTTGAAATTTTAACACCGAAACAATTAGCAAAATCTCGGAAGTATGCTTATGTTGTCTTAGCGATCGTATCTGCAATTATTACACCACCGGATTTCGTATCCCAATTGATTGTCTTAATCCCCCTGTTTATCTTATATGAGATTGGAATAGGCTTATCAAAAATCGTCTTCCAAAAGCAACAAAAAGCGATACATGCGGATCGATTGCCGCAAACATAAAAGAAGAATCCCTCGTGCTCTGTATGGGGGATTCTTTGTATTACGAACCCTTCTTTTGGGGAATAGAGGAAATAATAATATAGATAGGGTGAGTAGAATGTTGAAGGCAATAAAGAGGATTTTAAACTACCCAAAGGGTTGCTTGGAAAGTTTGTTGGAAAAGTAATGGCGACAGAAAATAAGACCCTGAATGAATGGACGATTGAACAATTAAAAGTTCGCCAAGGAGATCATATCCTTGAAGTAGGCTATGGGCCTGGATATAGTATGGAGTATTTAGTAAATCATTATCAAAACATTCAAATTGATGGTATCGATATTTCGAAAGCGATGAAGGATGAGGCGACCCGTCGACTGAAAACTCAGGTGGAGAAAGGACAGGTTAGATTAGTTATAAGTGATATTTCAGAAGCAGACCTGCGACGAAATAGCTATCAAAGAGTATTGGCAGTGAATACTTATACATTATGGCAAGATAAACAGGCAAGTCTTGAAAACATCTATCGAGCACTTCAGCCAGGTGGAAAAATAGCGATTACGATGCAGCCGCGCCAAGAAGATGCACGACTCCATAAAACGAAACAGTTTGGAAGACAGATTAGAACGAATATGAGAATGAGTGGATTCCGTCAAATTAAGATTCGATATAAAGAGATCTCGCCAGCCCAAGTGGTTTGTGTCACGGCTACAAAACCAAAATAGGAATAATCTGTCATACATTGAGCATTATTACTTGGTTATGAAAATGCCGCACAACGAATGCTGGAAGATAAAAATATTTTGTCATTTTTCTTCACATCTTGACCAATTAAAAAGTAATATAGTATGATAGATTTTGTTTTCTACTTAAAAATTGAAAGGAGCATAGTGGTTTTCAAAAATAAAGCGCCAGAACTAATCACGATCGAAATCTAGAGGATATGTTCAAAAGGGGATAGGGCTAAGTCGGCTAAAGGCGCCGACATCCTATCAGTAACATCGACACTGTAAAAGTTCGAGACGGCGAAGCCTTCGAGCATTAGGGTCATTTTCTCCGGACTTTTTGAACAGCATCTTAAAGGATTAGTTGACGAGGTGGAGGTTATCGAATCTTCGGCGGATGCCTCCCGGCTGGGACACACAGTCGAATGATCTTTCTTAAAACATCGAGGTGACTCAGGTGGACAAAGGAAGGATCATGTGCACATACAGATAAACATCAGAGAGAAGGGGGTAAGTATGCCCCCATGCTGCTTGCCTCCTTCTATGAGGAGGAACTGAAAATGTGCGGAATTACCGGCTATATTGGAAGTAAACAGGCGAAAGAAATTTTATTAAAAGGATTGGAAAAACTTGAATATCGCGGCTATGATTCTGCAGGAATCGCTGTGATGAATGAGACGGGTGTTCAAGTTTTTAAAGAAAAGGGACGAATCGCGAAGTTACGTGAAGTTGTGGATGAAAGTATAGAAGCCCAGGTGGGAATCGGGCATACACGATGGGCGACACATGGAGTACCAAGCCAGGAGAATGCTCATCCTCACCAAAGTGCTTCTGGACGATTCACCTTGGTCCATAATGGTGTGATTGAAAATGATACAGAGCTTCAGGAGAATTACCTTTCAGGAGCGACTTTTAAAAGTGATACAGATACAGAAGTGATTGTTCAGCTTGTGGATAAATTTTCGGCAGAAGGACTTACAACAATCGAGGCTTTTCGTAAAACCTTACCTTTATTAAAAGGATCTTATGCGATTGCCATGCTTGATCAAGAGACACCGGATACGGTCTTTGTCGCGAAAAACAAAAGCCCGCTTTTATTAGGTGTGGGGGAAGGTTTTCATGTTGTAGCAAGTGACGCGCTGGCGATGCTTCATGTCACCGATTCTTTTATTGAATTAATGGATCAAGAGATTGTCATGGTGAAAGAAAATCAGCGACTTATCCAGACAATTGATGGGACAACAGTGACACGCCAGCCATATCAAGCAGCCTTTGATGAAAATGATATTGAAAAGGGAACCTATCCGCATTATATGCTAAAAGAAATCGATGAACAGCCCGCTGTTATTAGAAAAATCATTCAATCATATCAAAATGAACAAGGCGATTTGTCCATCGCGAATGGTATCGTCTCAGCAATCCATGAAGCGGATCGATTGTATATCATTGCTTCAGGCACAAGTTATCACGCTGGATTAGTAGGAAAACATTTAATAGAAAAAATGGCAAAAATCCCTGTGGAAGTTCATATTGGCAGTGAATTTGCCTACAATCCACCTCTTCTTTCTGAAAGACCATTCTTTATCTTTATCTCGCAAAGTGGGGAAACAGCGGATAGTCGTGCAGTGCTTGTGAAAATAAAGGAATGGAATTATCCTTCTTTGACAATTACAAACGTAGCAGGCTCCACACTCTCTCGAGAATCGGATTACACATTACTTTTACATGCGGGTCCAGAAATCGCTGTTGCCTCTACAAAGGCCTATACAGCTCAGCTTGCTGTTTTATCCATTCTCTCTTATGTAATAGCACAAACAACCCCTGTTCAAGTCGGATTTGATTTACTAGAGGAACTTGCACTTGTCGCAACCGCGATGGAATCTTTATGTGACGCAAAAGAAGAATTTGAAAAAATCACCACAGAATTTCTTTATACAACAAGAAATGCCTTTTTCATTGGCCGTGGCCTTGATTATTTCGTCTGTCTTGAAGGTGCCCTTAAATTAAAGGAAATCTCCTATATTCAGGCAGAAGGCTTTGCCGGTGGAGAACTCAAGCACGGAACCATTGCCCTTATTGAAGAAGGGACACCAGTCATCGCTCTTGACACACAGAAAAACGTGAGCGGAAGCATTCGTGGCAATGTAAAAGAAGTGGCTTCCCGTGGCGCGAATACCTGCCTAATCACAATGGAGGGACTTCATAGCACCGGTCATCGTTACAGCTTACCGGAAGTACATCAATGGCTAACACCATTTATATCTGTAATCCCACTTCAACTGATTGCTTATTACGCCGCCCTTCACAGAGGCTGTGATATCGACAAACCACGGAACTTGGCGAAGAGTGTGACAGTGGAGTAGGGTGCGGTTGTTTGGAGATTTATAAAAAAGATTGATCTTTTATAGTAAAGTTTGATTAAAAATCTCACTTTAAACGAGATTTTTTTGTTCCGCAATCGAGCTAATATTGTTTAGTAACAAACAAGGAAATTAACGCCACTCATTTATTTTCAAAATGAGTGGTTTTTTATAACAGTTGACTGAACTATATTCAGTCAGGTATCATTGAATTAAATTCAGTCGAAAAGGATACAGTAGGAGATGGACTATGAAGAGAATATCAAAAGAACCAGACGTAAGACGCCAAGAGTTAATGAATATTGGTTTTGAGTTTTATATGAAAGCTGGAGTAAAAGGATTTAGCATAAAAGATATCGTTAATCGCGCGGGTGTAGCAACGGGATTATTTTATTACTACTTTAAATCTAAAGAAGAGTTTGTTGATGAAATCTTAAATGATTTTATTGTAAAAAATATGGAAGAAATCCAACAAATACTTAAATCTGATAAATTGACCGTTATGCAAAAGATGACAGAATCCTTAGAGACATTTTGGGCATTTATTGAAAAACTAGCCCCATATAAAAATGAGGATTCGTTTCAAACAGAACAACATTTTAAGCTCGAGCAAAAAGTATTCATGCAGATGCAGCCACTAATACAGCAGGTGCTTGAAGAGGGAGTAAGAACGAAGATTTTCAATATCGATAACCCAATTCTAGCCTCTGGATTTATTTTATACGGACTCAGTAGCGTTGCTCACTCAAAGAAGTTAGACCTGAATGATGGTATTAAGAAAGAAATGATTAATTTGGTATTAACCACATTAAAATACAATCAGAAAGAAGACGTTTAAAAAAGTAAGTGATTTAGGAAAAAGGAGAATTTATATGAAAATTTGTATCGACGGAAAAAACATTACAAACGAACAATTGACACAATGGAAAAGAGAACGTATAAAAAAAGTTTTTAAAGTATTAGGGTATAAAAGTTCTGAAATAAATAATCCGGATAGAATGATTGATCAGCTTACCAATCTTAAGATGAACTATAGTTATCAAGAAATGTATAACCAACTGGAATCTAAATTGAAATTAAGCGAAATGATTATGCGTATGGGTGCTGCTTTATCTGGGAATAGACGGAAGTTTTCTCAAACAGAAATTTATGTAGACGGAATTACAGCTAAAGAAGCAATCAAGGGTATAGATAATCTTATGTTAAATCCATCTGTTGAAAACAATCGGGTGAATTTATCGGCTTGTCCTGATCACTATGCATTAAGACCTTTAGGAGAAAATGAGCTGGAAGTTATTGAGACGACTGGGAATTCTCCTGTACCTGTTCAATTTTTCATTGTGTTCGAAGATGAAACGGGATTACAAACACTAAGAGACAATTCTTATGCGTATCAATCAGTAGGTGTTGCACGGATGAAAGACGGTACAGTTATCGGAGGCGTTCGCCACCAAATTAAAGATACAGGAACAGGAATGAAAATTAAGCTTTCTGTTGAATTTCCTGCACTTGCGCCCACAAGTATTATCAAATCACATCAAATGCATTTAGCATGTGAATTTTCTTATTGGCTACAATGGATAAAAGGTAATAACGACACAGTATCTTTGAAGTGAAGCCCCAAACAATACGGTTGTTTTAAAATTTCTTTTTTAGTTTTGAGATAGACAATACCTTAGTGGAATAGGCTAAACCGGAAGTGAAATTTTATGTTTTCAATAGTTCTAGCTATAAGTTTTGGAGCTGTTTTTGCAGGACAAACAGCCATTAATCATTAATGCTCAATTAAGGAAGTTCGTGATATCCCCTTTTCTTGCTTCTATGATTTCTTTCGTGGTAGGAGTAGTGTTCTTAACTATCACACTATTAGTTAGTGGTTCTCCTATAGGTATTCCATTAGCTTTGTTCTTTAGCCAACCTATTTATATATGGTTGGGGGACATTTGTGGTGAATTGCTTTAAATAACCCCTTTGGATTTTATTGTCTAAAGAGGTGTTTTTATATCTAAGCAAAAAAATATCTAAAGTCGATAAGTGGTTTAAAAATGTAATCAAGAACTTGTAGGATTAGCGACAGAAGTCGCGATTAGTGTAGGTTTTTTAAAATCGGGTATAAATAATTATGGATACCTCAGTGAGAGGTGAAAACATGAAATACTGGTAATGTGGCCTGAGTTTGACGATTGACCGGCAGCTATTTAAACGGAATTACTGTTTGGTAAAGATAGTCTGTTGGTTTCATATTGGCAGACATGAAGGAAATACCTTTTTCTATCAATTTCAGCTTACATTACAAGAATTTTAAAGGAGATGAGATTTTGACTATTGACAATAACGGTTTTATTCTAAATGATGGTTCAGTGCTTCCCTTTTTGGGACTAGGCACGATTGGTATTGACGGTGATCAGGGTACATTTGAAATTTTAAACGCCTTAAACCTAGGCTACCGTTTAATCGATACTTCAACAAACTATAACAATGAAGGAATTGTCGGTGAAGCTGTGCGTCGATCTGCACTACCCAGAGAAGAAATTTTAATCAGTGCGAAATTGCCCGGCTCTCACCATGAATATGACAAGGCATTTATCTTTATTCAAGAATCTTTACGCCGCACCGGACTAAAATATTTTGACAAGTATTTAATTCATTGGCCGAATCCCAAAGACGGCAAATATGTAGAAGCTTGGAAGGCTTTAGTGGATGCTCAAAAACAAGGATTAATCAGAACGATCGGTGTTTCAAATTTCGAACCAGAACATCTGGACAACATTATCGCAGAAACAGGTGTGACACCTGCTACAAACCAGGTGGAGCGTCATCCGTATTTTAACAATAACCGTATGGTTGAAGAAAATAAAAAACGGGGTATTCGTACTGAAGCCTGGAGTCCTTTTGGCCGGGGGTATCTGAACGACGTGCTGAAAAATGCCACTATTAAAGAAATTGCGGATAAATACGATAAAACTCCGGCACAGATTATTTTAAACTGGAATTATCAGGCCGGCGTATTTGCTATTCCCAAATCTAGTAATCCAATTCATCAAAAAGATAATATCAATAATACCAACTTTGAATTAGCCCCTGAGGATATTGAAAAAATTGATTCATTGGATAAAGGGGAAGCAGGTCGTGTAGAAGGGCAGGATCCCAACGAATATCACGAATATGTATAGACAGGACACTGTGTAAACATCGTATTGTATTCGATGAAGAAACGTGGTTTCTGATATATAGTCATCGATATTCGGTTTGAAACTAAAAAACACACTATCTCAGTTAGATATATTTAAGTGATAGATAAAAGGTGGGTCTGTTTTAAGCAGGCCCACTTTTTATCCCGAATTAACTGCAGTAAGCCCCCCACTTCAAGAAATCGAAGTAAAAACGAGAACTGTAAGTGGGGACAACTGAAAGTCAAATACTCGATTGGTTTGTGCCTGCAGGACGCAGGTCACAAAGGGCGTAGCGACAGGACGTCGCGTTTGAGTCTGCCAACAGGATGTTGCGAATTTAGCCTTCGATCCTTACTAATCAGTGGGGATGAAAAAAACACTGAATAAAGTTTCACTTCATAAATGTTACTTTTGCTTGTTCTAGAGTGGGACGCGTTGGGCCAGCTCATTGAATCTCTTTTTATAGAGATAGAAAAAGGTAAGGGAAACCAACATTGACAATATAGTTTAAACATTATATTATCATTTTATAAAATGATAATATAATGGGAGGAATTGATTGAAAGGATAAGCTGATATACTTCTTCATCCTGTGCGTAAAGCAATTGTTGCTGATAGCTCAACTTGGAGAAATATTTGAAGATGTTTCTCAAGCTACGGCCATTTAATGACGCAGCATCAGGTTTAAATGAAGAAAAGTGAGATGGAAGATTTAATAAGGGAGGAATTATTATGGGACAGGCAAATCAAATGATGAATGAATGGTTACAACACCGTATTGTGTTGGAGAAATTGTTAGAATCCATCGATGACGAACATATTGATTTCAGACCATGGGAAGATGCTATGGCACTTGGTGAACTGGCGTTACACATTGCTGGATGGAATGATGTATTCGTTTCAATGGTCACAACAGAAGATTTTGTTCCACCGGATATTCCTGAATGTAAGACGATGGGAGATGTCCGTAAAGCTGTAAAGGACTTCACGGAAAAAACAAAGGCTGCATATGAATCATTGACTGATGCAGATTTGGAAGCAGAAAACAATTCATCACACCCGAAACTTCAAGGGGCAAAGAAAAGATATCTTATTGCAATGTATGATCACGAAATTCATCATAAAGGTCAACTATTTGTTTACACACGTATGATAGGAGCGAAGGAAGTCCCGTTTTTTCGCTAATTATTGTTCTATGAAGGGAAAAAGCCCCTTCCAAGGCTCAAGAACATTTGCTTGTCAAAGGCTTTTAATTATATTTAAACGGGAAAACATGCTTGTAAAAAAATGAAGTTGAGCGGCAAAGGGGACTTCGAAATGTGATTGAGGACGATCTTCCTGTTTTTTAAAACACCAGCAGGTCAGTGAAGCAAACGAAATGGCTGCATTTACTAGTAAGAATCCAAATGATTGGAATAGCTTCACTGAACATTGGAACAAAATACTTACGAATGAGGATATTATTGCACCGTGGTCGCCTATGTCGCATATTTCGAGCAGTTCGGAGAGCCAGAATTAACTATTGGATTGGAAAAGAACATTGGGAAAGGGAATCGCAACAGGTGCATTACGGGAATTTTTAAAACAGATTACAGTTCGCCCACTCTATGCCCGTGCCGCAAAAGACAGTGCTGGATCATTAAAGGTTTTAAAGAGATGTGGATTTACGATTACAGGTGAAGACAGCGGGTATGCAAATGCACGTGGTAAAGAAGTTGAGGAGTTTGTTCTTACTCTTAACTAAAGAAATTAAATCGTAATACGCGATTGCTGAAGGTCGCAGTTATAAAATGAACAAACTTTTTATAAAAAACGCATACTAATCCACAAGGGAAGAATCCAGCTTGATCAATCTTTTTTTCAAAATGGATTCTTCTTATTTACCATAAAATATTGGTCTGTGAGGTATTTTTGATTAAACTTTATTTGTGTGTTGGATCGTTAGCTTTAATTTATCAGCTTGCTCCGCATAAACAGTCTGGCGATTATGACGTTAATGAGAAACACGGATTACACCCCATTTTTGAATGTACATAAAAAAATAATTCACGCTAGACTGTAAGCGTGTCAAACTATTAAATAAAAACAGCGTCTAAGAAAGGGATGAGAAAAATTGAAAAGGTCCTTTCTCAAAGATACCATAGCGGCGGGGCCTCGTCATAGCCTTGCCCTTAAATCTGATGGAACAGTGATGCTGTGGGTGATAATAAATATGGCCAATGTAATGTAAGCAGCTGGCTCGATATTGTGGCAATCGCGGCTGGTAATGTTCATATGGCGACAAACACGGGAAATGCTCATACAATTGGTCTTAGAACTGACGGTACTGTTGCAGCTGTAGGCTGGAATAAGCATGATCAATGCAGTGTAAGCGACTGGCTCGATATTGAAGCAGTTGCGGCGGGGTGGCGCCGTACCCTTGGTCTTAAATCTGACGGAACGGTGGCGGCTGTGGGTTTGAATGAACATGGTCAATGCGATGTAAGCGATTGGCATGGCATCCAACTGCCTAGTCATTAGTTTTCAATGAATTTAAAAAGCTTAGCTTCCGTCGTTACAAATAAAAGAACACTTTCTAGCTTGTCAGGTATATCAAACCAAGCTAGAAAGTGTATCCTACCTACAAACTCTTACGAAAGGATTGGAAGAAAAATATTAAATACAATTTTATCATCTGAGCTCAAAATAGAAATAGTTCCCTGATGGAGTTCCACAATTTCCTTTGCAATAGCAAGTCCTAGGCCTGCACCGCCTGTATTGGTGGCCCGTGAGGAATCTAAGCGATAAAATTGCTCAAAAATGCGGTTTACTTTTTCTTCAGGGATGGTATATCCTTCATTTTCGAACCGAATGCTAACGCCCTTTTTTTCCTCTTTAATTTCAATGGTGATCGTACTATCAGGGAAACTATAGCTGACTGCATTGCGGATAATATTATCAAATACACGCTCCATTTTCCCCACATCACATTTTATATCAAGCTTGTCAGGAGAGATGAGCTGAAATGCTAGTTTTTTTTCATTAAGCAGTGGTTGAAACTCAAAGGTTAATTGCTCAAACATTCTAATGACATTCACATGACTTAGCTCAAGGGTTAGTTTGCTTAAGTTAAAACGAGTGATTTCGAAAAATTCATTAATTAAATCTTCTAAACGAATGGCTTTATCTAATGAAATGGATGTGTATTTTTGGCGTAGCTCATTTGAAATCTCCTGTTCATCATAAAGTAAGGTTAAATAGCCAATAACTGAGGTAAGCGGTGTTTTTAGATCATGGGCAAGATAAACGATTAAGTCATTTTTTCTTTGCTCAGCTTCCTTCGCTAATCTATGATTTTGAATCGAGCTTTGTTTAATTTGATTCATTTGATCTTCCACCTGTTTAAGTTCCCGCGGTAATCTAATGAGATCCTCATTTGAGGAAGCCAATTCATTACTTGCTTCTATAATGGTATCAAAATAATAAATAATCCTTTTCCAACTGATTAAAACAATGATGATAAACCCGATAATCCAACAAAAAGCAAGAAACAAAATAGGATTTTTATTAATCGGACTAAGCAGAACATTGTATACAAAATTGTCAGCATACCAGGTGAACAGTGATAGAACGAATTTTACAAATAAAAAAGTTAACACTAAGCCGCCTGTGAACAGAACCACCATTAAAGAGAATTTATCAATGATAGCTCTTTTTAAGTCTTTTCCTGAATAGCTTGAATTTTGATTATTCAATGGTGTAGCCAACTCCCCACACTGTCTTAATAAATTTCGGGTTTCTAGCCTTCTCTTTCATCTTTTCTCGCAAACGACCAATATGGGCCATCACCGTGTTATTGTTATCTAAGTAATTTTCTCCCCAAACGGCTTCGAATAACTCTTCAGATGAAACGACCTTGCCTTTATTTTCACATAGGTACCATAAGATTGAAAATTCAAGAGGGGTGAGGGGCAGTTCTTTGCCGTATAGGAGACATTTATGATTGACTTTGTTGATGTACAATCCGGCAAAATCATATATTTCTGGGTTGGCTGACTCTATGTTTTCGTTTGCTTCTGTATGGTTATATCGCTTGTACCTTCTTAATTGAGCTTTTACCCGGGCGACCATTTCCAATGGGTTAAAAGGTTTCGTAATGTAATCATCTGCACCAAGCGTTAGACCGGTAATTTTATCGATATCCTCTATTTTTGCACTAAGCATAATAACAGGGTAATGATGGTTTTCTCTAATACGCTGGCAAAGCGTAAAACCATCTATTTCTGGTAACATAATATCTAGTAAGGCTAAATCAAAAGCAGTAGTTTGGATACCTTTTAATGCATCTTTTCCGTTAGAGTATCTATGAACGTTAAAGCCCTCATTCGTAAGGTATACTTCAATTAAATTTGCAATTTCCGTTTCATCCTCTACAACCAAAACTTTTGTTGGCATTCTCTCACCCTTCTTTTTAACACTTGCTATTTATAATATTTGATATTTTATCGAGGTTTGACAGGAACCTATAGTATTTATTTCTTCATTTGACAATTTTATCAGCTATTACTAGTATTGCCAATCTCCTATAAAAACTTAACGAAGCGACGTTCATGAAATTATACTAGCACCGCCAGTTAATTGTAGTCAACAGCTTGATAAACTAATCATTCCTTTACTAAAAGAGGCAATGAATAAATTTTTTAGCCAGCAGATAAGACAGCTTATGAATCTGCCATCTTTTTGAGCAGTTTATCTACTCGATACCTCTTGTGATACGAAAACGGTGGAAGCATTATGGCATATACTGCTAATGAGATGATCGAATTGATCGTTACGTTACTGAGTGCTTCGTAGGAATTTCGTAAGATTTTATTAATAAAATCGTATAGATTCCTTAAAGAAAAACAAATAACCAAAACTCTTTGTTTTAGTACAATTGAAGTACAGACAAAGAGTTTTTTATTTTGCTCTTTTCATTGATTTCGATACAGAGGTGACAACGAGAAAATCCAACAGACAAATATAGGGCAAAGTAAGCAGGTAGAAATAATTTAGTCATTATATATAATTATGTGAATTAGTTGGTGAAAGGAAGAGTCGATATGAGAAGGTTTTTAGCGATAGTACTGATCATTACTGTTGTAGTGTTCGGGTTATTTAGAGTGGCAGACAAAATGGACTTAGATATAAAAAAGGAACTTCCCTTTTTTAGTACAGAAGGATACTCCAGTGAATATATTTTTGTGTTTGATAGAGAAACAGGAAATGTGATGTATGAGAAGAATGCGCAATCTAAGACATATCCAGCATCGCTTACAAAGATCATGACAACGATTGTAGCACTTGAGCATATTGACGACTTATCGGCAATTGCTCCTATAGATACAGAAACGCAAAGTGAAATGTTTGAAAACAACGCTATGATGGCGGGTTTTAATGCTGGAGAATCAGTAACGTATCGAGATCTTTTATATGGAACGATGTTACCCTCTGGTGCCGAAGCGGCTAACTCCCTTGCTGTTCATGTGGCAGGAAGTGTGGAAGATTTTGTTCAAATGATGAATGACAAGGCTGTTGAACTAGGATTGAATAGCACACATTATACTAGTCCAGAAGGTCTTCATAATGAAGATCAGTATACGACAGCTTCTGACCTAGGCAAGCTTTTAGATTACGCATTAAATAATGAAGATTTTAAAGCGGTTTTTACAAAAGAGACATTCCAGACATCGTCAACTACACACCATCCTGATGGAATTTTGTTAGAATCCACTGTTCTTGAGTCCCTTAATAAAGAAAAGCAAAATGGCTTTAAAATTATTGGTGGAAAGTCAGGTACAACGGATGAAGCTGGACAATGTTGGGCAACACTTGGGGTGGTAGATGACCGGGAATATATAAGTATCGTCATGGGGGCCCCTTTAAAAGACATTAGTCATCCAAATAATAAGCAAATAGCGGATACGCTAAAGTTGTATAAAAAAATCAAGTCTAGTGAATTGTAAAAATATATGGTGTCACTTTTACAGAGCTTAATTAGATATCTGGAGATAATGTTGGTGGTGTAATTGTGACTGTGTTTCATGATCAGCACACCGAAGCTTATTGAACAACTATAGTACATGTAATCAAGACGACTTAACAAAGAAGGAATAAGTATGAAAAAGATAGTATTTATTACATTGTCCCTAGTATTACTAATCCTAATATTAGTGGTTAACATAAGTACTCCCAACAATAATCATAAAAGTAATACTGATTTAAAGATTGTTATTGATCCGGGGCATGGCGGTGAAGATAATGGGGCAACAGGTGTCAGCGGCCAGTTTGAGAAAGATTTCACCTTAAGTTTGTCGAAAAAGGTGGAAAAACTATTGAAGCAGGAATCTGGAATTGAAGTTTTTATGACAAGAACGGATGATAGCTATATTTCACAGGAAAGCAGATACAGACCTAAATATGCCAATAAACTAAATGCGGATCTATTTATATCTATTCATGGAAATACCTTTTCAGATCCCGATGTTTCGGGTACGGAAACATTTTATTATCATAAGAATTCACGCCTTCTGGCTGAGGTTATACAGAAGCATGTGGTAGAAGCAACTGGATTTAAGGATAGAGGAATACAGAAGCAGAATTTATTTGTGGTAAAAGATACAAAAATGCCGGCGGCTCTTATAGAAGTAGGGTATCTGACAAATCCTCAGAATGAATCCAAAATGTGGACTGACGATTTTCAATCAGGCATTGCCACTTCAATTGTTGAGGGGATTAAGGAGTACAAAGAAAGTTCGAAATAACAAGGTATTTTAGAGCAAGATTTTTAAGGGGATGTACGGAATAATGTATGAAGGAGGGTACCATTTAACCCTCTTTTCACACTATTTTCGATTTTCCAATTATAATTACTTCTATACAGATGCTTATACTCCACAAAAACAGAAGTTCTTCGCTGCCGATCAATTTTTTATCAACTTTAGCTTTAGGAGGGTTGTTCATTTATAGGGCTTATCGATCGCATGAACATAACCCTCAATTCCGTTCCAACATCAACATAATCTGTCCAATTCCAGAAAATTGTTGTTCAATTAATGCGCCCATTTTACGGTATAGCGTTCGACCACATTTGATTCCTTTCCAGGCGGACGCCTTCCGCGAGGTGCACTAAATCTCGCAGGAGTCGCCACCTTTAACTATTGTGGAAGATGTTTTTGAAAAAAGCTTGATCAAAATAGTCCCTTTTAAGATCGTATCTTTTGTACAAATATCGCGATTTTTCAAATCCATATTCATGCTTCACAGATATAGCAGGAGCGCAATATTTAAGGATTGATGGAATATTTTTGCCTAATCGACCGTACCAATCGAATGATCTCTATGCATCCTTTCAGAGCAAGTAGTACAGCCATGATCTTCACCCAAAGAATGACATCCGGCTGATAGATGGTTGCAATATGCCATATTGGCACAACTTGAGTCATACTCAATATTAGGATTATCATCAGACTTGCAAAATACAGAACGATTTTCGATATAACCCTGAAAGAAACTTCAGAATAGTAAAGATTTCCAGAATCCCACTTCCATAGACTGCGCCTTGCAGTTCGAGCAATCGTGTATAACAGCCATGCGCTAAGTAATAACATTAATACGTTTACAAGCAAGTATTTCTGAGGAATGCTTAATCCCGTTTCTTCAATCGGCTGATCATTCAATATGTTTATAACCCCCGAAGCGATGTGAGTGGTGGTAATAACATCTGTTTTGGGTAAATCAGTATCGATAGCGTCAAGCACATTGGCGAATACGATTACTCCTAGTTTTTGTTCTGGGACTATCCATGTTTGGGATTGGAATCCTATCGAGCCGCCTGGATGACCGATAACAGGAAAACCGCCTACGTTATCTGACTGCCAACCCATGGCATACGTTCCAGGAATAGGTTCGGTCTGCATTAGTTGTATGCTTTCTGATGAAAGAAGTGTATCGTCTTCAAATTGGCCGCCGTTTATTTGGGAAATCAAATAATGGCTCATATCCTTTGCACTAGAATACAGATAACCTGCCGGTAAGTCTCCTGGAATATAAATATAGGGGCCATCGTAAGCAACATTGTACCCGAATATTCTGCGGTAAGGCGTTGCTAGCCCATGTTTAATAGCTTCATCATGCGTAATAAAACTGTTGTTCATAGATAAGGGTCTAAAAATATGTTCTTTTATATAGTCACCATAGGACTGGTCAGTTATTTGTTGGACAATATAGCCAAGCAGTACATAATTGGCGTTCGAATATTGGAAAGAGTGTTCTTTTATGTTAGTTTCATGTAAAAATTGTTCCGCATAAGACATTGCGTTTTTTTCCAACGCCTCTTGATCATTGTGACTTGAGAGGGTGTTGCTAAAAGTTGAAATTTGCGAAAACCCGCTTGTTTGATTAAGCAAATGGCGTACTGTAATAGTGTTGGCACTGTTAGCCTTTGTTTTGTCTCCAGTCTGGTACTGAAATCCTTGGAGATATCGTTGTACAGGAGCATCCAGGTCAATTTTTCCTTGCTCTGCAAGTTGCAGAACAGCCATAGCGGTAAGTGACTTGCTGATCGAACCTAATCCGAAAGGAGTATCAGGTGTTACAGGACGACCAGATGGATCGGCATGGCCATATCCTTTGAGATAAAGGATATGGTCATCTTTTACAATCCCGAGGGACAGCCCCGGAAGATGCTGCCGCTTCATTTCACGTGCAATATACGTATCTACTTTGGAGAAGACGGGATCTTCGTATTGTTCATTCTGTATGTCATCAGCTTGTGCTGAACTAAATTGAAGAAAAATGAACATACCACAAAAAATGATTGTTTTGATTTTCATTTGTCTTTCACCCTGACTTGTTATGAATGAATATTTTTAAATTCATTCATGATGTATAGTAACCTCACATCATTTATGATGATTGGTTAGTCCTTGAATGATAAATTCAATTAAATAATGCATAACTTGTGGAAAATGATGAATGCCAATTTCATCTTTATGCGTATCGATGCTAATCAATGAATCGAAGAAAACTGGCAAAAGCTCCTCGTCGATATCTTCCCTAATTTTCCCTTGAGATTTCCAGTTCTTAAGTAAGTCCAAGTAAAAGCTGCGAATAGAATCAATGTTTTTGCCTGTTTCATTTCTGTAGTATCGCTCAAGTTCCTTATAAAAATCTAGACTATACCATTCTTTTAATATAGGGTTTGCACGAATCGCCTCGAAATTCTCCATGAGAAGTTGATTGATTAGTTTCACAGGCTCCTGATCTAAATCAATTGATTCAATGAGCCGGCTCTTGAGTTTTTCGTTCTCTTGGATATATATGTCGATAAACAGTTGTTCTTTAGATGTATAGTAGTTATAAAATGTTCCAACACCAATGCCAGCCATTCCAGCTATTTCTTTAATATTCGTTTTTTTGAACCCTTTTGTACTAAACAAATCCTTACCGCATTTAAAAATGTTTGATTTTATGTCCATTAATCCTCAACCTTTTTTAGAATGAATATTTATTTATTCATTCACATTTAATCACACAGCTGACCGTTCTGTCAATCCCGACGGATTTCAGTGGGAAGCAAAGTAAGGATTGTTTGACGATTACCTTGAACTGCTTATTTTTAACTACCAAGGTTTAAAAATCATCAAAATGAAAATAGTTAAGAGTAGTGCATTTTGGACCCAATCATGAGGTGTCTTTTTTTTCAATAATTCTTTATATTCCTTTGGAATATTTATCTCAACATGTTCTTCGGAAATAATCAACATTGACTTCATTTTACGTTCTACGGTTAACGAGCTGTAAATCCCTAAAATGATGAATAAGCCTAATGCCATTAAATACCAAACTGTCGTAAACAATGATGGATTCATAACCCCCATCAATAAGCCGGTGATTACTAGTAAGCCAAAGCCGATACTCGATAAAGGGTTCAGTTTTCCAATGATTTTATGAGCATTTTTTAACTCATCCATATTTTCGGCTGATTTTAAAATTCGATTAAATACCAAAGCTGGTCCCAATCCAATGATGGCAGCAAAAATATGAATTCCCAATAAAAGAATGTATAATTGATGCATATATTCCCCTCCTTCATTACTATTTTCCAAATATAAGTTATAACTTATATTTGAAATGATATTTCCTCTGATATGAATTATTTATTGGGTTTTATTAGTTTTTCCCTTCCTGTCTGTGCATTTTATGTTATTTCATTTCTTGACCCGATGGTTAATACGTGTCACGCGCTGTCCCCACTGCTGTGTATACTAGAGCAATCGAGGAAAAGTCGTCATGGCTGCCTTGCACTTCTGCGGTGATTCTAGTAATCGAGTAATCTCTGGTTTATTTAATGTGTAAGGAAGCGATTTATTTCAGCTAAATCACCCACAGTACCAATAACGGATGCATATCGCATAGTTTGTCTCTGATTCGGCTCATAAAATGGCCATGGGATGGAAACACCGGGATTGCCAGTTCGTATAAATCCAATCCATGCACTTCGAATCGCAGTTGTTAAATCAGCAACAACCTCTAGATCAGCCCCTTGCAATATCGGGACATCCTTGTATGCTTCGAAGTTACCGAATATAAATGGCAGTTCTATGCCATGGCAGGCTTTAAAAGGCGATCCAAGTGGTGCCCAGTCCAACTGATACACCCAAGTACGTGAGCCGGCTTTATGAACTGCTTCTGCTAAACTTAGAGAGGGGAGCAGGAACGTATAGTCCGTAAGCAAATCAGATACTAGACCGATAGGCGTACTGCCTGGTCGCCGCCAGCGATACCGCTCGATGGCTTCTTCTTTCCCTGTTAAAGCAACAAAACGCTCGCTAACCAATGCTGGATCGACGTCTTTTATGTTCCCCAAAAGAATATTTGCTTCCTCTCTATTGGTACCCACAATGAGCTCAATACTTGCTTCACCAGCACCTTTTGCAGCCATTTCAATAAAACGATCCGTCGTAGAAAGAGAATCAATAACAGGCATAAAAGGAAGAGTAAGTTGACCAAAACGTGTAATTTCCTGTGTCAATTTTCCCGAAGCTTGTATAATCTGGGTAGGTGACATGGTGTTCAATTGAGCAATAATTTCTTGTGGATCCCTCTGGTTCACATTCAAGATATCCAGCAGCCGGCTTCCATTTTCCAATGCTTTTGCTTCTGATAATGGAGCGAGACTTGCGGGCGCGCTCTGTAAAATCGCTCTTTGGAAAAGACCTCGCGCCTTACCCATGGCCAATAGACACATAATGGCATGGGCTCCTGCAGATTGCCCCATGACTGTAACCTGATCAGGATCGCCACCAAAATCCGCAATATGCTCTTGAACCCATTTTAGAGCGGTGAGGATATCGAAAATCCCCATTTTTCCGTCGCTAACCCCCGGGTAATGCAAAAATCCAAAAGCACCGAGCCGATAATTAAAGCCAACAGTAACGATGTCTCCATCCTTAGAAAGCTCCGCTCCATCATACCAATCCAGCGACCCAGCGCCGGTCATATAATGTCCTCCATGCAACCAAACGACAACAGGACGTTTTTCCTGATCGATGTTAGGCGTCGAGATTGTGAGCGTTAAACAATCTTCTCCTTGAGGCGGTTCAGATGATTCTCCGATGGCTTGACGTAATGGAGAAGGCGGCTGCGGCGCAATGAAACCGTGAATGCTTGCATCCCGAATTCCCATCCAAGCAGAAACGGGACGTGTTGGAGAGAAGCGAAACTCCCCCAAGGGTGCGTCGGCATATGGAACCCCAAAAAACTGGATGACATCGTTTCTTCGAACCCCCTGAAATGATCCAAGTGAAGTTTGTACGATACATGATTCGTTTCCCATAGAAAGCAACTCCTTTATCTAATATGATGTAGTTGATTTTACTTATTTCTCTAATATTCGCATTTTTGAATCTCTTTGTTCTAATCAAATCCTAATCACATGTAAAAAAGTTTCATTATATATCCATATGTCTTCAACCTCTCTTCGTGAATGAATATTTTTTTATTCATTCATATTTAATCACATAGCTTACTGCACTGTCAATATCACTTTAGAGTATTTTTCCATATTTGTTCAAAAAAGACTTATTATGAAAATCCCTCCCTGATGTGAACATCGAAGGTTGAGGGCAGGGGAAACTCAAATAAATTTGACACAGTAAAAGCCAAAACTCTTAACGTACAGGAATTTGACTTTTATCTAAAATATTTAAAACAAGAAAGGCAATCAGAAATGGAAAATCCTCTACATTTTTGTTTTTTAATTCCTTATAGTGGGTAGTGATAGCTTCGTTTGTTTAATCTTATCAAGGAGAAGATTTATTATGAGAAATTAACACAGTATTAAATGATTTGTCCACAGGGATTTTTCGTGCAGAAGAAGTAATATGGGGTTATACAGCTAACAGATCATTTTGCTGAATAAGAAATTAGGAAAACTGTTCTATTTCTAAGCCTTAAGGCTTAAATTAAAATACTTCTAAAGTTCATTACTAATAAACCGTATCACGATAAGATGGGAATAGTTTGAATAATCAGATGGGAGGGAGATGTATGGAAAGGGATATTTGTCTTTCTGAGAAACTTCTAATCTTTGGATACACTGCTATATTGCTATTCATGATATTACAGGATTTGGTTCCTTTAGGAGCATTAAATGATCCTAAAGCTATTGCCTCAGTTCAGTCATATAATGAAATATTGGCCGGAACAATGATTAACGTCCTTCAAGTATTGCTTTTAATGGGAGGGGTACTGTTTTTTATCGGAAAAAGATACCCTATTTGGATGAAAATTTGGTTGATCGTTCATCCATCTTGTATCCTATTAGGCGCAATTATGTCATGGTGGGCTCCTTATTTATTTGGGATTGGTGCTGAGGAAAAGATAGAAAGTTATACGATTATGTTTGGCAATACTCATGCTTTCTTACCTGTCATGAACGGAATAGTACCGAATACTCTCCATACTATTTTTCATTTGTTATTACTTGTTTGTATCATTCTAACTATCTATATTTTTACAAATCGGCGCAAAGTGGAATAAAATGCTCGGTCCTCTTTGAAAAAAGTCCCACTAGTCGAACTAGCGCTTTTATGAAGTTATTTAAATCCTATAAAAAAGTTATTTTATAAAATAGCTGATGATATGTAACTAAACAGTGCTAGATTGTTGAATAAGGCAGAAATAAATCAACTTCCCTGACAGAGTTTGTCAGGGAAGAGATTGTATAATGGGACAAAGCTATAAAAAGATGAAAATAAGGAGGAGATTTAAATGAAGCATCATGCCATACAGCTGTATGACTATCATATCTGGGCGAATAATAGATTTTTCGAAAGGCTAAAGGATCTGCCAACTAACGTTTATACCCAAGAAGTCCAAAGTGTTTTTTCCTCAATTGCAGAGACATTTGTTCATATGTATACGACGGAAACCATATACCTTGGTGTAATGCGGGAGAATAGTATGGATGAGATTCAATCTTCCATAATACTGGAGCATGAAAAGTCAAAGGATAAGAGCCTCGAAGAAATGGAAGTCTTGTATGCAGAGCAAGTTAAACTGTATAAAGCTCTATTCAATAGTCAAAAAGATATGGACAAACCTATAACTGCGGAACATCCGACATACGGACGATTGGAAACCTATCTTTCAGAAATCGTGCAGCATCTGGTCAATCATGGTACCTACCACCGCGGGAACCTTACCGCTATGATTCGGCAGCAGGGTTATCCTAGCGTACCGACGGATTATATTATGTATCTTTATGAGATTCAAGCGAAGGGGTAAAGGGAGATATTTTTAAAATAAACTTAAGGTTTTAAACCACTTTATTGTTATATTTCTTATAATGGAGGATCTAGTCATGGGCATGAGGAATTATCTGATTGAAGGCGTTTCCTGCACTGGTAAAACATCGGTTTGCAATGAATTGCAGCGACGCGGCTACCATGCCATTCATGGTGATCGTGAATTGGCTTATCAAGGCGATCCGGAAACTGGTACACCTACTAATGGTTTCACGCACGAGCATCACATTTGGCATGTAGATAAAGTAAAAGCTTTGGCCGCTAACCAGGATGAGGTGGTAACATTTTTCTGTGGTGGTTCAAGGAACTTTTCGAAATTTATAGATCTATTTGACGGAGTGTTTGTTCTCGAGGTCGACCTTGATACATTGAACCAGCGACTTGACGAAAGACCGGAAAATGAGTGGGGTGGAAAGAAATCGGAACGGGAACTTATTGTACGATTACACCAAACAAAGGAAGACATTCCGCAAAACGGAATTATAATCGATGCCACTGCACCGATCAAACATGTCGTTGACGAGATTGTTCGCCAAAGAGAAGAAGATAAAGCCAGCAACAGTAAGAATTGATCAAGATCTATTCTAAAGCTACATATGTATACGCATGTATGGTAGGGGGAAGAAAATTCCCCCTAGACTGATTGAAAAGTCAGTATGCCTTATCTTTACATGGCTTATTTACTGGAATAAGATTATCGGAAAAATGTTATTATCTTAAAGAAACAGTAGGTTGGTGCGAGGGAGATACGCAAATGAAAAATATTTTCAATCAGTTGTATACAGAGGAAATTTTAAACCGGGTTGACAAGTTAAGCCCAAATTCAAAACCCCAATGGGGGAAAATGAATGTTGCCCAAATGTTAGCCCATTGCTCATCGTTCCAAGATATTGCAATGGGAATTTCTTTTCCGAAAAGAGGGTGGTTAGGAATAGTAATAGGACAGTTCGTCAAACCCATTTTTTATAATGACAAGCCGTTAGCCCATAATATGTCCACCCTTCCAACCATTTTGATTACAGATGAAAAGGATTTTGAAACAGAAAGGGAAAAACTGAAACAGAAAATTATAACGTTCCAAAAGAATGGGCCAGAGAAATGTACCACTCATCCTCATGCTTTTTTCGGCAAGCTTACTTCCGAACAATGGGGAAAAGGGATTTACAAGCATCTTGATCATCATTTAAAACAGTTTAGAGTTTAGTTCTTTTTTAGAAATATAAATAAAGTTGTTCAACGAGGAGTAAGAAAACATCTCGTCTTTATTTCATGATAATGCATATAATGCACTTTTAACTTTGCTCACATATTCATTTTCCTTTAATGGAAAGCAATTAACGGTAATATGACAAGCTAAAGCAACCAAAAATCCAATATTTAGAAGGATTTAAGGTTGCTTTTTAGTTATGCTAACTGCCAAAGTCAGAGGGGAATTTTTTCAAGAATGGAGTTGGTGAAATAAAGAACGAGGAGGGTCAAGTAATTAGTAAACTTGAATAGTTTTTTTAGAAAATGAACTTTACTGACAGGGTTTGTCAGGGGAACTGTTATATAATCTAAGTATACCAAGTCTAAAATACAGAAAAGGAGAGAGTAAATTGGCGATTTCAAAGGAAGAGTTTATGGAAATTTTGGAGGGCAATCGAAAATTGACGATCCGGATCATCGAAGCCTTCCCGGAAGAACGATTATTTCAGTACAAGCCTGTCGAACCACTTCGACCTTTTTCAGAAATGGTGATTGAGATATTGAATATCGAAAAGGCATACATGCGTGGGATTGCATTGGATGAATGGGAGTATTCTAACGCTTATGAGGGAGTTTTGACAAAAGAGGAACTGCTCACGGCCTGCAAGGATGTGCGTAAACAAACTCAGGAATTGTGGCCATCTGTAACAGAAGAAACTCTTTCAATAAAGAAGAAAGATCCATTTTTTGGAGGACAGCAAACCCATATTGAACGCCTTCAATATGCGCTGGAAAATGAAATACATCATCGTGGCCAGGGGTATATATATTTGCGGATGCTAAGCATTGAACCACCTGCGTTTTATGACAGATAATTCCCGAGATGAGTGGAATAAAGACGGTGGTTAATACCTATAAACTAGAAACTAAAAAGAAAGCAGCTCTTTTATTAGAGCTGTTTTTTTCCAAGGATTAAATTGGGATAGATACACATTATTCAATTATGTTTCAATAAAGTCTATTTTATTGATATCAATAAAGGAGACTGATAAAATCAAATTGCTGACAGTACCTCACAAAACTTTTCTCGAAATTAATGATTTTTAGGTAATAAAACATGGCAATAAATAATCATTCTATAAAAAGGTGGATTGATATGCCTAAAATTGACATTATATTAGCAATTTTTTGGATGCTTAGTTCAGGTGAAAAAATCACTGCGAAACAAATTTCAGAGAAGCTAGAGATGAATATAAGGACGGTGTATCGTTATATAGATACACTTTCGACTAGTGGTGTACCTATCATTTCAGACTCGGGGCATAATGGTGGATATACTTTATTGAACAATTTTATTGAAGCTCCTCTTTTTTTTGATTCTGAGGAGCAAACCTCATTATTTCACGCTGCTGTTTTTGCAGAAGAAGCTGGATATTATGGAGGTGAAGCACTAAATAGGGCAATTTCAAAGTTAAGTAATTATTCAAATCATGAACAGGAAACAAAGGTAAACCAGCATATAACCAGTCTTGAAGTAATAAATCGATTAAGTTCTCTTTCTATGGCACCTTTCTTAAAAGAGTTGGAACAAGCCGTAACCGACGGATACTCTGTACAAATTCTATACCATAAAAGTCGCGAGGAGCCATCAAGGTATAGAATGCTTGACCCGTATAAAATTATTTATTGGAATAATAAATGGTATATAATCGGATTTTGTCATCTTAGGGACGATGTTCGCAGTTTTAGAATAGATAGAATTAAAAGTCTAATGCTAACCGAAAATAAGTTTAACCTGCCAGAAAAATTTTCAGCACGTGACTTTTTTATGAAAAATCTTCTTCCCAATATAGAGGATGAGGAAGAAGGGATTTCATTGGTTATTACAGGCAATGCAAGGACGTTGAGTGATATTTGTCAACATTGGTTTTTAGGGCATTATTTACAACAACGGACCTCAAATCAAGCAGTGTTCCTCATCGGAAAAAAGATGATGCATACATATGTGCCTTATTTACTTTTATCCTATGGTAAATCTATTCAGATTATTGAGCCAATAAGTTTTAAGGAAAGACTAGTTGAAATTTTGTCGGAATTAATAAAGTTTCATCAAGTATAATAACTTTTCTGAAGTTAGCTGTGGGAAATTTCTAATAGTTTTATAAACGAATATGGATATAAATGTAACAAGGAAGAGAAGAAGAGTTAAGTGGTTTTTTTGAATTTTCAATATACGCTCTTTCAGGATTTTGTTAAAATAGTAGATATAGATGTAAAAACTGTTTATTTCTTGGAGGTTGTTAGAATGTATATAGCATGGGAGGATTCGTATTTAGGTGGCCTTAGAGAAAAGATCGGTCATCAAATGATCATTGCTCCTGCTGCAAGAGCAATTATTCAAAATGAAGAGGGAAAAATACTGTTTGTGAAAAGAAAAGATAATGGTAAATGGGTGATGCCTGCAGGTGGTCTTGAACTACACGAATCAATATATGATTGTTTAAAACGGGAAGTAAAAGAAGAGGCAGGGATTGATGTAATCTCAGCTAAACCTATTGCAATGTATACGGGACCTGACTATGAATATACTAATGGATACGGCGATGATAATAAGATGTTTGCTATTGTATTTTTAGTTGAAGAATGGTCAGGAAAGATACTCAAAGAAACTGATGAAACATTGGATGCTCAGTTTTTCTCTTTGGATGATTTACCAGAGATCCCCAGTCTGTACCGTGAAACGATTGAAGACTTAAGAATTTTTAATCTTAACGGGCAAATAATATTAAAATAGTAATTGCTGTAAAAGGGTCTAATGCTGGTCCAGGTGACAGGTTTTCAAACTGTAATTTGTAAACGGTGTAAAAAAATAACTTATGTAACTGAATACACTTATTAGCGCTGGTCTCGAGTATTTGATTCGAAATGACTTGAACTTTAAAGAAATGCCCATAGAGAGTTACTCTATGGGGGCTCTTTTTCTTTGCCAGTATTTAAGTTTAGGAAGGTTTTCTTTTAGCATCATTCTTACTTGTTTTTCCTGATATTCAGGATTGATTTGCAGCATATTTTTCACACATTCGTCAATAAGCTCATCAAAATTATCTTCATCATATTGATGTGTTCCTTCCACAAAACACCATTTGCAGAAATCTTCATTGAAATGGCCACTCTCATCTTTGCTAATGCTTTCATCTTCTTCCAGAGGCATACCGCAAACCTGACAGATGAGCGCTCTAGGAGAGCCCAAAAGAGTATTAATGGAAACATTGAAGGTCTTTGAAATCACTTTAAGTGTTTCAATATTAGGTTCAGTTTCCCCGTTTTCCCACCTGCTGATGGCTTGCCTTGTGATCATTAACTTTTTTGCCATAGCTTCTTGAGTCAGATTATGAGCAACTCGTAAATCCTTTAGTCCTTTGTTCATTCCCATAGTCATTGCCTCCTTCAACTTAAGTATACTATTTCTATAGACAAATAAAAGCAACTGACAGTGGCATTTTAGGTGCGTCAAATCAGAGAATCTGAACATTTCATTAAGAAAAATATTGAGATAATGATAGCTATCATTATTTTATCTTTCCTTATGGTTGGAAAATGACAATGGACTTTTCTTATTACTGTAAAATATGGATTTGCACTTCATTTTAAAGCAATACGAAGATTTTTAATTGAACACAGGTAAAAGCGACGCATCACGAATCTACGAATGGTTCATAGAGGTTAGCTAATTATATGTTTACCTTATATCAGGTAATTCTTTGAAGTTAAAAATCATAATTAAGTTATTTTGTATTTGACATGATACTAAAAAAGAGTATACACTTAATGTAACTACTTTGTTATACAAAGTAGCAGTTTATTCATTTGCTATCTTGTATAATCAAGTAGCTGATTTTTACTTTGCTATCATGTATAGCAAGTTAGGTGGAGAGGGGGACGTATATGTCGGCAAGAAGCCAGCTATTAAAGGGAATTCTTGATGGATGTGTATTGGCAGTCATCGAAAAGGGGCCTGTTTATGGATATGAACTATCGAAAAAACTTCAGGAGACTG
Source organism: Bacillus sp. J14TS2 (assembly GCF_018333015.1). NCBI lineage: Bacteria > Bacillati > Bacillota > Bacilli > Caryophanales > Bacillaceae > Bacillus > Bacillus sp. J14TS2. Next base: position 1,966 of record NZ_BORE01000012.1, on the reverse strand, counting down.
GTCTCAAAGATGTAAGCGAAGGGACGATTTATCCTGTTTTATTAAGACTACAGAAAAATGGATTCATTCGTGGCGAAATGAGACCATCAGATTTTGGACCGAATCGCAAATATTACTTTTTGACGGATGATGGGAAGGGGGCATTACAAACGATTATTGAGGAATGGCAACAGATATCAGCCCCTGTCAATGAATTATTAAAAGGGAGGAACTAAAATTGGATGCAAAACTATTAATAGAAGAAAACAATAAAAAAAGAAAGTTATTAACGAAAGAAAACGAAGCATACTACGATGATTTGCTCGTTTATATTCGTTTACACTTTTCATTATCTGAACAGCAATCTGAAGAAGTGTTGATGGAAATGCTTGACCATTTGATTGAAGGACAGAAAGAGGGAAAAACAGCTAAAGATATATTTGGAGATGATCCTCTTTCCTATACAGATGAAATCATTGAACTTTTACCAAAAGAAAAAAAGAGAAATATTATTCCATTTGTTGGTGGAATCGTAGTAAATATAATTAGTTGGTTACTTATTATTCGTGGCATTATCTTAGTTTCATTCTCTCAATTTACAGAAGTAAATACTGATATTAACTTGTTCGGGACAACAGTCGTTGCGTTGGCTATTGGGATCTTTATTATTATTAATATTTGGTTTATGTTGAAGCTAACAAAAAGTTCCCTATTTAATGAAAAACGTAGTCTTAAAAAGAACATGCTTAAGGTCGGACTATTTGCTGCTGCAAGTATGGCGGTTGTCCTAGTGATAGCAAAATTCACTCCTGATATTGGGCCATCTTTTACCTTCAATTGGTGGGTATCTATAATTTTGGGAGCAATTCTGTGGTTATTCCATTTTATCGTGAAAAAGAGGAAATCATGATATTCAACAAAATAGGCTAATTTAAAATAGTATGAGATTCATAAAAGTTTTGATACAACTAAAAATTAGAGGGAAATATGGTTAAAGCGAAGAAAGTAGATATAAAATATGTATACTAATGTTATAGTAGCAATAATTTCTATTGTTATATGGATTGCAATATCCCGGGAGCTTGTAAAGCCATCAAAAGAGACGAATGGTCGTAAAATCATAACTTTAATGTCTGCGGGATCCCTATCAATACTAATAATGACCATTCCATTCTTTCAAAACATTCCGCTTTAACAATAGAGGGTTAGCTGGTGTGAAGGGAGAGATGTTTTATTGTTATCTGATATCGAATTGATGGAACATCATGTAAACGTGTTGTTTAAAACTGATAATAAAAAACGAATGACAGCTGTGAATGAGCCTCCATACGATACTGCACCATATATTTTCGTTGGCGGCACTCGATTGGGTAATGTAGTAAGATACTCAAACAGACCGGATGAAGGCATAATAAAGAAGCTGGAACAAGTTATTGATCCAGACACTGGTGTCGACCTAGGAGGAGTAATTGGCATTTTAAGCAGAGTCCAACAAATAAGTAATTTTTGGACTGGACCTGCATTCTTATTTCCGAATGTGAGCGGGAGATTAACGAATGCCATACAAATAACCGAATCCAATAAAGATTGTCTGAAGCTAAACTTTCCCCATATCGTCGACGAGCTTGAATATAGACAGCCTTGCTTTGCCATTATTGAAAGGGAAACAGCTGTTTCGATTTGTTGTAGTGCAAGGCAGACTAATGAAGCGGCTGAGGCAAGTCTAGCAACACTTGAAAAATTCCGTGGAAGAGCATATGCGATAGATGTTGCAAATGCTTGGGCTGCTGAAATACAAAGTCAGGGGCGGATTGCACTATACAGTACCTCATGGGACAATTGTATTTGATAATCTAAAAATGAGCCACTTTTAAATGGTTCGATCACATAAAAATGAGCCACTGATTTCCAATTTTATCAATCTCTCTTATGATAGAAAGTGACTATCTATTCTACATGGAGAGAGGAAAAAAGGATGATCAATATG
>NZ_BORE01000011.1:0-165382 GCF_018333015.1 Bacillus sp. J14TS2 | reverse complement strand
CCCTCAAGATGAGATTTCCCTAGGCGTAAGCCTTAAGACCCCTGAAAGATGATCAGGTTGATAGGTCCGAGGTAGAAGTGTGGTGACACATGTAGCTGACGGATACTAATCGGTCGAGGACTTAATCAAATGAAAGGCGAAAACGCCTGTTCATCGACGTATAAACTTTCTAGATTCTGACGAGATAAAGGAAACACGGCGAAGAATGAGCCGATGTTGACTTATCGTAGGAAGAAGCGTAAAAGTTTACTAGTCGATAGGCGTTGTAGCTGGATCTAATTAATGGTGTTTCTCGTTTATCTTCTTCTTTATCTGGTTTTGAGAGAATAACAAAAATTTCTCTTGCTTTTTACATAAAAATGGTTATAATAAATAATGTCGATTCTAAACGAATCTTCTACTAAGTAAAAACATATTTTATGCAAATGAAGTCTGGTGGCAATAGCGAAGAGGTCACACCCGTTCCCATCCCGAACACGGTAGTTAAGCTCTTCAGCGCCGATGGTAATAGGGGGCTTCCCCCTGTGAGAGCAGGACGTTGCCAGGCTAATAAATAAAATTGAGAGGAGCAAGCAGAACAAGGAAGCAATTGAGTGAAGAAAAGATCGTACTCCGGTACGTGACTGACTGAACGAATGAAGCTGACATAGTAATGCACTGCTCATCACAATTTTATAATGGAGGATTAGCTCAGCTGGGAGAGCATCTGCCTTACAAGCAGAGGGTCGGCGGTTCGAACCCGTCATCCTCCACCATTATTTTGCCGGCCTAGCTCAATTGGTAGAGCAACTGACTTGTAATCAGTAGGTTGGGGGTTCAAGTCCTCTGGCCGGCACCATGGACGAGCCATTAGCTCAGTTGGTAGAGCATCTGACTTTTAATCAGAGGGTCGCAGGTTCGAATCCTGCATGGCTCACCATTTGATAGTTGTTCCAATTCATCGAGCGGGTGTGGTGGAATTGGCAGACACGCTAGACTTAGGATCTAGTGCCGCAAGGCGTGGGGGTTCGACTCCCTTCACCCGCACTTAAATTATTTTGTAAGCACCCATATCTGCGGAAGTAGTTCAGTGGTAGAACATCACCTTGCCAAGGTGGGGGTCGCGGGTTCGAATCCCGTCTTCCGCTCCAGATTATGATTATGCCGGGGTGGCGGAACTGGCAGACGCACAGGACTTAAAATCCTGCGGTAGGTGACTACCGTACCGGTTCGATTCCGGTCCTCGGCATTTTTAGCGCCCGTAGCTCAATTGGATAGAGCGTTTGACTACGGATCAAAAGGTTAGGGGTTCGACTCCTCTCGGGCGCGCCAATTCTAAAAGTAGAATTTGGAATAATAATGTTTTACCAAATTTATAACGTCCAACATTCTATTTCTCACATTAAACGGGAAGTAGCTCAGCTTGGTAGAGCACTTGGTTTGGGACCAAGGGGTCGCAGGTTCGAATCCTGTCTTCCCGATTATTCTTTAATGGGGCCTTAGCTCAGCTGGGAGAGCGCCTGCCTTGCACGCAGGAGGTCAGCGGTTCGATCCCGCTAGGCTCCACCAATGAATGTGAATTAATCAATGTGGCGGTGTAGCTCAGCTGGCTAGAGCGTACGGTTCATACCCGTGAGGTCGGGGGTTCGATCCCCTCCGCCGCTATCAACAATGGACCTTTAGCTCAGCTGGTTAGAGCAGACGGCTCATAACCGTCCGGTCGTAGGTTCGAGTCCTACAAGGTCCACCATGTTTTTATTCCTGGAGGAATACCCAAGTCTGGCTGAAGGGATCGGTCTTGAAAACCGACAGGCGGGTTAAACCGCGCGGGGGTTCGAATCCCTCTTCCTCCGCCATATACTTTAAAAATCGTCGCGGGGTGGAGCAGTCTGGTAGCTCGTCGGGCTCATAACCCGAAGGTCGCAGGTTCAAATCCTGCCCCCGCAATTTGGTCCGGTAGTTCAGTTGGTTAGAATGCCTGCCTGTCACGCAGGAGGTCGCGGGTTCGAGTCCCGTCCGGACCGCCATTTGTATTACATAAACTTATTGTTAAATGAAAGGTTTAGGATAAGCGTGAAGATCGAGAAAGCGTTCGAGAGAGCATCGAAACGTACTTAGTACGTGTGGATGTGAAAGAGTACGCTGACAAAGAATTTCGAAGCTTAGCGTAAACCGTAACTTAAGGCTCAGTAGCTCAGTCGGTAGAGCAAAGGACTGAAAATCCTTGTGTCGGCGGTTCGATTCCGTCCTGAGCCACCATTTTAAATGATGCGATATGGCGGTTATGGCGAAGTGGTTAACGCATCGGATTGTGGCTCCGACATTCGTGGGTTCGATTCCCACTAGTCGCCCCATTATAAATTTTCTGCGGGTGTAGTTTAGTGGTAAAACTACAGCCTTCCAAGCTGTTGTCGTGGGTTCGATTCCCATCACCCGCTCCATTTTTTACGAAGGGCCTATAGCTCAGCTGGTTAGAGCGCACGCCTGATAAGCGTGAGGTCGGTGGTTCGAGTCCACTTAGGCCCACTATTCCGCAGTAGCTCAGTGGTAGAGCTATCGGCTGTTAACCGATCGGTCGTAGGTTCGAATCCTACCTGCGGAGTTGTCTAATGCTTTCTAACAAATGTTTTTACGGGGAAGTACTCAAGTGGCTGAAGAGGTGCCCCTGCTAAGGGCATAGGTCGCGTAAGCGGCGCGAGGGTTCAAATCCCTCCTTCTCCGCCATTACATATTTTTAAGGCCCCTTGGTCAAGCGGTTAAGACACCGCCCTTTCACGGCGGTAACACGGGTTCGAATCCCGTAGGGGTCATCTCAAAAAAGATCACAACTTCAAAAGGAGTTGTGATCTTTTTTATGGATTCAGAAACGACTTGTCTGATGCTAGTTTGCTTGTCGCCAATAGCCAGTACTTATTGTTCTCTTAATCCGAATGATCATCATCAACATAGCTGTCTTTTTCTTTATAAGGGATATCTCCCAATGGCGACTCCATTCCGGTGTCGTCCAGCTGTTCTTCATACTCTTCTTTTTCCTCTGTTTGCAGGGTACTTCGATGCTTCCCACTCATATCGGTTACGCTAAAGGTCTCATACTCCTCTTGGGTTCCATCTTTGCTTTCGTCTTCATACAGCTTATTATAATCATCATAATCGCCGACAAAATCTGATGGGGTCTCTGAGGTTCCGAATTTTGCGACCTGTTCGAAGCTGTCTTCGTAATCTTTTATTGGACCTTTATATCGATTGGAAAAGGAATTGTCATGGGCTGGTTTTAAGATTTCTTCTTCAACGGGTCGATCCTCAGGCACTTTTTGTTCTGGCGAGTGGTCAATACAATAGGTTGTGGAAGGAAGAGCCTCCAGTCGTTCATAAGGGATCTCTTTCCCGCAGACTTCACATTGCCCATATGTCCCTTTCTCCATTGCTTGTAGGGCATGTTCAACCTTTCCTAGCTCATCTTGAGCATGTACAGATAGAGCCATATCTTTTTCTCTTTCATAAAAACCTGTACCCGCATCGGCTGGGTGGTTATCATAAAGAGAAAGTTCGCCAATATTTTCGTAAGCACTGCGATTCCGAAAACTATCTTCATCATCTGTTATTTCAAGTTGTTGCTTCTGTTGTAAAAGCTCTGCTTTTAAATTCGTCATCTGCTCTTTGGTAATCATCATGGCACATCCCTTTCAAGTCTTCAAAAGTAGTATAAGCACTTTTTAAAATGCTAATCAGGATCTTTTATGATTACTTATCTTTTCCTCTAAAGAAAGGGTGATAAACATAAAGTGAAACTTCATCCCCCACTGAATGTTAAGGATCAAAGCGGCAGGCTCAAAGCACGACATCCTGTCGTTTCGCCCGCACTAGTACGTCCTGTACGTCCAACACCTTTGTGACCTGCGTCCTGCAGGCCTGAACCAATCGGGTATTTACTGGCAGTTGTCCCCCACTTATCACTCTCGTTTTCACCTGGAATTCCTGATGGGGGTCTTACTGCCAGTTAATTCGGGATAAAAAAGCCCTCCTTTAAGGAGAGCTAGGTTTAGATAAAGTAGCTAAGAATCACACCAACGGACATTAAGAGTCCATAAAACGTGTTTGTTTTTGCTGTAGCAACCATTGCTGGCATCATTTCATATGGTTCAGTTTTTCCCATAAAGCCTTTTACTGCTTGTACAGCTTTAGGAATACTTATGAAGGTAACGAATAACCAATAAGGTGCATCCGTAAAAATTGTCATAAAAATAATCCATACATAGGAAAAAGCAAACATCGTTGCTAATAATTTAATCGCATTTTTTCTTCCAATGAGAATCGCAATCGTTTTACGACCACTTTCTTTATCGCCATCTAAATCGCGAATATTATTGGAGAGCATAATACTGCCAATAAGCACGGAAACCGGAATGGAAATGAGCACACTTTGTTGAGAAATCGCCCCAGTTTGGATGAAATAAGCGATTTGAATAATGACAAATCCCATAAAAAAGCCTGACATCAGTTCTCCAAAGGGTGTGTAGGCAATCGGATGAGGGCCAGCCGTATAAAAATATCCGACAAGCATACAGACAAAACCGATCACTGCAATCCATAAGCTGGTGGTTAGCGAAATATAGACACCGAGTAGAAGGGCAATGCCAAAGAGCATAAAGGCTAATTTTAAAACTGTTTTGGGCTTCACACCATTTCGAACAATCGCTCCACCGATCCCAACCGATTCCTCATGATCCAATCCTCGCACATAATCAAAGTATTCATTAAACATATTGGTCGCGGCTTGAATTAACAGGCTTGCGATCATCATTGCTAAAAATAAAGGGATATGGATGGCATAATCTTTACCTGCGATAGCAGTTCCAAGCAATACTGGGACAAATGCTGCTGTAAGGGTATGAGGGCGTGCAAGCTGCCACCATATTCTCCAGCCCTTATCTGCTTGTATAACAGAACTAGTCTGAGCTTTCATAGAAACGTCTCTCCTCTAATGAACAAATAATAAAATAATCAGGATCAAAGGCTAAAACCGCGACGTCCTGTTGCAATGCCTTTGTGACCAATGTCCTGTTGGCCTAATGGCCATGTGCACCATGCCCGCATGACGTCACTTTTATGATCAATATCTTCTTAGTCTCTTATAAAGTTTATGAAAAGTATCACAAAGTGTCAATCCTTTCTGGGTAAATATTCATGGGAAATGATTTCCTAAGTGTGAACACTACATTTAACGTGCTACTTCATATATAATAAAGAAGTATACAGACTTTAGAACGTAGCTTTAGGAGAGATTGACTTTGAAGACAATATTATCCCCCAGTCGCTTTGAACAATCAACTGCAATCAAGAGGGGCAAGCTTTTTAGTTATACAGTACCTATAGATCCATGTGATCTTTTTGTTTTTTATCAGTCCCATCGTCCTACTTCAATAGGACAAAGATTTTATTGGAAAAACGCTGATGGTACCTGTGAAATGGTAGGAGTAGGGGTTGCTTTATCGCTTACAAGTAAATCCCCTGAGAGCAGATTTGCGGAGATTCAGCAGCAATGGGACAAGCTGATACAAGAAGCGCAGATTGAAAATAACTATGATGTAGCAGGAACTGGCCCCTTATTATTTGGCGGCTTTTCCTTTGATTCCCAGCAAATGCCGGCTAGTGAATGGGAAGACTTTGGGCATGCCCTCTTTTATTTACCTGAAATCATGATCACTTGTTCACAGGAACACTATTTCCTAACGATTAATCAATTCGACTCAATGAATCTAGAGGGTGGAGAACGAGTAAAACAATGGGTAAAGAAAATGAAGAGTGAGTCCCTTAGTATTCCAGAACGATTAGCCCAAAAGGAATATGATATAGAGGGATGGCTGAAAAGTGTGGAAGAGGTCGTCAATACATTACAAACCACTGATATGCAAAAGGTTGTATTGGCTAGAAAATTGCAGCTTGATTTTACGGAGCCTTTGCGATCAGAGCCCATTATCGACCAGCTATTATCCCAGCAACCGAATAGTTATGTATTTTCGATGGAAGCTGGGGATAGCTGTTTTCTTGGTGCTTCGCCGGAACGGTTGATTGAAAAAATGGATCAGCAAGTTCTATCAACTTGTTTAGCGGGCTCGACGGCTCGTGGAGAAAATAAACAGGTAGATAAACGTTTAGGAGACAGCTTATTACAGGATCCGAAAAACCTTTTCGAACATGAGTTAGTTGTATCGATGATTGAAGATGCCTTACGCCCATTTTGTGAAGAAATGCTCGTACCTAAGGAACCGATCTTATTAAAAACGCCGTATATCCAACATTTATATACCCCTGTAAAAGGTAGGTCGAAACGAGATTGTTCTATTCTGGAAATGGTGCAATCTCTTCATCCAACCCCTGCCATGGGCGGGGTGCCGACAAGATCAGCGATGAACATAATCCGTGACAAGGAAAACATGGATCGTGGTTTTTATGCGAGTCCGATCGGGTGGACAGACTACCAAGGAAACGGGGAATTTATCGTTGGGATCCGTTCAGGGCTTGCAAAAGGGAGCTCCGCCTATTTATATGCGGGGTGTGGAATAGTTGCTGATTCCAATGCTGAGAAAGAACTCGTTGAAACGCGGATTAAATTCCAACCAATGTTGCGTGCTTTTGGGAAGGAGAGCCTATGAAATTACATCAACAAGCTTTGACCGAGTATTTAGCCGCTTTTATCACCGGACTTGTGCAAACGGGTGTCAAAGATGTAGTCATAAGTCCTGGTTCTCGCTCAACACCGCTTGCTTTGTTAATGGTAGAGCACCAAAAGATTAACACATATATCAATATTGATGAGCGGTCTGCAGGATTCTTTGCGCTCGGTCTTGCAAAAGCTTCGAAATCGCCTGTCGTTCTATTATGTACATCAGGGACAGCGGCAGCCAATTACTTTCCAGCAGTCGCTGAAGCGAACTTATCTCGAGTGCCTTTGATTGTATTAACGGCAGACCGGCCTCATGAGTTACGAGATGTAGGGGCACCGCAGGCGATTAATCAGCTTGCTTTATATGGCGACCATGTGAAATGGTTCGTGGAGATGGCATTACCTGAAAATAGTGCAGAACAGCTAACCTATGCCAAAATGGTTGCTCATCGCGCTGTAAAAGAATGTATAAGCTCTGTTTCAGGTCCTGTACATGTCAATGTGCCGCTTCGTGAGCCATTGCTTCCAGCTCTTGATCCCTATCCATTCACAGAGGAGCAAACGGAATGTGAAATTATTGCAGGGGAATTCACATTACCACAGTCGATGCTTGAGCGAATGGCAGAAGACCTTACTCATTATCAAAATGGCTTGATTATTTGTGGGCAGATGGATCAACCCAATTTTGCAAATGCGATCATCCAATTGGCTGAAAAATTAGCTTTTCCGATTCTAGCAGATCCTTTGTCTCAGCTTCGAGTGGACAAGGCGCTAGTCATCGACAGTTATGACGCCATTCTCAAAACAGAAAGTGTGCTTCAGCAATTCCAACCAGATTTTATTTTGCGATTTGGCGCGATGCCGGTATCCAAACCACTTTCACTCTTTATGAAAAAACAGCGTGGGATTCCGCATTATGTTGTCGACGGCCAGGCAGGCTGGCGAGATCCTTATCATCTGGGTACCAAGATGATTCAAATGGATGAGACCGCATTTTGTCAGCAATTGACGAATCTTGTAAAAGAAAATAAAGCTGATGAATGGTTAAGGCAATGGCAACAGCTAGATCAATTAGCGAAAAAAGCAATCGAAAACCATATGTCTCAAGAACAGGATTTAGAAGAAGGGAAAGTCTTTTATGAGCTCTTTCCACTTTTACCAAAAGAAAGCACGATTTTTGTTGGCAATAGTATGCCGATTCGCGATGTAGACACATTTTTTCATAAAAACAATCAAGGCATTAACGTCATGGCCAATCGTGGTGCGAATGGGATTGACGGGGTTGTTTCCACAGCTTTAGGGGCTTCTATCTATCAACAACCTTTATTTTTATTAATCGGCGATTTATCCTTTTTCCATGATATGAACGGATTATTAGCGGCAAAATTATATGAATTAAATATGACGATAATTTTGGTAAATAATGATGGGGGAGGGATATTCTCCTATTTGCCACAGGCAGACTCGAAGCAGCATTTCGAAGCTGTATTCGGAACACCGACAGGATTGGATTTTAAGCATGCTATGCAACTGTACAACGGAAAATATGAAAAGATTACAGATTGGGCACAGTTCTCAAATGCTATTCAATCAGCAGCAAGCTATAAAGGCTTAAATGTGATTGAAATTCCGACAGATAGGGCGAAAAACCTAACATCTCATCGGAATATGTGGGATCAAGTTTCCCGGGAAATAACAACTTACTTACATGGTGTAGAAAAATGAAGATTCATGTGAATGGTGTAGATTATTTTTATACGATCCAGGGAAGTGGACCTCCTCTTTTACTTTTACATGGATTTACAGGCGATCATTCGACATGGACAGATTTTGTGCAATCGATGCAAGACGATTATACGCTTTTTTCGCTTGATTTATTAGGGCATGGAAAAGCTAGCATACCTGCTGATCCTCCTCGTTATGAAATTAAGCAGTTGGCGAATGATCTGGCAGCTATTTTAGAAAAATTAAAGCTTGAAAAAGTCCATGTGCTCGGCTATTCAATGGGAGGGAGATTAGCTTTAAGCTTTGCGATTCTCTTTCCTGAAAAAGTGAAAAGCTTGATACTCGAAAGTGCATCGCCTGGTTTAGAGTCAGCAGAAGAGCGGGAAGCGAGAATCCAACAAGATGAGCGGTTGGCACAGATGATTGAAGAAAAAGGGATGAAGGAATTTGTCGATTATTGGCAGGATATTCCTTTGTTCGCTACACAGAAACATCTGCCTGCAACCCGTCAAGAAGAAATTCGCAAGCAAAGACTTCAGCAAAATCCAGTTGGACTTGCTGGCAGCTTGCGAGGGATGGGCACAGGACAACAGCCTTCCTGGTGGCCTTATTTAAATGCTGTAAGGATGCCAGTGCAATTGATCTGTGGAGAGCGGGATGAGAAATTTTGCCGGATTGCAAAGGATATGGCGAAATTTATGTCCAATGCAAAAATAATAAAGGTGCCAAATATGGGCCATGCAATTCATGTGGAGGTTCCGAAAAGATTTGATACAATAGTAAGGGAGTTTTTATCCCAATTATGAAAGGAGTCAGATTATGTCGATTCAATGGACTAGAAAAAAAGAGTATGAAGATATTTTATATGAAACATATAATGGCATTGCCAAAATTACAATCAATCGACCTCATGTACATAATGCATTCAGGCCGGAAACTGTAACAGAGCTAATGGATGCTTTTGCCTATGCTCGTGATGACAAAGAAGTTGGCGTGATTATTTTAACAGGGGCAGGAGAGAAAGCTTTTTGTTCAGGTGGAGATCAGAAGGTACGAGGCCATGGTGGTTATGTCGGTGGAGACAATATCCCACGCTTGAACGTCCTTGATCTACAAAGACTTATTCGTGTCATTCCAAAACCAGTCATTGCTATGGTTGCCGGATATGCGATCGGTGGCGGACATGTGCTTCATGTTGTCTGCGATCTAACAATTGCCGCTGATAATGCTGTGTTTGGGCAAACTGGACCAAATGTAGGTAGCTTTGATGCCGGATACGGATCAGGCTATTTAGCTCGGATTGTCGGGCATAAGAAAGCGAAAGAAATTTGGTTTCTCTGCCGTCAATATAATGCACAAGAAGCGTTAGATATGGGCTTAGTCAACACAGTTGTGCCACTCGACCAATTAGAGGCGGAAACGGTGAAATGGTGTGAAGAAATGCTCGAAAAAAGCCCAACAGCCTTGCGCTTCCTAAAAGCAGCATTCAATGCTGACACCGACGGTCTAGCAGGGCTCCAACAACTGGCTGGAGACGCTACATTGCTTTATTACACAACAGATGAAGCAAAAGAAGGCCGTGATGCCTTCAAAGAAAAACGTAAACCAGACTTTGATCAATTCCCGCGTTTTCCTTAATATCGTTATGGGTGACTTGGTGGCATGCCACCAAGTCTTTTTATAAAATTTTTCTTAAGATTGCTTTAAGGCTATGCAGTTGTGTCCAGCTCCAGGTGCCGTCAGCTTGAGGCTCGCAGGAGAGAGTCCATTGGCATTACGACATACAGGATAGGATGTCCTAGTGCAGACGAAGCGAAGGACGGCACGAATATAGCCTTTCTTCTTACATCAAGGTGCTTGCGCTTTTCTTAGGAAGCATGAAAATTTTACAGAAAGTGAGTGAAATGAATGGGAGAGAGGATCCCCAATTGGCTTTTGCAGCGAAGTCATATAAGTCCGAATAAACCTGCATTAGTATATGAAGACCAAGTATGGACTTTTCAAGAAATGAAAGAGATTGCCCAGAATTTGCAAAAGAAGCTAGCTTCATGTCTAAAAAAACAAGACCAACGGGCCGCAATTTTAATGAAAAATCATCCGAAAATGGTGTGGCTCATTCATGCCCTTCAACAACTTAGGATCGAAACGGTTTTTTTAAACCCTCGTTTAACTTCTGGAGAATTAGGATTTCAATTGCAAGATAGTCAAGTAGAACTTCTTTTTTGTGATGACACATTTGTAGAAATAGCGAATGAACTCCGTGGTGAAAACCTCCAACTGCGAATTTATACAACGACTCAATACGAAAAATTCCCCGATCAGCCGTTGGAAATAAGAGATGAATACGACCTGGCGGCAACTTGCTCCATTATGTATACCTCAGGTACGACAGGCAAGCCCAAAGGCGTACAGCAAACTTATGGCAATCATTGGTGGAGTGCGATTGGTTCTTCTCTTAATTTAGGGCTGCATGAAGAAGATTCCTGGCTTTGCGTGGTCCCTCTTTTTCATATTAGTGGTCTTTCAATTTTAATGAGAAGTATCATTTATGGGATGCCAGTTTATTTGCTGGAACAATTTGATGAGGAAAAAGTCAATACTTTACTCCAATCCGGTCAAGTGACGATTATGTCTGTTGTATCTGCCATGATGAATCGCATGCTTGATGGTTTAGGAGCGAAAAATTATCATCCGCATTTTCGCTGTATGTTACTTGGTGGAGGACCGGCGCCCTTACCGCTTTTAGAAAAATGTGTTAATAAAGGGATCCCGGTTTTTCAAACATATGGTATGACGGAGACATCCTCGCAAATTGCGACACTAAGCCCGGAAGATGCGTTTGAAAAATTAGGTTCAGCAGGAAAGGCGCTTTTCCCAGCCCAAATCCGAATTATGAATGAACATAACGAAGAAGCTGTGCCAAAGCAACTAGGAGAGATTCAATTAAAGGGTCCGAATATTACAAGTGGATATCTAGCTCGTCCTGAAGCCAATCAAACGGCTTTTGAACAGGGCTGGTTTAAAACAGGAGATATCGGCTATCTGGATGAAGAAGGATTTTTATATGTGTTGGATCGTCGTTCGGATTTAATTATTTCAGGGGGAGAAAATATTTATCCGGCAGAAATCGAGGAAGTGTTACTGGGACATGAGGCGATCGTTGAAGCAGGTGTTACAGGTGCGGAAGATCAAAAATGGGGACAAGTACCCTTTGCTTTTGTCGTTATGCGAAAGTCTGTGTCAGAGACGGAGATTATCCAATTTTGTCGCACTCAGCTGGCGGCATATAAAGTACCTAAAAAAATCATTCCAGTTGAAACTTTACCACGGAATGCCTCTAATAAATTATTGCGCCGCAAGCTACTAGACTATCTAGAAGAGGGGAAACATTCATGATCGATATTGTGAAGGCCCGGATCTCGATTGTGTCGATGCCTTTAAAAAAGCCATTTTCCACTCATTTAGGGATCGTGCGCGAGCGGGAAGCAATCCTAATTGAATTATGGGATCGCGCGGGCGAAGTTGGATACGGAGAAACAGTTGCTTTTTCCTCACCGTGGTATACAGAAGAAACAGTGAAGACCGCATATCATATGCAAAAAGATTTTATTTTACCTGTGATTTTGCAAAAAAAATTCGCTCACCCCTCTGAGTTTACGCGTGAATTCTCCAGTATAAGGGGGAATCCAATGGCCAAAGGTGGTGTTGAAACAGCGTTATGGGATTTGTATGCCAAACGACAAGGTCAGTCTCTTGCTGCGATACTTGGCGGGACACGCAACGAAGTGCTGGCCGGAGCGGTTGTGGCAACACAAGATGTAACGGAAGCTTTGAAACAGATTGAGCGCTTTTCGGAACAAGGATTTGAACGCATCAAATTAAAAATTAGTCCTGCTAATGATAGCAAATTTATCAAGGCGATCAGAAGGGAATTCCCAGATCTACCTTTGATGGCGGATGCCAATTCCGCCTATACTCTGGCTGATGTCGACCGTCTTCGTGCATTGGACGAATTTGGCTTGCTTATGATTGAGCAACCTCTTGGACCAACAGATCTCGTTGAACATGCCATTTTGCAAAAACAAATCAAAACACCGATTTGCTTAGATGAAAGCATCACCGATGTTCATGATGCCAGAAGTGCAATTCAATTGGGAAGCTGCCAAATCATCAATATCAAAGTAGGGCGTGTTGGGGGACTGGCAAATGCTAAGCAAATGCATGATCTTTGCCAAGAAAACCAGCTCCAAGTCTGGTGTGGCGGCATGATCGAATTTGGTATTTCGAAAGCCCATAACTTAGCCCTCGCTTCACTTCCAGGCTTCACCCTGCCGGGGGATCTATCCCCATCTACCCATTATTGGCAAGAAGATCTTATTGATCCGCCCATTGAGATGAAGAAAGGGAAAATTACCGTTCCCACTCTTCCCGGAATTGGCTTTTCATTAAACGAACGGCGGCTGGAGGAAGCGCGTCTACATACAGAAATCATCGAATAAAAACCCGAGCAGTCAAAGCTCGGGTTTTGAGTTTGCGGAGGTTTATTTCTTCTTAAACGTCTGACAATCAGTTTCTTCTTCGGATGTTGCATTTTTACCATGCTGACTGACAACATAGATACGATCAGCCCCACATTGATTTCCAGCTTTCCAATAATGACAATTTTGCACTTCACATAGAACGTCTTCTGCCATTTGTACCACTCCTCGTTAGATTTCGTGAATACCTTTTTAGTGTTGACGAGGAGTAGGTAAACCATGTCCGTTTTCCATATAAAGCTTTTTCTAGTGCTTCCAGATTTTGTTTTATCAGAGATACCTCAAATTAGGAATGGTTCTTATTTGCAATATAAAAATTTTTAAAAAGGACATCATCAAACCTGTTATTTTAATCATTAGGCTGGTGCTTCAACTTTTCAATTTTTTTAGGAACAGGATCGATTCCGCCTGGGTGAAAGGGATGACATTTTACAATTCGTTTGATGGTGAGCCAGCCACCACGAAGCGCACCAAACCGCTGGATCGCTTCTAATCCATATTGCGAGCAAGTAGGATAAAAACGGCAGGTGGGCGGCTTTAAGGGAGAAATAAATTTGCGATAAAACCGAATAAGATGTAAAAAGATTGATTTTAACATAGGCAATTTCTTCTTTCCAAAAAGTTAGTTTGACAATAGTTTAACACATAAAGGGAAAATTTGAGTTTGTTTTGTTTCGCAAGATTTTGTGTGGCTGTATTTTTAACTAGCGCAAAAAATATGAACATTTAGATATCTGGGCAAATAATGTGTAGAGCACTTGTGATCATCCTTTTATACTTAACTTTAAATTAATTTCAGGAAGGATTGATCGGATGGAGGATTTTTTAAAAAGGTATATGTTGGGGTGTTGTGTTCTTTTTTCTCTCCTGATTAGTGTCGGTTGTGCTGAAAATACGAATCACTCAGAAGAAAAAGAAACGGTAGAGCTAACAATGGCATGGTCAGGAACAGAAGAAGCTTTTATTGAACGCTTTAAAGCGCCTGTTGAAAAACAGTTTGACCATATTGAAATAACTCAAGTGGAGGCACATTCAGGAAATACGGAACAGTTAGAGGAAATGATTGCTTCTAACCATATCCCTGATCTCTGGGTGACAGGAAGCCCAGGGAGCACAACCGCTATGTTTCAAAAAGATTTGGCTTATGATTTAAGCGAGATGTTTGAAACAGTTGGTTTTGATCTTTCCCGCATTGAGCCAAATATTGTTGATGAACTGCGAAGCCGAAGTAATGAGTTTCTTGGCGCTGATTCGAATATCCTAGGTGCTCTTCCATTAAAACGAGGGCTTAGTGCTCTTTATTTTAACAAAGATATTTTTGACTTATTTGGCGTTGACTATCCTAAGGATCATATGACCTGGGATGAAGTGGCGGATTTAGCAGCAAAAGTTACACAGGAAAAGGATGGAATTCAATATCATGGTTTGCATGTTCACTTTCATTCAGCTTATACTCAACATGGTGTGGATCACCAGAATGAGAATGGGGATCCACAGTATGATAAGGAACCAGCCTTCCGTAAGACCTTGGATCTTATGGAGAAATTATTTAATATTCAAGGGAATTATCCAGAACGCCCTAGTGATCTGAATGATGCATTTATGGAAGGGGTTCTCGCCATGCATGCAACTTATGATAGCACGTTGACGTATACAGACGCTCCTTTTGAATGGGATATTGTGACATATCCAAGCTGGGATAATATGCCTGGAATTGGTCCGACATCAAGTGGTGAAGTTATTGGGATTACCAATACGAGTGAACGGATTGAGGAAGCATTCCGTGTCATTGATTTCCTTTTATCCGATGAATATCAAACTAAATTTTCAATCGAGGGGAATGCCTCACCTCTTGTTAACGAAGAGATTCATGCTGTTTTTGGTGAAGGGGCACCTGCCTATCAAGATATTCATATTGAATCTTTGTTTGATAGTACACCTCAAAAGCGATCTGCTAATCGCTTTCAGGTTGAGCACTCTCTTGAGGCCGCTGGAGAACCATGGCATGGAAGGGTTTCTGATGATTTTTACGAGTCAGGCCTAACCCCGCCTGAATTTGTAAGATGGTTACAAGAACGCGGTGAAATTGTTTTGAAGGAGCTAGAAGGACAAAATTGAATAAGCTAGACATATTTACAATGAAAGTAGGGGACAAAATGGATCAGCGAAAATTAATAGCTTGGCAACCAGTTAAACATTTAGCAAATGGACAAATGACCAATGCCCATTTTAACTATACAGATCATGGTCTTTATTTAAAATTAATAGATATTCATGGGAACGCGGTTGATATTATTTACGATCAAATGTCGAATATGAATGATTTTGTCTGGTCATTTCGGTATGCAGGCGAAATACCCAGGACAGATTTAACCAACCTTGTAGTCGAAGCTGAAGATGAAAATAACATCGATCCGGCAGCGGCCTGCTTTTATAAGATGGAAAACTCTGATTTCATTGAGTGGTTTGATCAACTGAGATATATGGGGAGTGACGACTTTCCGGATGTTGAACATCATTTATTTTTATATAATGATGGGGTATTTGAAGTGATTAGTGATTATGAACCGAAGTTTATTGTTCATCATAAATAAGAGTTATTGAGATCGGCTAGAGAAGCGCAATGCAGGAAGAAGGAGCGCAATATCTAAGAAAGCCACGCATGCAAACCAAAATAAGAGCTTAAGATCAACATGGCTCAATTGATCTTAAGCTCAATTTCTTTATAGCTTCAAAGGTCCCGCCGCTTTCACTCGCACGAGGATCGCGTTGCCAGGCAGATAGGCAAGGGGAAAGTCTTCTAATTGGATGATATCGACTTGATCTGGATTGGCTCCTGCTGCAATTGCGGTTTGGATTGCTTCAGCCTTGGCTTCTTCAATTGCTTCTTGATGGGATTGATTGTCTAACGGATAAATCCGTTCAACGGTGCCGCTGATATCTCCCAAAGCCGCCCCAATCGCATTGGCGACACCAGCATGGGCTGGGCGAATGACTTGACTAGCGCCTTGTAAGTCCTTGGGCATTAAGGAGGCACCACCGCCAACTAGGACCACTGGCAAAGCTTCTGCACTTGTTTTCATTCGATCGATCGCCTTTTCGACCATTTCGACAAGGGCAGGATAAATATTGTCAATCGGATAGGAGGCAAGCTGATCACTGTTTGTCCCGACAATCGTCATCATACCTGCACCAATCGCTACATCTGTAGCCGTTAATTCCTGGCCGCCAAAGACAATCGCTTTTTCTGTTAATTGATGACCGACACTATCTGGTCCGATTTTCCAAGTTCCGTCCTGTAAATGAACACGGGTACCACCACCTAAGCCGATTGAATAAATATCCGGCATCCGGTAATTGGTGCGTACTCCTCCGACTTCTACGGCTAGCGAAGTTTGCCTTGGAAAGCTATTACTTAGCACACCAATATCCGTTGTTGTCCCGCCAATATCGACGACAATCGCATTGGGTTCTTGTGAAAGGTGAGCCGCCCCACGAATTGAGTTTGTCGGTCCACAAGCAATCGTGAAAATTGGATATTTTTGAGCAAATTCATGCGTCATTAAGGTACCATCATTTTGTCCTAAATAAATTCGCGCCTCGATCCCTTGCTCCTCTAATGCTTGTTGAAAGCCTGTTGTAACATGTTTAATTGTGTTCATCAAAGCCGCATTCAAAATTGTCGCATTTTCGCGTTCGATTAATCCAATTGAACCAATTTCACTTGAAAGCGATAATGGAATACCTGGTAATTCTTTTTCTAAAAACGCGGCTACTTCTTTTTCCTGTTCATTTAAAACAGGGGAGAAGACCCCAGAAATAGCAATTGAATCGACGTTTCCACGGAATTGTTGGACAGCTTGTTCGAGCTCATCATAGTGCAGTGCAGAAATCGGTTCTCCATTATATTCATAGCCGCCATGAACAAGCACTGTCGTCACTTGCAGCTTCTCCACTAAATCCTCTGGCCAGCCAATTAACGGAGGAACGGTTGTCCCAGAAGGTAGGCACAAGCGGATAATGCCGACTTTATTTAATCCTTTTCGTTCCACAATCGCATTCGTACAATGCGTGGTCCCTAATGTCGCCACTTGAATCTCTTGCACATTTATTCTTGCTTCCTCGACCAAGGCTTCAATCGTTTTTTCCATACCTGTAAAAATATCCGCGGTTGTAGCATGTTTTGCACTTGCCAACACTTGATTATCCGCGTTTAAAAGCACACCATCTGTATTGGTTCCACCAACATCAATTCCGAGTCTAATCATTTGTTTGCATGCTCCTTTACTAACGATTCCAAGGGTCTATAATCATACGGATACTGAAAATAATGAGGACCTGCTGTGTCAATCCCCATCTTACTCCGCCATTTATCATGGGCCGGGAACGCGACTATGACGACTCGTGCGCCATATTTTAACCCTTCTGTTGTGATCGGCATTCCGGTTTCTTCATCTAAAACAGCGATTAAATCAGGAGTCATCGCAATCGGCTTTCCATTTATTTCTGCTAATAAATGCTCGTTTTGGAAATGCAAGGTACAGGCTTGTTGATCAAAATCATCGGTTCCATCAAACTGAGCTTCTCCGCGCGTGAATCCACCTTGGATTCCCCTTTTTATGTGAGTCGCTTTTCCTTTAAAAAGACGATATCCTTTCAGTAACTTCAGCATTTGTTCAATCGGATGGATTTTAGCGGTACGGTTCTCTGATAATAAAGCCCCGATTTCTTGCGCGAGCGTGAGCGTCCCAGGAATCACACTTTTCTGCGCTTGTTCACCAGTAATTCCATAATCGCAAACAATTGAAGAACCTCCCATAGAAATCGTAATATTTCGCGCTAATTTTTCACTCCAAAAACCATCCACAGGTTCGATGGTGACCGTATTACCTTGCTCATCGCCAATCGTCACGATCTTTGGCTTTAATCCGTCCAAATGGAAGGTAACCATTTGCGCCTCAGGAAAAGCCCGTCCCATTGCATCTCCATCTAATATCGGAATGCCATTCATCGCAGCAACAGCGACGGGAATTAAAGAATTGACACCACCGACTTCGATTGGCATCACTACATCCGTTTTTTTGCCAGCAGCTTTTTCATAGGCTTGTAATGGAGCTGATAATTGTTCAAAGGAAGGGATTTTTTCAACTAACACACTTGGGGAGCCCATCCCAGAGGCTGGGAGTACCCAATCATCTTCATTCAATTCATCGATGGATATCACTTGGACTGGACCAAATTTTTTAATGGCAGATAAGGCCATCATCTTTCCAATATAAGGATCTCCGCCCCCACCAGTGCCAAGGACAGTGGCACCGATCGCAATATTTTCTATATCTTTTTCATGTAACCATCTCATTAGACAGCTCTCCTTTGTTTAAATAAAATAATGAAAATCGCTTGGAAAAGAAAGGCGACTAGAAAACTATCTACCGATGAGATTGTGGTGAGTGTGAATAGTTCTAAGCCAATCGGACCTTCCATTGTCAACCAGCTAATGAGAGTACCCAGCACCCAGGCAAGCAAGGGTAGGAATTTATAGGCTTGATTGTTCCTATTTTTGAACAACGATTGCCCGCCGATATAGTAAGAAGCCGTGTATACCCCGCCAATGGGGGCGATAAACATCGTCATAATTGTTAAGAAATCGATGAAATAATCATAAATTCCTAAGACAGCAAGTAAAGTTCCGATAATCCCGGCAATTAACGTAAGCACAACCTTATTTGTCTTTGAAAAAATCACAGACAAACTCAATCCAGATGAATAAGCATTATTGGTATTGGTTGTCCACTGTGCAAGAATGAGTACTAAGATGCCTGGAACCCCTAAGCCAACTGTAATCATAATCGTTGTGAGGTCGCTCTCATCCATAATTCTGGAGAGAATCATCGCAATCACAATCATAAAGCTATTACCAAAGAAAAAACCAAAGAAAGAAGCGAGAATCGCATCCTTTTTCGTTCGAGCCCATCTAGATACATCTGGTGAAATCACGGCTCCGACAACAAAAACACTAATGACTAGGGAAATCGCCATACCAAATGAGAATATATTTTCAACAGGTGCTGATAATTCACTTGCACCGTATTTTTTTATCGCTAGAATCACGGATAAAATGACTAATATCAAAAGTAAAGGCACAGACCATGAGCTTAGCTTCTCAATCGCGCGATAGCCAAGAACAGCAGTCGTCATCATTAAGATCCCGCCAATTCCAGCCAATAGAGGAAGGGGAATCTCCCATCCTACAACGCCTTTGATAGCCGCAAAGGCATTTTCTGCAAAAAATCCAGTTTGCACACCAAACCAACCAAGTAGAGAGACGGCTAAAAACAGAGAAACAAATTTCGCTCCATTTGCTCCAAAGGTAAATTTGGAAATCATCGAAGTGGATAAACCAGTGACCGCCCCGACATAGGCACAAAAGGCGGCTAATACGCCTAGAATCGCGGAGCCAATTACAACTGCAAGCAATGCATCTTGAAAATTCATCCCAGCTCCTAATTCAGCTCCAAATAGCATGGCAGAAAGGTCAATCCCCACTGCGATCCAAACTAAACTAATGGAATACCATCTTTTTCTTTCACTTATAGGGACAGGCTGTCTTTCATAATCATTATTCATGTTGTAGTTCCTCCAATAGTATTCCCATGATTGTATTTGCTTGATTTATTTGTTCTTGCAGGGTCTCGTCATCATAAAGATTGATTTCCCAGAAAATCCCGTCCATAAGTAAAGCAAATTGCTTTGTCAGCATGGTTGCTTTCTTTTCAGTTAAATGGGGAAAATCTTGCTTTGCAAGTTCCACTAAGGAATCAAACATCCATATATCAAATGTTTTCATATGCTCTTGAAGAAACTGCTTCATTTCAGCCGGTGGTGAAGCCACAAGGGAAATATAAGCATTTGTTTCTTGCATATGACTTTTGTGATAGGCAACAGTCCCAGACAATAAAGAGTGGAAAATTTCAAGAATTCCCTTGCCTTGTACTTCCGCTAATATTATTTTCATTTGTTCAAAATGTGACTCCAATAATTTTTGGAAAGCAGCAATAAATAGCTCCTCTTTATTTTTATAAAAAAAATAGATAGATGCTGGCTTGATTCCTACCTCTTTCGCGATCTTTTGCATGGTAGCCCCATGATAATTAAACATCGAATACTGATTGATCGCCGCTGATAAAATTTTATCTTTCGTCAAAATATGCACCACCTAATGATCGTTAGGTTAATAATATAGCAAGTTTTGTCGAAATTCAAGTGGTTTTTTATACGTGATTCGGAATAAATATGTAACGGCAGGGTGGAATAATTTTTTTGAAAAAGGGGAATCTAAACATGTTTCAAATCGGGAAAGCCGGGTATATATAATTAAAGGGAGTGATAATATTGACAAACACACAAGTTATTGAAGTGTTGAATAAACAAGTAGCGAACTGGACTGTCCTTTACACGAAATTACATAATCATCATTGGTATGTGAAAGGACCACATTTTTTTTCTCTGCACGTGAAATTTGAAGAACTTTATAATGAAGCTGATGAGAATATTGATGAATTGGCGGAAAGATTACTGTCAATTGGTGGTTCTCCCGTTGCCACGCTAAAAGATGTCCTACAAATGGCAAGCATCGGAGAAGTAGAAGAAACCTTAGATGCAAATGGAATGGTGCAATCAATCGTCGATGATTTTACAATATTAATTGATGAATTAAACGAAGGAATGGAAATAGCCGAAAAAGCAGGAGATGAATCCACATCTGATATGTTCCTAGCTATCCACACAAGTTTGGAAAAACATAATTGGATGCTACGAGCTTTTCTCGGAAAATAAAAAAACTTGGTGCCATAGTGCACCAAGTTTTTTTATTGAGAAGCCCATTCCCGAAGAGAGAAGCCCATTCCCGAAGAGAGAAGCCCATTCCCGAAGAGAGAAGCCCATTCCCGAAGAGAGAAGCCCATTCCCGAAGAGAGAAGCCCATTCCCGAAGAGAGAAGCCCATTCCCGAAGAGAGAAGCTCCCAATTCCGGAGAGAGAAGCTCAATTCCGGAGAGAGAAGCCCATTTCCGGGGAGAGAAGCCCATTCATATGTATTAGTGATAGAATTTTGAATGTTTAGAAGGATATTGGTCATGAACTTCGGACTGTTCCATTTTCCCTTTGAGGGATTCCAATAGATACATTCGGATAAAATATTGCAGTTCAAATTCATTCATGTCATGGACGATTTGCATAAGTTCTTTTTTATTATAATGCTCGAGAACAGCGAAAGTGATCATGTCTAAATCCTCTTCATCCGTAATTTTGTCTTGGTACATTGCAAATAATTCATCTACAAGCTTCATTCTTAGCACCTCCCTTTTAGCTTTTTACTTTTTCTTACCCTTCTTTTGAAAAAACAATCCTACCTTCGTATATTTTCCTTAATCTACATTCCTATGTGTTAGAACCCTTTAAGAATAAAATAAGATGAAATGCAGCAAAATATGCATAATCATCAAAAGTGATGACTTTTGGATTACATTGACTTGGAGGTAGATGAATGTGGATCAACAAGATCGCCAGACCTATTATATATCCATTGGCGCAGGAGAAATCTTTTCAACTCCCAATGTCTCACCATGGCAGTTTAAAATAAATGCCACAGAACAGCAAATAAGCAAGTTTCGGCAAATTTTCGATTCCAATTATACCAACAGCATAGCAGACTTTGCCCGTGCACATATTCCTTGGGTAGAATATCACAATGACCCCACAAATGATAGATATGACGCAAATTTAACCCAAATTTATCAAATGATCTACGAATTAGGGGACCAAGAAACAAAAAATCATATTGATAGCATCGGGATTTTAAATAATGGGGACAATAATGGGGACAGTCCCCCGATGTGATAAAGGGGTAAAGGATTACTGAAAAACAAATTGTAATCGGTAATGTGGAGGGGTATTGTTTCCTCTGTTTCTTCTCAGCGGTTATAGTAGAGGGGGAGGGATGCGCGGATGTATGAATTTATTGATCAAAACGGATCTCAAGTCAAACTTGTTTTTCAGCGGGAAGCTTTTCCTTTAAAGGCGCAGCATGTCTTCGTGATTTGTCGTTATCAAGGAAATTGGCTGCTGACAGATCATACTAAGCGGGGATTAGAATTTCCAGGTGGGAAACTAGAGGTTGGGGAAACGGTTGAAGAAGCAGCGAAAAGAGAGGTATGGGAGGAAACAGGTGGGGTGATTACAACCCTTTCCTATGTTGGGGAATATCAAGTGCAAGAGTCTTCTTCCACTCCTTTTGTCAAAGCGATTATGTATGCGGACATTCACAAATTAGAGAAAAAAGATGATTATTTGGAAACAAAAGGTCCGGTACTGCTAGACGATGAACTTTTAACCCCAATACATACTGATCGATTTAGCTTCATTATGAAGGACAAGGTCGTCCCCCTGGCCCTTGAGCAGCTGAAAAATAGGGGGATTCAATAAAAAAGGCGTGGATCAATTATTGGGTCCACGTCTTTGGATATAAAGCTATTTTTCATTTAATAATCTTCTTTCGAGCCATTCGACCCCTTTATACATCAATGTCGCAAAAATAGCGATCAAGAGAAGCGAGAGCATGACAAGGGTGAAATTAAACACTTGAAATCCATAAATGATCATATAGCCAAGACCCTTTGCAGAAACAAGGTATTCTCCAACGATGACGCCAACCCAGGATAACCCCACATTGACTTTTAACGTCGAAATAATGGTCGGGAAGGAAGCGGGCAAAATCGCTTCTTTAAAAATTTGCTTGCGCGAGGCCCCGAATGTTTTTAATACTTTGATATAATGATCATCCACTTCGCGAAATGAGGCATAGATAACAATCGTGGTAATAATCACTGATACAAGTGTCCCCATGGCAATGATCGAGGAAAAACCTGGACCAAGGCCGACAATAAGAATCGGACCAAGTGCCACTTTCGGCATCGCATTTAAAATCACGAGATAAGGGTCAGATATTTTTGAGAAGAAAGGCGACCACCAGAGAATCGCAGCGAGTATAGTGCCGAGTACTGTTCCTAAAATAAAGCCCACCACTGTTTCAAAAACGGTCACACCTAAATGGGTAAACAAGGAAGCATCGGCAATTTTTTCCACTAATAACGAAGCTACTTTCGTAGGAGAGCTGAAAATAAGTGGATCGATCCAATGTAGTCGACTTGCGGCCTCCCATAGAGAAAAAAACAAAAGAAAAATCAAGATTTGATAGAACAGTACCCATTTTTTCTCCTTCAAAAGTGTTTGTTTATAGTGGGCATGGAGGAGATCAGGATGATTAGCCTTCAAGAGTTTCCAACTCCTTCCATATCGTTTGAAAGATCTGATTATAAACCTCTTGACTTCTTACATCAAAAGGCTTTAACACTCGCAATTCCTTTGGGATATCAAAGATGCGATGGATTTTTCCAGGGCTTCCCGAAAAAAGAAAAACACGGTCACTCATGGAAATCGCCTCACCAATATCATGGGTAACCAAAATCGCTGTTTTCCCATAGGCTTTTAAAATTTCTGCAACCAAATCTTCTAATTTTAATTTTGTTTGATAATCTAATGCGGAAAAGGGTTCATCTAATAACAGAAGCTTTGGATTCACGGCCATTGTTCGAGCGAGTGCTGCCCGTTGGCGCATGCCTCCAGATAATTGCTGTGGTTTTTGCTGATTGACGCCTTTTAAGCCAATTTGGTTTAAAAAGCTTAGTGCACTTTGCTTGGTTTCTGAACTTAATCGGCCATTTATCTTTAACCCAAGTAGGATATTCTCCTCAATTGTTTTCCAGGGAAATAAATAATCCTGCTGCAGCATATAGCCAATAAAATTTGTATCTTGAGCAAGGGCTTGCTGATCGATGCGAATATGCCCTGATGTAGGGGAGATTAAGCCAGCCAAAATCGAAAGCATCGTCGTTTTCCCACATCCACTTGGTCCGAGAAAAGAAACAAACTCTCCTTTTTGAATAGTAAAAGATACATCCTCCAAAGCTGTCGTCGCAGTGGAGGGAGTAAAATAATGGTGACCGACTTGTTCCACTTCAATAAAACTCATGAGCGGTCCTCCTTCTGTAAGTATGGTATTTCCTGCCATTATTTGGACTTAAAATGCGCCGCTTCGAATTGGAAATGCGCAAGCTGCGCAGCAATCCCCTGAACTTGCCCTAAATAGCCTGGGAATGCGCGACTTCGCACTGGTTTTGCGCAAGTTTCCCTATAAAATGCGTAACTTCTCAACAGCTCCGAATTTATTTTGAAACTTCATCGACAATTGAGGTATTGACAAGCTTTTCATAATCTACTTTTTCAGGAAGTTCTCCTGCTTCTTCCATGATCGCCTGTAAATTTTCCCAACCTTCTCTGGTTAATTTCATATCAGTTGCAAAGGAGCCTTGACTCCGATAACGTTCCACGACAATGGCTAAGGTGTCGACATCAGCATCTTCGAAATAAGGGGTAACGATCTTCGCAATTTCTTCTGGAGTAGCTTTCTCTACCCAGGCTTGCGCTTTATCCATGGCGCGGACAAATTTTTCAACAGTCTCCGGATTTTCATTGATATAGCTTTGTTTCGCCATAAAGGTGGTATAAGGAACCTGCCCTGATTCTTCGCCAAAAGAAGCGACGATATGGCCTTTTCCTTCTTCTTCAAAAACAGACGCCGTTGGTTCAAAAAGTTGGACGAAATCCCCTGTGCCTGAGGCAAAAGCGTTAGCGATATTGCCAAAATCAATATTCTGAATCAACTCTAAATCAGCATGGGGGTCAATTTCATGCTTTTTGAGCACAAACTCGCCGACCATTTGTGGCATTCCTCCTTTTCTTTGCCCCAGGAAAGTGGAGTCTTTGAGCATTTCCCAATCAAAATCATCGATCTCTTCACGGGAAACAAGGAAGGTGCCATCGGTTTTTGTTAATTGCGCAAAATTAATTACGGGATCTGAAGCACCTTGAGCATCTACATAAATCGATGTCTCAGATCCAACGAGTGCAATATCCGCCCCATCTGCTAGCAGGGTGGTCATTGTTTTATCTCCACCCCAAGTCGTTGTGAGTTCAACATCCAATCCCTCATCTTCAAAAAAACCTTTTTCAAGGGCAACATATTGGGGAGCATAAAAGATAGAGCGAGTCACTTCAGCGAGCTTTACTTTTTCTAACGAATCTTTTTGCGAACAACTGGTTAAGACGAAGGCTGTTAGAAAAGCCATTACAATCACAAAGCCAAATTTCACCATTGCCTTCATGGGGTTTCCTCCTCGGTGCTTAGGATTTTACAGAATTGCTGCCTGAAGATAACTTCAAGAGTTATCATCCAGCTCCAGCGTCCAGCGACTAGCAAATTTACGTTTGCTGATTGAGTAAGTCAACATCGGATCGTTTTCACTGTGTTTCCCTTATCTTGTCAGAAACCTATAAATTTGTACGCCAATAAACGGGCGCTTATGCTGTTGTTCTTGCTTTGGAAACTATAAAATTGTCGTTTGTGGATAAGTTGCTTATCTTACAATTGGTGTCTAGCTCCAGGCGCCATCGGCTCGAGGTCAAATAACCTGAGCCAATGAAAGGCAAAGAACGCCTTTCTTTGTCTCAGAACATTTGCTTGTCGCCGATAGGCGGGCGCCTTGCGCTTTTCTTGTGTGTGCATCCAATTTAGAATTATTATATGAGAATCAGGAAATTGTGTGATAGCCTAGAGGAAAGCAAAATTTAAGGAGCGAAGATCGATGCGACAAGATGGACAAATCCTGGAAAAACAAATATTTCCTTCACCAAACCCGCAAGTAAAATTATATTTGGTTACCTATTTGTCAGAAGGTCTAAGAATAAAAGGTCTATTAGCGGAGCCAAAGCAAGTGGGAGAGTATGAAGGATTCCTTTATTTACGGGGCGGGATCAAGAATGTTGGGATGGTGAGACCAGCAAGAATTGCCCAATTTGCTTCAGAAGGTTTTATAGTCTTTGCCCCTTTTTACCGAGGAAACCGTGGGGGCGAGGGGAATGAAGATTTTGCCGGTAAAGATCGCCATGACGCTTTTTCCGGCTTTATGTTATTACAGATGCATCCCCGTGTTTTGGCCAAACGCATTCATATTTTTGGCTTTTCGCGAGGAGGTGTGATGGCACTGCTAACAGGATTGGAATATGATCATGCTGCTTCAGTGGTAACATGGGGAGGAGTATCTGATGTGGCCTTAACTTATGTAGAGCGGATTGATATGAGAAGGATGATGAAAAGAGTGATTGGTGGTTCACCTAAGACCTCTCAAGAAGAATATCAATGGCGCACACCGCTATATGAAATGGAAGCAATGAAACCGCCTGTTTTAATTATTCATGGCAACCTTGATGACAATGTGACGATCGAGCATGCACACCGCTTAGAAAAAAGACTACAGACATTGGGAAAAAAAGTGGAAACCTGGTATTTTGAGCACTATACTCATTATTTTCCACCAGCGATCAATCGGAAAATTGTAAAAGATCTTTGCTATTGGATGAAACAACAGAGTAATCACGATATAATATAAATATAATCATTTAATATTTGAAATGGGGGATTGTCATGGGAATGCCCTTGGAACTAAATACAATGATCATCACAAAAGGAAAAGAGAGTAGACAACAGGATAATCAATTTATTTTAAAAAAAGCCGGATATCGCCTGTATCCAATTGATATCCCCATTGAGGTAAGGCATACGATCGAAAGTGACTACCGAGCCACTGCCAAGATAAAAAAGGTTGAGTGGGAGGAGAATCAAACGATTATTACTTATCAGCTGCTTGCCTTACATTCCAGTAATTAAAATTTGAAACGTCCATTGTGAATGAGCAGTGGACGTTTTCTGTTTAATAAATTCCTCAAGGATGAAAAAAATCTTCACTTGACCCTTAGCGAATTTTGCGTTATGATTTTACATTGAACGGATACTCTTATCCTGAGATGGTGGAGGGAACAGGCCCTGTGAAACCCAGCAACCTACTGCGAATCAATTGATTTTCCGCAGCAAGGTGCTAACCTGGTGCAAGGCAATGGCCTTGGACGATAAGAGTGAAAGGCTCGGATAAGAAATTAACCTTTCCTCTATTTTTATACGGGAAAGGTTTTTCGTTTTTTTAGAGAGAGAAGCAGTATAAAAATCTCCTTAGGACCTGGGGAATGTAGATGTTATCTAGTTCTATGTGCTAGGCACTTTTCTTAGGAGATTATTTTGGAGGAGGAACATAGATGTCAAAAAACCGACGCTTATTTACTTCGGAATCGGTCACAGAGGGACATCCAGACAAAATTTGTGATCAGATTTCCGATTCTATTTTAGATGAACTGTTAGCGGATGATCCCAATGCTCGTGTAGCCTGTGAAACTTCGGTCACGACTGGCCTTGTATTAGTAGCAGGAGAAATTACGACAACCACGTATGTAGATATACCAAAAATTGTCAGAGAGACATTAAAAGAAATTGGCTACACACGTGCGAAATATGGATTTGATGCAGAAACTTGTGCGGTGATGACGGCGATTGATGAACAATCTGCTGATATTGCTTCAGGAGTGAACACGGCATTAGAAGCTAGAGAAGGAAACATGACGGAAGCAGAAATCGAAGCGATTGGTGCAGGAGACCAAGGGTTAATGTTCGGTTTTGCCTGCAACGAAACGGAAGAATTAATGCCTCTTCCCATCTCATTAGCTCATCGAATTTCAAGAAAACTAGCAGAAGTAAGAAAAGAAAAAGTCCTTCCTTATTTGCGACCAGATGGGAAAACTCAAGTAACGGTTGAATATGATGAAACGGGGAATCCTGTACGCATTGATACGATTGTTATTTCGACTCAACATCACCCAGATATTGAGCTTGCGCAAATTCAAGAAGATATGAAAAACTGTGTGATTGCTCCTGTTGTTCCGGAAAACTTATTGGATGAAGAAACAAAGTATTTCATTAATCCAACAGGGCGATTTGTGATTGGCGGGCCACAAGGGGATGCTGGGTTAACAGGAAGAAAAATTATTGTTGATACATACGGAGGTTATGCACGCCATGGAGGAGGAGCTTTCTCGGGGAAAGATCCAACAAAAGTGGATCGTTCCGCAGCCTATGCGGCCCGTTATGTAGCCAAAAATATTGTCGCTGCAGGATTAGCGGATAAATGTGAAGTGCAATTAGCATATGCGATTGGAGTGGCTCAACCTGTTTCTATCTCTGTTGATACATTTGGAACAGGCACCGTATCCGAAGAAACTCTCGTTGCCGCGATCCGTGCTCATTTTGATTTGCGTCCCGCTGGCATTATCAAGATGTTAGATCTTAGACGCCCTATTTATAAACAAACTGCCGCATACGGCCATTTTGGACGAGTTGATCTTGACCTACCTTGGGAAAGAACAGATCGAGCAGAAGAACTTTTAAAAGCAGTACAATAAAGTGAAACTTCATTCAGTGGGGGCTTCCATCTCCCACTGATTTATCGGTCCTTTCCGGGCAGTTTATCACCTATTTATGCTTCGCCGTATTCTCTAAAGGGTGATATGAGGAATACTGCCCGTTAATCCGAGATAAATATACATGTTTACAAAGATTTAGGTAAAAATAACAGAGCCAAGATTTGCTCTGTTATTTTTACGGATATACTGACAAAAATTCGGATTAAATGCTAAAATAGAAGCATTGGGTACGAGTACTAGTTGTTGAAAATAGAGGAGTGTCGAAACATGTGCGGTTTTATCGGTTGTGTCCATGATCATCCAACATCAGCTAAAAATCCTGATCAAGAGCTTTTTCATCAAATGAATACGATCATTACCCATCGTGGACCAGATGATGAAGGCTATTTTGAAGATGAACATGTTCAATTTGGTTTTCGCAGACTAAGCATCATTGATATTGAAAGTGGAAAACAGCCGCTTTCTTATGAAAATGACCGCTATTGGATTATTTTTAATGGAGAAATCTATAATTATGTGGAATTACGGGAAGAACTGGTCCAAGCTGGATTTACGT
Organism: Bacillus sp. J14TS2; assembly: GCF_018333015.1. Lineage (NCBI taxonomy): Bacteria > Bacillati > Bacillota > Bacilli > Caryophanales > Bacillaceae > Bacillus > Bacillus sp. J14TS2. The sequence goes on along the minus strand of NZ_BORE01000011.1, from coordinate 136,438 downwards.
TCGAAACGGATTCTGATACAGAGGTGTTAATTGCGCTTTTCAGTCAATTAGGCGCAAAAGCAGTAGAAAAGCTGCGAGGAATGTTTGCATTCCTTATTTGGGATAAAAAAGAACAATCTTTATTTGGAGCTCGTGATCAATTTGGAATTAAGCCATTCTTTTATAAAGAAGATGGTCCCAAAACATTTTTTGCTTCAGAGAAAAAGAGTATTTTACTGGCGCTTGAGAAGAATGAATTGAATCATGATTCTTTGCAGCAATATTTAACTTATCAATTTGTACCTGAACCTGAAACGATGACAAAAGGGATTAAGAAATTAGAACCCGGTCATTATTTTATAAAAAAAGTGAATCAGCCCATTAGCATTCAACGCTACTGGAAAGCTCATTTCCAACCTGTACAAAAAGCTGAAACGGAATTTATTCAGGAAATTAAGGATGTGCTCTTTGATTCGGTCAATGTGCATATGCGTAGTGATGTTCCCGTTGGTTCTTTTCTTTCAGGTGGTATTGACTCAACGTTTATTGTTTCGATTGCAAAATTATATAACCCAAAAATCAAAACTTTTTCCGTTGGTTTTGAGCGGAATGGCTTTAGTGAAATTGATGTAGCTAAAGAAACAGCAGATAAATTAGGTGTTGAAAACATCAGCTATGTGATTACACCGGAAGAATATATGAAAGAATTACCGAAGATCATGTGGTATATGGACGACCCATTGGCAGACCCCGCTTGTGTGCCGCTTTATTTCGTGGCAAGAGAAGCACGAAAGCATGTCACAGTTGTGCTTTCAGGGGAAGGCTCAGATGAATTATTTGGTGGTTATAATATTTATCGAGAACCTCAATCTTTAGAAGTATTTAATAAAATTCCTAAAGTTGGAAAAACGATTTTACGCGCATTAGCGAATGTGCTTCCAGAAGGGGTAAAAGGGAAAAGCTTCATTGAACGTGGCGTGACTCCAATGGAGGAAAGATATATTGGCAACGCAAAAATGTTTGATGAAAGTGAAAAACGCCGTTTGTTAAAACAATACAATGATCAGTTGGATTATCGCGATATTACGCGCCCGCTGTATCAAGATACGGTCGGCTATGATCCGGTCGATCGCATGCAATTTGTCGATATTCATACATGGATGCGCGGCGATATTTTATTAAAAGCAGACAAAATGACCATGGCTCATTCATTGGAATTGCGGGTGCCATTTCTTGACAAAGAAGTATTCAATGTTGCATCAAGAATTCCAACTAGCTTAAAAACAGCGGAAGGCACAACAAAATATGTATTGCGCAAAGCCGCAGAGGGCGTTATTCCTGACCATGTTTTGAATCGCAAAAAATTAGGTTTCCCAGTCCCAATTCGTCACTGGTTAAAAGATGAAATGTATGATTGGGCAAAAGAAATTATTCGCAACAGTGATACTGATTATATTTTAGATAAGCAATACGTATTAAATTTACTAGAGGATCATTGCCAAGGAAAAATGGATTACAGCCGTAAAATCTGGACTGTCCTTGTCTTCATGGTTTGGCATGCGGTCTATATGGAGGAACAATACGATTTTGGGAAAGAACTAGCTGTGGCCCATTCGTAACAGAAGAGCTAAGGTGCCTTGCCTTGGCTCTTTTTTTAATAAAGGGGGGTATGATGTTTTATGGAGTCAATGGAGATTCACATGCTACCATGTCATGCGAGTAGCAATATCGCGGATATGGAGCTTATCACAAATATCGTTAACCGTGTGTATGGTGGGGCAGAGGAGAGCCTTTGGAAGGATGAGGCAGCCCGTATAACAGTGGAGGAGATAGCGGAATATACAAGTAATGGTGAAATCGCTGTCGCTCGATCCATGGAGCAAATTATTGGTTGTGTCCGAGTTACGCGGATTGATCAAGAGATAGGAGAATTAGGAGTGCTGGCAGTTGATGATAAGTACCAAGGAACTGGCATAGGACGAGAACTTATCCGTTTTGCAGAAAAGAAATGCCGAGAAGAAGGGCATTATAAGATGCAGCTTGAATTGTTAGTTCCAGAAGAAGGCTCTCACCCATCTAAAGTAAAGCTAGCAAAATGGTATACACGTATTGGCTATCAGATGATTCGTACCGAAAGTTTTGCTGCTTCGTTTCCGAAGTTAGCACAGATGCTAGCGATTCCTTGCAAGTTAGTCATTTTTCACAAGGAACTAAGAAAACCAAGCAGAAGCCTTGAGGCATCAACAAATTGATGAAATACCAACATCATGAAACATGAACAAACGATCAAAATCCCGACTAGCATAAGGAATCAAAGTGACTTTGGGAATGTTTGTTCCTGTTTTGTGGTAATTTTTGCAAAAATATGATAATCTAAAACTAGCAACCGAATATTGTGAGGGTGGTTGGTTGTCACTCTTCTTTCCATCTCTAGGAAAGGAGGTGATCGCCATGGAAACATTTCTTGAATTTCTAAGAGAGGCTCTGAAGGGGATTGTGCGAGCAGTAAGCGCACACATTTTTAAAAGGACCGTTCTAGAAAAAGAGAAAACCACCCTACGCCGTCGCAAGCAAAAGGGTGATTCTCAGAAGTAAAACATTTTGACAACCACCACCCTGACGGTAGAGGTTGTGGGAGAAGTGTTCGCCACTTCTCCTTTATTATTATATTCTTATTATACATGAATTAAACCTTAAATGGAAGGGATAGTTGCGTGCTCCTACTAGGTGCGTGTACCCGTTTTAGAGGAGGAACGAAGTTGAAGCAAACCATTCAGATCCAAGCACTAAAATATCCTGATATCCCTCACTATGAATGGGAAGGTGAGCTTGTAAAGCAAACATCTGAATATATCATAGTTTTATGCAAACAGGGGAGAAAACTAAAACATTATACAAGAAATCAGACATTTATTATGGACAATACATCCATTGAAGTTTTCTCCTTAAAAGAGGGATTTACGGCAGCAATGGAAATTGAGGGTGAACAGATCACATCCTATTATTGCAATGTCGCATTGCCTTCAGAGTTTGAGAATAACCAAATTCGTTTTATTGACTTAGATTTGGATTTGATAAAGAAGCGGCAGGAAGATTGGCAAGTGGTAGATGAAGATGAATTTGAAGAGAACAGTGTGAAATATCACTATACACCCGAACTAAAGAAACGAGCTTTACATGAATTGGAAGAGCTTAAACGTAAGGTGGCTAGCAAAGAATTTCCATTTAATTCTGGGGTTATAAAGCTGTTATCGACGGTATAAAAACTTGTGCTCTCTTTTAATCGCAACGATATACTAGGAGGTGGGTCTATGATTAAAGAACTGGATAAAACAGTGTTTGGCAGATGTAAGGGTTTATTAAATAACAAGAGACAAATAGAGGCACTGGCTGTAATTGAAGGTACCAATCCCGGTCGCGTATTTGTCGATGATTTAACGATTCCCACTTCAGGTATGATTTGGTTAGGAAATAATGATGGATTCTTTTTAATTGGAAATGAGGAAAATAGAGAGTTCAATAATGTATTAAACCATTTTATAGATGATGTGATCATCCCTGAAGCAAAAAAAGTGGGATTAGACTGTTTTGAGGGAATTGGTATTCATGAACGGTGGAATAAGACGATAGAGCATGTTTTTAAAGGTCGTAAGCTAGAAAGCTGGATGCAAAAAGCATATACTTTACATGCAAATGGTAATTTGAATATCCGTGAGCCGGTAATTGATAAGAGATATGAAACGGTAAGAATTAATCAGAGCTTTTTTGAAAATTGCAGTTCCATGAAGAATATTGAATTCCTAAATTCCAAGATTTTAGAGTCCTGGTCGTCGATCAGTGACTTCCTGAATAAAGGAATAGGGTATTGTATTTTATATGATAATGAAATTGTCAGTGTCTGTTTCTCGGGATTTGTCGCTGAGAATATTCACAGTATTTATATTGAAACACTTGTAGCCCACCAAGGACGGAAATTAGCTCAAAAGGTAGCCCGATTATTTATTCAAGATTGTTTGGAGAAGAATATCCTCCCTTACTGGGAATGTATGGAAGAAAACAAAGCATCGATTACAATTGCTGAAAGTATCGGATTTAAAAATACATACAACTATAAAGGATATGCCTTCCCGTTCTAGTCATTGCAAAGAAATAGAAAGTGCGTATCTTTTAGAAGATGTTTCGAAAGTATAAAAAAGCAAAATATTTAAAAGGAGGCAGATATTATGTGTAGCCCTATTTTAAAAGAGATCGGAACGGTATTCATTCCTGTTAGTAACATCGAGAAAGCAAGAGATTGGTACTGCGATATTTTGGGATTAAAGGCGGAAGGTGATATACAGTTTGGTCATCTTTATGTTATATCGATGAATGGAACAGGGATTGTGTTAGACAGCAAAATTTATGCAAAGGATAAAATATTTAAAACCCCGGCGTTTCATTTTAACACAGAAGATATTGAGGAAGCGTTTCAATTTATGAAGAATAAGGGAGTCAACTTGATTACCAATATTGAACATGGTCACTATTTTAATTTTAAAGATCCGGATGGAAATATATTAATGGTTTGCAAGTGTTAATGTGGATATTTTGTTTTGTAAAAACTGTATGGAAATGGTTATAGCCTGTAGCACGTATTCAAGGTCATATAGAATACGTGCTACATAGCTTTTGTTGGACCATCATTTTCAATAAAAGACCATTAGCTAGCATCCCGCTTAGCGAAACTTCGTAAACCATAGATCAATAAAACAACGATTGAGCCAATTACAAGCGTATAAAATAAGAAATAAGATTGAATTGGTGATTCATCTTCTGGTGACATGGCTAGCATTGGTTGTGTCCAAGGATAAAACTGCCCTAAAGGTGTGCTGGCAACAATGATAGCTGGAAGGGTAAAAATAATACTAACAGCTAATGGTATACCAAAGGTTCTAGCCCTTATCGATATAATAAGTTGTAGTAGAATCAATGGTAAGCACGCTATAATCCCTTTTATCATAAACACAAATATAGTCATAACTGGAAGATTGCCTTCTACTCCTTTTACATAACCAAATCCTATAAAGAAGATCAATAGGATTAGCATTGTGATAACGATCATTTTTACCACTGTTAGAAATTTTCCTAAAAAGATGTCTGAATGTTTGATCGGTAAGGCTAATAGTTGTTTCCATCCACCTCCAACATGTTCACTCCTACAAACAAGGGCTGCATATATGCCAACTAAGATTGGTAATACAAATGGTCCCATAAACAAGGCTACTTGTGTCCATGCTTCAATCCAAGCATTATCTCCTGGCTGCATAAACAGGTCATAGTTTTTAAAGAAATTAATATAAGCTAGGAACACACCTAATAAGGGGCCTATCAAGTAAAGCAGCCATAACTTGGAGCGTTTTAACTTTAACTGTTCAACATATAAGATATTTTGCAAAATAATCTCTCCTTACTGGACATTGCGTTTAGAAAAATGCTTAGAACCGATAAATAATAGGATTATCCCTACGATCAAATTAATGACGAGGTAGGCGGAAAAATCTGAGTTATAGCCGATCCCCTCATACTGTAATATCACTGTTGATGATTGGACCGGATAAGCTAATGGGAACCACCTAGTCGTTTGAGCAGCTGCTAAAAAAAGCCCCATAATAGCTGAAATAGATCCAATCAGAATCGAAAAAGCCTGATTTTTAACAGTTATGGATAACCAAAATTGAAAAGCCATAATAGGTAATACTGTCAATAACATACCGTAACAATCGCCTAGCAATAGTCCCCAAGGAATGTTTCCCTCAAATGCTAGTATTTTTCCTAGTAACACCAGGCCAAGTAGAAAAATAGTAGTGGAAAGGAATAGATTCAGTGTTAGCCAAATAAATTTACTCAAATAAATTTTCCCTCTTGATAGGGGCATGGAAAGTGTTTGTTTCCAGCCATTTGCTTGATGTTCAATATTGGCTATCACCGATGCAGCAAGGGTAGCAGCTAATGGAAAACCAAGCCCGAATAATAAGCTATTGTCATACAATAAATACATCCACATAGAATCAGCGCCGAACATTTCCGCTTGTTTTTCCACAAACTCAGCACGATAAGTAAAATTCACTAACTCATATGCCAAGATAAGTAATGGAACCAATAACACAATGACTAATAAAGATGAACGTTTTAATTTTATTTGATCAGCCCATAATATTTTTTTCATAAGCTTCCCTCTGTACCCGTTAATTCTAAGAAAATATCTTCAAGTGTTCTTTTCACTTCTTCAAGTCGATATACAGCTACACCTGATTGAACGAGAATAGCGTTCACTTCTGATACAGATGCAGGCTCTGTTTGTGGTAACCACAAGAAATCGTCTTGTAAATTAGCCTCTATCCCTCGTTCTTTTAATAATGCATTTGCCTTCATGCGATCATTAACTCCGACTTTTAATAGGGGCTTCTGTTTTTGTCTTAAGCGCTCAATCGGATCTTGGAAAATCATTTTTCCATTATGGATGATCCCCACTTGTGTAGCCATCTGATCTATTTCACTTAATAAATGGCTCGATACAAGGACACTCATTCCTGCCTCAGGCAATTCTTTAATCAACTCTCTAATCTCTTGGATACCAGAAGGATCTAAACCATTTGTTGGCTCGTCTAATATCAATAAATCTGGTTTGCTAAGCATCGCAGTAGCAATCCCTAGACGTTGCTTCATTCCTAGCGAGTATTCTTTTGTTAGTCGGTTTGACACTTTGGTTAATCTAACAGTTTCCAACACTTCGTTTACACGTTTTTCTGGTAGATCCCGCAACCGACGAACGACCTCTAAATTTTCGCGTCCGGTTAAGTTTCCATAGTATGTTGGGGACTCTACTAACGATCCAATTCTTTGTAAAATTTGTAGTCGATTTTTATTTAGGTTCTGTCCAAAAATTTCGATACTTCCCTTTGTTGGTTTGATCAAGCCTAATAACATTCGGATCGTCGTTGTTTTCCCAGCTCCATTAGGACCAAGAAATCCATAAATTTGACCTCGCTCAATTCGTAAATTAATTCCATTTACAGATATGTGTTTTTTGTACTTTTTAGTTAGATCATTGGTTAACAATATTTGATCATTCATCTGTTCCTCACCTCATTTCTATCGTAAATGAAAGGAATGAAACGTGAATGAAACTTTTCCTAAACATTTGCTTAACAATTAAATTCCGCATATTTCTTTATTTTAATTGCATACTTAGACTGGCTTAGGTTGTAGAATAAATATACTTTTCAGAAAGCTGAACAGTCGTTAAATTCTTTACACAATCGGCTTCTTTTATTGCTGTTTCATGTAAAATAATAATGATGATCGGAAGGAGGAGGAAGTGTGACTTTAAAGCTCGAGGAACATAAAATTCTTATTATTGATGATGATCAGCATATTGTAGATTTGTTAATGACAGTATTTGAAAAGGAAGGCTTTCAACAGCTCTTCATGGCCACTACCGGTACAGAGGCACTTTTCATGATAACGCAAAATCATCCGCACATTATCTTGTTAGATGTGATGCTGCCTGATATAGACGGTTTTACGCTCTGTGGAAAAATTCGTTCGGAAACAGATGTGCCAATCCTGTTTCTAACGGCTAAAATCACAGATCTAGATAAATTACAGGGGTTTAGTTTTGGAGGAGATGACTATATTACAAAGCCGTTTAATCCATTAGAAGTGGTAGCACGTGTGAAAGCACATTTAAAACGCTCTATGCAAATTCCATCCCGCCATACTCGGAAACAATTTTATGATCATGGTGCCTTTAATATAGATGCCAATACTGGCAAACTAATTGTGAATGGTGTAAGACTTGAGTGTCCTACCCAGGAACTGAAACTGTTACTCTATTTTTGCGAACACCCTAACAAAATTTTAAGTAAACATCAAATTTATAAAGATGTGTGGGGAGAATTTTATGGCGGGGATAGTACAGTGATGGTACATGTAAGACGTTTACGCGAAAAAATAGAGCAGGACCCAAGTAGACCAAAATGGATAAAAACAGTTCGAGGATTAGGATATATATTTGAAGCAGATGCAAATGAGGATTTATTGTGAAATTAAAAAATCGAGTCGCTTATTACTTCGTATCACGACTTTTTTGGCTAATGCTTATTTGGGGCTTACTGATCGTAGGTAGTGTTATTTTGTTCAGCTTGTTTCTTGGTGATAATAAAAAAGATACTTCTCCTTTATCAATTAGTCATATCGTTGAACAGACGAATGTTATTGATCAAGAGCTTTCAATTGGCTCCAAGATAGAGGAGGATTTGAAAAACAATCAAATGTGGTTGCAGGTGTTGGACGAGCAAGGTGATGAAGTCTTTTCCTTCAATAAGCCGAAAAGCATTCCAAGTCATTATATACCTGGAGAACTAGTGTCTGATTATCTATATCCTGCTAAAAAGGGATACCAGTTATCTACATGGTATAAAACGATCGATGATCAGGAACTAACTTGGGTGTTAGGGCAACCGATGACAGACCATAATCCCTTTCAATACTGGCTGAATAATCTATGGGTGTTTTCCATCATGATTATGGGAATCGTCATGGCTTTATTTTTTGGAAGACAATTAGGTGCTCCTTTACTCTATATCGTTGCTTGGATCGAAAATCTATCTAAAGGCAAATATGAAGCACCTTTTGATTCTTCAAAGCGACGTTGGCGAAATAAAAACGAAACGAAAACGTATAAAGAACTGACCCAGGCTCTTTCTAGGCTCACATCAACACTGCAGAGAAACAGAGAAGAACGAAAGGTATTAGAAAAAACAAGGGAAGAATGGATGACAGGTGTCTCGCATGATCTCAAGACGCCTTTGTCCGTTATCAAGGGCTATACAGTACTACTATCTTCACATGAACATGATTGGGAACAAGATAAAGTACGTCATTTTTCAAAAATCATGGAGGAACGAGTGGAGTATATGGAGCAATTAATCGAAGACTTCAACCTAACCTTTCAATTGAAAAATGATGCAATTCCAATCCAACTTGAACAAAAAGACCTTGTACATGTCTTCAAAAACTTATTGGAACAGTTAAGAAAGATGCCGGAATCAACAAACAAGATGGTTTCATTTGAAACCAATAAGAAACAAATATTTCTTCCTATGGATACGAAATTTTTAAAACGAGCATTTGAAAACTTACTTGCCAATAGTATTAAACATAACCCGCCTGAAACGAGAATAAAAGTCATCCTTCAGGAAGATCCATCACAAATTCGTATTGGAATTGAAGACGATGGGGTGGGGATGGATCAACAAACGATTGATCACTTATTCGACCGTTACTACCGAGGGACGAATGCCGCTGCTAATACTTCCGGAACCGGACTAGGAATGGCCATTGCAAGACAAACCATTATTGCTCATGATGGAACGATTGACATAAATAGCAAACCGCAACAGGGAACCCAATGCCTTATTACTTTCCCACGATAGTAAAAATACGGATAAAAGCCGAGAATTCCGTAAATGCAGGAAAAATCGGCTTTTTTCGTGTAGATACTTACCAATAGCAATCTGAATATGATAACCGTAAATATTTTCTCTTGTCTTTATGTATTATTAAAAATAATTGTAACTTTTTCCTGTCTCAATCGAGTAATAAGTAAATACATAAAAAGGAGGAGAAGGATTGATTGATATACAGGACCTTGAATCCAATATCGTTTCTATTTATACTGACCATTATTTGGATGTGTATAGATTCCTCGTTTGTTTTTCGGGAGACTCGAATGATGCTGAGGATATGACACAAGAAGTATTCATTCGTGTATTGAAAGGTATACGTAATTTTAATGATGGCCCTTACTTAAAAACATGGATTTTTTCCATAGCAAAACATGTAGCTATTGATCACTATAGAAAAAAGAGATTCGTATCTGTATTTAAAGAGGGTTTTTTTAAAAGGATGGAATCAAATGTTAAGAATCCTGATGAAGAGCTGGAAATAACCGAAATGAAAAAGTTTGTGCATGAAGCAATTTCTAAATTGAAACCGCATTATCGAGCGGTTGTGATTCTCCGTGGCATTAACGAGCTATCCATAAGAGAGACTTCAGACATTCTACAGTGTAGTGAAGCGAAAGTGAAAGTAGACTATCACCGTGCTTTAAAAGAGTTAAAAAGAAGACTAAATGTTGATGCAGAGGAGGTTTTAATAAATGCGAAGTGAAAAAGAGATCTTCAAGATGATGAAAGAGACTTATCCACAGAATCCAAGCGATGACTTCATCGTCACAACCGAAAATAAGCTTAGACAAAAGGCGCGAAATATGAATAAAAAGAAGTTAGTCTATCGAATATCTATCCTATCAAGTGGTGCATTGCTATTTCTCTTTGCTTTTTCATGGTTATTTTTATTCAATGAAAAAGAGATAACTTTTAATAGCCTTGGTAAAGAAGTATTTTCGTCTACTGGTTTTGAAAACAATGAAGCATCCGTGTTTATTTATCATTCACATAATCATGAAAAGTTTGAGGATGGGAAAGATATCACATTGGTTGGGAAAGAACTAAGTAGATTATTAAATGAAAATAATATTAAAACTATCCATGATGATACCGATATCGCTGGGATTATAAAGAAAAGAAACTTATCGATTGCTGACTCTTATACTGTTTCAAGAGAAATTTTAAAAGAAACATTAGATAATCACAAAAATATGGACATAGTGTTTGATATACACAGGGATTCTTCAAAAAGGGCAGATACCACTGTTACCCTCAACGGAAAAGACTACGCAAAAATCGTATTTATGGTCTCAAATTCAAGTGATCACTACGAAGAAAACCAGAGATTTGCGACACACCTAAACGAAAAATTAGAAGAATTATATCCAGGACTATCTAGAGGTGTTGTAATTAAAAGTGAAAAAACTCAAAATACCTATAATCAAGACCTGAGAGACCACTTAGTTTTATTAGAAATTGGGGGGACGGAAAATACATTGGAGGAATCATATAGAACCACAGCCGCATTTGCCGAAGTCATTAAAGAAATAATGGAAAATTAAAATTGTTGAGTTCTAAAAAAGAGAACTGATCCTTACTCAATCGGCTCTCTTTCTCAATCATCATAAAAAGTCGTATTCCCTTTAAAAATTCATTCATTCCCCCGAATACGTAAGCGCCTGACTTCCCATTTGCAGCCAAGATTGTTCAAAGTCTTTGATCGCTGCTTTTTTGTTTTTCTTGCCTGTTAAGGGGTCGTTAAAATAGACAAAATGCTGATCATATCCGGTTATAAGGACGGAATGTTCCTTTCTAGTTATGTGAATTTTTCCTGATTCTGTATGCCATGTTTGAAAATAGGAGTCTTCTAATTTACGATACTCGGTATTGATAATCACCCAAACAGGACGTCCGGCTGAAAGGGGAATTTTTAATTCTTCAAATGTTTGTCCGGTTAAGTTGACGATTTGCCCTGGCAAATACGCTTCTGCTAATTCCATAATGGGTTCATGATACACACCAAGCCCCGGTTTCTCAAATGTATACATATCTCCAACAAAGCCGTTTTCAGGATCGCCATAATAAATATTTCCATTCTTTGTTTCCATTTTGGCAGGATTTTTCTTCACTTTTGCGGCCAGCTCCATTTTATCTGCTTGGACGCCCGCACTGTGGAGTAGCATTGCTAGTGATGTTACTTCACAGCCTCTTGGTAATTCGGGAAGTTGGGATACAACAGGAGTATCAATTTTAACCTGATCTTTTATTTTAATGAATGAATATTCGGATTGTGGTACCTTTAGCGTTTCCTGACCCTCCACAGTATGCATCTCACTCCAATTGGAATCCAATAAAATGACAATGATCAACACGAAGAGACTTGTCAGAAATATATTTTTCATTTGTTTTAGCTGAAATTTTACGATAAGAAAAACGATGACGATCGCAATCAGTATGATAGCGGAGACCAATAAATAGACCATTGACATCCAGCTCCTTCGCTTCTAATCCTTTGACTATTTTATCGGCAGGAGTAAGAAAAACTTCAGCATGTTCACTGGATTGTCAAAGGAGAATTTTACTTTTGTAACACCTTATAATACTTCGCTTTTTCCACATACTCCCTTGAAATTCGCTCCATATCTTGAATGTCTTCTGTTGTTAAAGAGCGAATGACTTTTGCAGGGCGTCCAAAAGCTAAGCTATTGGGCGGAATTTTTTTACCTTGAGAAACGAGGCTTCCAGCACCAATAAAAGCACCTTCCCCAATCTCAGCACCATCAAGAATAATGGACCCCATGCCGATCAAGGCATTTTTACGAATAATACTGCTATGTAAAATAACTTGATGCCCAATTGTTACGTCATCTTCAATGATTAAGGAGCGATCCGGGCTTTGGTGTAGAAGACATTGATCTTGAATATTCACCCGTTCTCCAATGATGGTTGGTGCCACATCTCCGCGAATTACTGAATGAAACCAAACACTTGAGTCTGCGCCAATTTTTACATCACCTGTAATTGTGGTAAAATCAGCGATAAAAACAGATGCATCAATTTCGGGCTTTATTCCGTTAAATGGATAAATAGACAAAAAAATCATCCTTTCTTTTTCTACTCTCCTTAGTTTATCAAAGAATGTATAGAGACAGGGAAGGTGGAGCAAAATTTATGTAATAGCTTGAATAAGTGACGGTAAGCTAAAATCGTTCATAACCTTTTAAAGCGAGTTATAATAATGATGGACAATTTATAGTGAGTGTTCAAAAAGAAGGATAAAAGGACAAAGTCAGCACGCCGACACTAGTACGTCCTGTTTGTAGAAAGTTCAAGGCAACGCAGTTTCGAGCACAAGGAAAGCTTCCCTAAATCCATATAGTACAAAGCAAAAGTGGTATTCTTTTCCGAGGAGCCGGCTTGTACAGGAAGTACTGACTTCCGTGTGCCCATAGGACGTGGGCGATTTCGGAAGCCCCTTTATCTCGCAGTGTCATTTTTACCGTACTTTTTGAACATCCTCTTATATGAAAACATGTGGGGAATGAATATGAAAAAAATTGAAACAGAACAATCTGCTGTTGGGGTAATCGTGATTATTCATGGAGCCATGGAACATCATGGCCGATATTGGTGGTTAATTGAGATGTGGAGGTCTGAAGGATTTCACGTTATCACTGGAGACTTACCAGGGCAGGGTTTAACGACAAGAATGCACAGAGGGCATATTGATTCTTTTGATGAATATGTAAATGAAGCATTAGATTGGGTGCAAGCGGCTAAGAGCTATGAGCTGCCTATTTTCGTTATCGGCCATAGCATGGGGGGATTAACAGCGATCCGTATGCTGCAAACTACAGATATTACAGTGGATGGATTGGTACTTTCCTCGCCCTGTCTTGGGTTAAAAAATTATCCATCGATTCCTTTAAATGCCCTTACAGTAGGGTTAAACTGGATTGCACCGGGACTAAAAGTGAATCCTGGATTAAATGTAAACCTGACAACAAGGGATGAAGATGTAAAAGAGAGAACATTAAATGATGGTTTAACGATTACGAAGGTTTCCGTACGCTGGTATCGTGAGCTTGTAAGTGCAATGAAATTAGCTTTTGCCCAAATGTCAAAATTCCCCGATATCCCTTTATTGGTTCTGCAAGGCGGGGATGATAAAATTGTGGATAAGCTAGAAGTGTTTGAGTGGTTTAATCATGTGAAGATCACGGAGAAAACATATAAGGAATGGCCTGATTGTTATCATGAAATTTTTAATGAACCAGAAAAGGAGCAAGTTTTCCTTTATGCAAAAAACTTTATTGAGTTGAGACTGCGTTTTTTGGACTATAAGAAAGAAGACTTTTTTTAAGAGTGCTTTGGGTCTGATCAAGACGCCTTGAGCTTTATAGGATAGGAAAGTATAAATTTTGATTAGTGCTTGGTCCAGCTCCAGGCGCCAGCGGCTCGAGGCTCGCGGGAGGCGAGTCCAACGGCGTTGCCACAGGACGTGGCGGCCTTAGCCGATGTTCCACGAAATAACCTGAGCTAATGAAAGGCAAAGAGCGCCTTCCTTTGGTTCAGAACATTTGCTTGTCGCCGATAGGTGGCGCTTGCGCTTTTCTTAAATAATGAGGTGAAATGGCATGACATTACCAGTAAATCCTGTTACATTGTTGAATCAAGTGTTTCGCCAAGTATTCCCCATTACTCATCAAGAGTTGGAAGCATGGAAAAATAGAGCGAAGATGATCCCGAATGAAGAATTGAGGAATCAAGCTCTGGCGAGTATCGAGCATAAAACCTTCCATTGTGAAGGTGGCTCGATTATGGCATTAACCGCACTAGACAAGAAGGAAACGGCGATCCAGTTTATCGTCGCATATCAGACGATTAGCGATTATTTAGACAATCTTTGTGATCGTAGCACGTCTTTAGATCCTGACGACTTTGCCGCCTTGCATGAATCGATGATCGATGCACTCACGGTTGGGGCGGAACCTCGTGATTACTATCGGCACCGAGAAGATCAGAATGATGGCGGCTATTTAATAGCGCTTGTGCGGGCTTGTCAATCGATGCTAGAAAAACTCCCTTATTATGAAGAGATAAAGCCCTATCTCATAGAATTATGTAATTATTATTGTGATTTGCAAGTACATAAGCATGTCGATGTTGAAGAACGTGAACAAAGGTTACAAAAATGGTTTGCCCAGCACCAAGCAGAGTGTCCAGATATGAGCTGGTATGAATTTTCTGCCTGTGCGGGCTCAACACTCGGGATCTTTTGTTTAGTCTCCTATGGTCTCCGGGCGGATTTTCAACCTGAGCATGCAGAAATGATTCGTAATGGCTATTTTCCCTATATTCAAGGACTGCACATTCTTTTGGATTATTTTATTGACCAAGAAGAAGATCGGGAAGAAGGCGACCTTAATTTTTGCTTTTACTATGCTAACGACGAACAGCTATTTTTGCGTCTCATTCATTTCCTCAAAAAAGCGGATGAACATACAAAATTCTTACCCGATACAAAATTTCATAAATTAATCAACCGCGGCCTCTTAGCCATCTACCTCTCCGACCAAAAAGTAAACAAACAAAAAAACGTTCGCCCCCTCGCCAGAAAAATAATGAAACAAAGCGGCCCAACAGGCTACTTCTTCTATTGGAACGGAAGAATCTATCGCCGTTTGAAAGGGGCCAATTAACGGGGCCATTAACGGGGCCAGTCCCCCGCGCTGTTAACGCGTTACTGTGGCGGGGGACTGGCCCCTTCTTTTTTCAATCGCTAGGACAAAGGGGGGATGATTCCGCTGGTTTAGGAAGGTGTATTGGAGGACGTGATAGGCTTCTTGATTGAGTGCGGAAACATATTCAAGTAAGGTGTCGCGCTCTTTAGGGCCACCTTCGTGGCCGTGGTAGACAACGAGTACAAGGATGCCGCCGATTTTCAAAAGGGATAATAGTTGTTCAATCGCCGAAATGGTTGTTTCCGGTTTGGTGACAATGGTTTTATTTCCTCTTGGTAAATAGCCTAAATTAAACATCGCTGCAGCTAGCTGTCCATGATGTTCAGTGGGCAAACAGGAAGAGACATACTCATGTCCAGTTTGAAAAAGCTGAACAGGCCCTTCTGCATTCTCCGCTCCTAACCGCTTTGCTGTTTGTTCAATCGCCTGTGCCTGTATATCAAATCCGTATACCTTGCCAGCTTCACCCACAAGTTTGGCTAAAAAAACAGTATCGTGCCCATTTCCAACGGTAGCATCCACCACAATATCATCCTTCTGTACAGTCCTTGTCAATAAAGAACGGACATAGGTAAGAATCGATTCAATTCCCAAAAACATTCAACTCCTCTAAAAATAACCAACTTCACTAAAAAATTTTATCATAGAGAATCTCTTTTGAGAACAAACTAGACATACCCGCCTTTTGCGGGAACACTCGGTGAAGGAGAGGATCGGGTATGGCAACGCGACAGTCTGTCGAAGATTGTATGAATCGTTGTGAAGACGCTATTCTTTATGCCAATGAACAGCTGGATGAAGCATTAAGACAGGGATTTTATCAAGATGCGGAATTTAGTGAAGCTCAGGCCGATTTGGAACAAGCAGTGATGGAGCTGGAAAAACTTAAAGACAGCTCCAACGCACAACAACGTGAACAATTAGATCGTACTCGACTAAAAGTCCAACAGTTGCAAAACCAAATGATTCTCCAAAACCAAGAACGTCCTCCATATGGGACAATGATGTAAGAATAGCGCCTTGGGCATGGCTCAAGGCGCTTTAAAATATTTGGATCGTGAAGACGTGCTCTTGTATGCGTTGTGGAAACAAGGGAGATCCATTATAATGAAAATAGAAAAGGTGATAAAAATGTCTGCAAAAGAAGAGATTATTGAAATGATAAAAAATCTCCCAGAGAACGTCACTACAGACAATATAATGGAAAAGTTATATGAGAGAATAAAGATAGAATCTGCTATCCAACAGTTGGATGAAGGAAAAGGGATTGACCATGAAGAAGTAAAGGAGAAATTTAAAAAGTGGTTAGGATAGTTGGTCACCTGATGCCGTAACAGATTTAGAAGATATATCCCAATACATTTCCCTTGACTCTAAGGAAAATGCCACCGTAGTAGTAAGAGGAATTTTCGCCACCGCGGAGTCTGTTTCACTTTTTCCTTTGTCTGGACGAATTGTGCCTGAATTTAAAAAGAAAAGCATTAGGGAAAAATTGTATCAAAGTTATCGGATTATTTACAGGATTAAGAGTTCGGATCACATTGAGATAGTAAGGATTTTTCATCAAGCACGAGAATTGAACATTGATATGAACAAAACAACATGATCACAACCTCACTAAATCCCCCAGTTATTGTTAGTTGATCTTGATTAACAAGTTAGACACGCAAGAAAAGCAGTAAATCGACTAACCCCTTATATAAAAAAACATCCAGAACGTCCTCATCTATCCAAAAGAAGCAAATCCCTCAATCTTTTACCTAGTTTCTATAATAAAAAATGTATAGAGCGCAAGTGAATATAACGTATTTTTACAAAAGTAAAAATTAATACTTTTATTTTTCGATCTTCAAAAGGTTTATTACAGAAAATGTAGAAATAGATAACAAGATCGTGAACAATTTCCTAAAACCTATTTACGGAAATGGACATTCTCCGAAATTATTACGTCGTTTGCACAACAAGGTTTTGTAATAAAAAAGATGTATGAAGAGCCTAATCAGGAACACCCATATATACCTGCTAACTATATGATTGTAGCAAAAAAATATTAGTGAGGAGGTTTTCAAATCATACGACCGTTAGGACATACTATATCGCAATGATTTCCAAAGAGGATTGTAAATGTACGAAAATAACTAAATTATAGAGGTAGGCGACGTCAATTGACAAATGCAGACATTAAGATATTTGGTGGTAGTACGGGAACATCTTTTGCGCAAAAAATGTGTGACTACATCGGGAGTGAGTTAGGGAAATCGGAGGTCTTGACATTTTCTGATGGCAATATTTTTGTGAAAATTAATGAAACGGTTCGGGATCAGGATGTTTATCTTGTTCAACCCATTGGTCTAAAGCCAAATGATGAGTTTACCGAAATTCTCTTTTGGATGGATGCTTTTAAAAGAGCTAGTGCGAACTCTGTCACGGCGATTATCCCTTATTTCGGTTATGCCAAAGGAGATAAAAAGGATGAGCCTCGGGTTTCGATCAGAGCAAGGGTTTGTGCTGAGTGTATGGAATTGGCGGGGGCGGATCGAATTTTGACAATGGACCTACATAGCCCGCAAATTCAAGGTTTTTTCAAAAAGCCTGTGGATCATTTATTTGCCCTTCCAATCCTTTGTGAAGAGATTGAAAGCATGGGGATAGAAGATCTTGTTGTCGTTTCACCTGATGTCGGATTTGCAAAAGAGGCAAGGAACTTTGCCACTACCTTACAAGTTCCTGTGGCGATTGGTGATAAAATGAGAAAGTCGCATGATGAGAATGCAAAGGTGCTGGAAATTATTGGTAATGTAGAAGGCAAAAATACACTGATTGTCGATGATTTCAGTATCTCAGGCGGAACCTTAGTCGATTTAGCTAAAGGACTGAAGGAAAGAGGAGCCAATAAGATCTATGCTGCATTATCCCATCTAATGCTTAGTGAGGCAGCAATTGAAAAAATAGAAAACAGTCCAATTGAATTGGTGATTAGTACAGATTCCGTTGAAAATCCAGCAATCCATTCGCAGAAAATAAAAAGGGTTTCGGTGGCGCCCTTATTTGCAGAAGCAGTTGTAAGAATTCATAACCACGAATCCATTAGCTCCTTGTTTGATAATGACCAACATAAATTTTTAAATCTATAAAGTGAACCTTCAATCAGTCGGGGGGCTTTCATTCCCCACTGGTTTCAGAGGATTAAAGGCTAAAATCGCGACATCCTGTTGGCAGGTTCAAAGCACGACATCCTGTCACTAGTACGTCCTGTACGTCGCTACGCCTTTGTGACCAACATCTTGTTGGCCTTGAACCAATTGGGCTTTTACTCAACAAGGCGAAAGTGCCTGTCCGACGACGTACATATTTAAAGGGTTCTGACGAGATAAAGGAAACACGATGAGTCCAAAGGGCGAATCGATGTTGACTTACGCAAACAGAAATCGTAAATTTGCTAGTCGCTGAAGCTAGATTAGGGCAGTGTATCCCTTACCTATGCTTCTCCGTATTCTCTAAAGCTTTGAGGCGGGGGATTACTGCCCGTTACTGCGGGATAAAAAAAGGAATTCCTAGCGCTTTTTCAAAGATAAAAGGACAGGCCTGAACCTGTCCTTTTATCGATTATTCAAATGTTATTCGTTCCTTCTTTTTCCCAGAATCATAAATGGCTACGATCATTTTTTGAGTTTTCAATGCTTCTTCGCCTGTAATGTCTGGTTGTGCACCTTCCTTGAGGGCTTCATAGTAATTATTGACTTGTTTAATATGACTTACGCCCCAATAGCTTTTCGCACCACTATTGTAATCAAATGTCTCATTTGGATTATTATCGGCGATAAATTCCCTACCATCATTCAAAGTAACAGTTGCCCGGTCACCGACCATTTTGGCGGTACCGTTTTCACAGTGGAGCTCAATTTCAACAGGTGCATCATACGTGTAATAGTTAATCGCATGAAACGCGGTGACCACACCATTCTTATATTTAATGACACCCTCGGCTGAATCTTCTACATCAATAAATTCATGGGCACGGTTACTAATCGCCGCATCTACGTATTGAATGTCATCATCTACAAACCATCTCATTAAATCCATTGTATGGATCGCTTGATCAATAATGACGCCACCGCCTTCTTTATCCCATGTTCCTTTCCAATCACTCTGCTTATAATAGTCATCAGAACGATCCCAGGTGACGGACAACTTTCCAGCTTGAATGGCGCCTAATTCACCATTTTCAAGCATGTCCTTAACCAGCTTGGCACCAGGATTATAGCGGTTTTGGAAAATAACCCCTAAAGTTACCTCATTCTTTTTGGCTGTTTCCACCATGTCTACCGCATCTTCATAAGCAATCGACATCGGCTTTTCCGTCAAAATATGAATATTTCGTTTTGCTGCTGCAATCGCGACAGGCGCATGTAAGTGATGTGGAAGGCAAATATGAATGACATCTAATTCTTCAGTATTCAACATCTTCTCATAGTCCGTATAATAGGTACACTGAAAAATTTCTGCCTTTTCCTTTGCGCGATCCTCCTTATTATCACAAACTGCGACAATTTCCGTATCCTCGCGAGCATTGACTGGATACGCATGCATTGGGAAAATTCGCCCACAACCAATAATTCCAACTTTGAATTTAGACATTTTCTGGTTCCCCTTCCTTGTCTGATGGAGTACTGGGAATATTATCCTATCCCTTATCAACAATATACCTATAAAAATGTAGAAAATCCAATGTTAACTGTAAGATTTTCTAACTTTTTGTCGACTAAGAGAACTTTGGCAAAATCAAGATTGTTCTGGATATTTTCATCCTACTTGCTTCTTCAGATTGAATGGAATAGAATGGCTTAGGCACAAAGGAGAAGAGCTTCAGAAACGGCTCTTTTAAGCTAGGTTCTGAGCACTGTGTCAGGTAATAAACAGGATGAAGGAGATGCAAGAGGAAATGCCTAAGGCAGTGTGGTTATTAGTTATTGGCATGCTAGTCAGTGTGACAGGGAATTCTTTTCTATGGCCGCTGAATGCCATTTATATACATGATTATTTAGGAAAATCTTTATTTATTGCCGGTTTAGTATTGATGTTAAACTCTGCTGCTAGTGTGATAGGAAATCTAGTAGGAGGGATTTTTTTTGATAAAATTGGCGGATATAAATCGATTCTATTAGGAATCATCATTTCCATCTTATCACTACTGGGAATGACGTTTTGGCATGAATGGCCTCATTATGTAATTTTCCTCACCATTTTAGGACTTGGAGGAGGCATTATTTTTCCTTCCATGTTTGCGATGGCGGGTTCGGTTTGGAAAGAGGGAGGAAGACGGGCGTTTAATGCTGTCTATGTGGCACAGAATGCCGGAGTTGCGATTGGTTCTGCACTAGGGGGAGTTGTCGCCAATTTTTCTTTCGACTATATTTTCCTTGCGAATTTATCGATGTATGTACTCTTTCTTTTCATCGCCCTATTCAGCTATAAAAATATGGCAGAAGGTCAGCTTGGTCAATCCAATGTATTGCAAGAAAGAAGGGCAATTCGGGATAAAAGTAAATTTTATGCATTAGGGATTATATGTGTTGCCTACTTTTTAGGCTGGGTCTGCTATGTACAATGGCAAGCGACAATCTCTTCCTACACCCAGGAAGTCAATATGTCCTTAAACCAATATAGCTTTCTGTGGACGATAAATGGGGCGATTATTGTGTTAGGCCAGCCTGTTTTGCAAAAAATATTAAGAAAGGCTGGCAGTCAAAACTTGAAGGGGCAAATGCTTGTTGGATTTGCCATTTTTATGGTTTCCTATGGTGTGGCTGGTATGGCCGACGGATTTAAAGGATTTTTATCGGCAATGATCATTCTGAGTGTAGGGGAAATGTTAGTTTGGCCCGTTGTTCCAACAGTCGCCAATCAATTAGCCCCAAAAGGAAGGGAAGGCTTTTATCAAGGAATTGTCAATAGTACAGCAACAGGGGGACGCATGGTCGGTCCTGTCCTTGGTGGAATGCTTGTCGACTTGTGGGGAATGTCCGTATTATTTATGATCTTGATCTTCTTATTGCTTGTCTCATTTATTTTATCTTATTTTTATGATCGTCCATTAAAAAAGCAATCTTCACTTGCAGCCTAATGGAACATATCTTTAAAAACTACGCTTGCTATTATGTATATTTTTGATTACAATTGGACATATCTGATTAAAAAAGATGTTCAAAAAGTCCGGTGAAAATGACACTGCGAATTTCTTCGTTGGCTTGTTTCTGCGCTCCTCGGAAAAGAAAACCACTTTTCCTTCGTGCGATGCGGGTTCAGGATAGCTTTCCTTATGCTCATGTATTTAAAAAGGATACATTCCGCTGCTCGAAACTGCGCCGTCTCGAACTTTCGACGTACAGGATGTACTAGTGTCGGTGTTGGTGACAGGACGTCAGCGTCTTTAACCGACTTGGTCCTTTTTATCCTCCTTTTTGAACACGAATTAAAAATACTTGAAACGTGAATAAAGGAATAGTAATGATGTCAAACTGTGCAGAGAGTTGGCGGGTGGTGGAAGTCAATCAGGATGAATCATGAACTCACCTTTTAGTTGTATAAGTGAAAGAAGTAGTTTATGCCGTTTTCCGCGTTAAGGATGTATGAGTGAATGCGAAAGCATTAATGTGGGTGGTACCGCGGGAGTTAACAGTCTCTCGTCCCAAGAGGTTTCTTTGGGATGGGGGGCTTTTTCTATTTATCTCGCATTAAAGGGCAGTAGTATACTGATTGAAGTTTCACCTTATCATTAATCGCGTTTTACAAAATGAACGGAGGAAGAAAGATGAGTTTTAACCATAGAGAATTGGAACAAAAATGGCAAGGTTATTGGGAAAATAAGCAAACATTTAAAACAGATGCAAGTCGTGAAGGTGAGAAATTTTATGCATTAGATATGTTCCCATATCCATCTGGTGCCGGTCTTCATGTTGGCCATCCGGAAGGGTATACAGCAACCGATATTTTATCTCGAATGAAGCGAATGCAAGGCTATAATGTATTGCATCCAATGGGCTGGGATGCCTTCGGACTTCCAGCGGAGCAATATGCCCTTGACACAGGGAATGATCCTGCTGAATTTACCAAACATAATATTGAAACATTTAAAAGACAAATCCAAGAGCTTGGTTTCTCCTATGATTGGGATCGGGAAATCAATACAACCGATCCGCATTATTATAAATGGACGCAATGGATTTTTCTAAAGCTATTTGAAAAAGGGCTGGCCTATGTCGATGAAATTCCTGTCAACTGGTGTCCAGCACTAGGGACAGTTTTAGCCAATGAAGAAGTAATTGATGGAAAAAGTGAGCGTGGAGGCCATCCGGTTGAACGCCGTCCAATGAGACAGTGGATCTTGAAAATTACCGAATATGCGGATCGCTTGTTAGATGATCTAGAAGAGTTAGACTGGCCAGAAAGCATTAAAGATATGCAGCGCAACTGGATCGGACGCTCTGAGGGAGCGGAAGTGACCTTCTCAATTGCTGATTTCGATGAGACATTTACTGTGTTCACGACTCGTCCAGATACTCTATTTGGTGCCACCTACGCGGTCTTAGCACCTGAACACCCATTTGTTGAAAAAATTACAACTGCGGTGCAAAAGCAGCAAGTAGAAGCCTATATTCAAAAAATCAAAGCAAAAAGTGATCTAGAAAGAACGGATTTGGCTAAAGAAAAAACTGGTGTGTTTACAGGGGCCTATGCGGTTAACCCTGTCAATGGAAAACAAATTCCGATTTGGATCGCGGATTACGTTTTGATGTCTTACGGAACCGGTGCAATTATGGCTGTGCCAGCACATGATGAACGAGACTATGAATTTGCCAAAACATTCGCTTTGGAGATTATCGAAGTCGTTTCAGGCGGCGATATTGCCAAAGAAGCATACACAGGCGATGGTCCCCATGTGAATTCTAATTTCCTTGATGGGCTTGGAAAAGATGAAGCAATTTCCACGATGATTGATTGGTTGGAAAAAGAAGAGCTCGGCACGAAGGAGATTACCTACCGTTTACGAGATTGGCTCTTTAGCCGCCAACGTTACTGGGGAGAACCGATTCCGGTTATTCATTGGGAAGACGGCACAATGACAGGTGTACCTGAGGAAGAATTACCGCTGATTTTGCCGAAAACCGCTGAGATCAAACCATCCGGAACAGGCGAATCACCGTTAGCCAATATTGCCGACTGGCTTCATGTGGTAGATCAAGAAACGGGGAAAAAAGGGCGAAGAGAAACAAATACGATGCCACAATGGGCAGGCAGTAGCTGGTATTATCTTCGTTACATTGATCCACATAATGATCAAGCATTAGCCGACCCAGAATTATTGAAAAAATGGCTTCCCGTTGATATGTATATCGGTGGTCAAGAACATGCTGTCCTACATTTATTGTACGCCCGTTTCTGGCATAAATTTTTATATGACCTAGGGATCGTTCCAACAAAAGAACCGTTCCAAAAATTATACAACCAAGGGATGATTCTTGGAGAAAATCATGAAAAAATGAGTAAATCAAAAGGCAATGTCGTCAATCCTGATGAAGTGATAGAAAGCCACGGGGCAGACACATTGCGCCTCTATGAAATGTTTATGGGGCCGTTGGATGCATCGATTTCTTGGTCAACAACAGGGCTTGATGGATCACGCCGTTTCCTAGACCGAGTCTGGCGTCTATTGATCCAGGATGATGGTGCACTTTCTGAGAAGATTCAGGATACAACTGGCGGCGACCTTGAAAAAGTCTATCATCAAACCGTTAAAAAAGTAACTAGTGATTATGAACAATTGCATTTTAATACAGGAATTTCCCAATTAATGGTATTCATTAATGAAGGCTATAAAGCAGAAATTTTACCAAAAGCGTATGTAGAAGGCTTCATCAAAATGCTGGCACCGATTTGTCCGCATATCGCTGAGGAAATTTGGGAGAAGCTAGGCCATACGGATACGATCACCTATGAAAAATGGCCAGAATATGACGAAAACAAACTAGTCGATAATGAAATCGAAGTCGTCGTCCAAATTAACGGAAAAGTCCGTGCCAAATTAAAAGTGTCCCGCGACGCCTCCCGGGAAGAACTTGGGCAAATTGCTCAAGATGATGAAAAAGTTAAACAACAACTAGAAGGTAAAACAATTCGTAAGGTCATTGCCATTCCAGGCAAGCTGGTTAATATCGTCGCAAATTAAGGAAGAAGCCTCATCCTCAGGGATGAGGCTTTCTAAAGATTGTATAGTGAGAAGGTGTGCAATGTGCTTGAAGTGTCGGAATGTAGAGCAGAAGATACGCAATATACATGAGAAATTGCGCAAATGCAGGGGGGAAGTTCTGCTATGGGCATAGGGAGCGTGCAACCCGGCATTGAAGCTCCGCAATCTGCTTCAAGATTCAATGTTTCATGGAAATGCAGAACCCTTCAAGCTAAGTTCCTGAGCATGGACTCGTTTGTTTGACTATCCAATCACAAGCACAGATAATAATAGAAGAAATATTTCATTCGAAAGGAAGATTAGATGAGCGAAATCAAGACCATCACTCCAGAAGAGCTACAGAAAGAGCTGGAAGCAGGGAAACAATATAATTTAATCGATGTACGGGAAGAGGAAGAAGTGGCAGAAGGTATGATCTCAGCAGCTGTTCATATCCCAATGGGCCAAATTCCTGAGCATCTTGATGAGCTAGATCCGAACAAAGAATATATTCTGATTTGCCGTTCAGGTGGACGCAGTGGCAGAACCTGCGAATATTTGAATGAACAAGGCTACAAGGTCACGAATATGGTTGGCGGCATGCTCAAATGGCAGGGAGAAACAACGCCAAAGGAAAAATAATATAGGATAACATGTGAGGGAAATCTCTAAGACTGTAGTAGTCTTAGGGATTTCCCTTTTTCGTTCCCTCAAAAAGTGAAACTATTTTGCAATGTTTACGTCATTATTAATGAATGTGTTAGGCAAAATCTAAAAGCTAAAGAAGTAGGGATGAAATGATTAAAAAGGTACTATTTTTTTGGGCTATTCTTTTTGTGCTAGTGATCTTTTTCAATGAACATAGCGGTAAGAAAATGATTACGGTAAAAGGGATAGAGAATTTTATGTCGGAAGCGATGGGGAAGTCAGGCCATTATTTATTATTTTATCCCGCCGACCAACGTGTTTCACAAGAAATGACACTTATTAAAGAAGTGACAAAAACAGGGAAGGATATTCAACAGTATAAAATAATAGATAATGATTTTCGAAGAATGAATATTCAACAGAAGCCAACTGATTTTAATCAGTTGTTCATTTCTTTTTATGGTGAGCCTGTGGTCGATAATTTCTATTACACCTATGATATTGAGAATAAACAATTTAAGAAGAGTAATCTTGACTATTTTGATTATGAAGTTGGGGTTGATCATATGCAACATTTCGGTGACGATGTGTTATTTCAGACGATCGTATCTCATAAAACAGGAGAACAAAACACAAATTTTGACACAGGGGAATTTAATATCTCCATTTCGAACGCAACTACTCAGGAGAGTTTTGAAACAGAGTACGGACATGTCCCAAAATGGACTCCGATTTTAAGTTTTGCTGGTAAGATGATATATGGAGTAAGCGGAAGGATCAATGCGAAAGATCAGTACGAGAATTCAGGAATTGCGATCATTGATCTTACGAACGAAACGGTTGAATATGAATCATTCGCTACCGATAGTATAGATCTTGCACCGATTTATGCTTCAAATGAACATGCCTATATCATGGGTAGTAACGGAAATTTATATGTTTACGATAAGGAGTTTCACTATACGTCATACAGCCCATTTGAAAATCTCTTTAAACAAGCGGAATATGAGGTAAACGAGGCCGAGCAATTAGCATTAGATGACAAGAGAATTTTATATTGCTTACCGATTGACGAGGAAGGAGACACTTTAGGAATACTTTCGTTAAGAAAAGAACCAATGTTTGAGCCACTGGCTGAAATATCTCAACCTGGAAATACATATAGACTCCTTTATCAAGATAAAGGAAATAAAGAAATCTACATAATTGAAAGAAATGACAAAGAAGAAAATATGATTGTTTTGGATAGAAAAAATCTTCATATAAAATCAAAGTTCCCAGTTGAAAATGCTCATTTATTAGACTTTATCATAAAAATCAATTGATTTGTAAAGGAAAGGGTAGCTGCGAAAAACAATCATCTGCTGTATAAATGTTTTTCTTCTAGCTGGTATTATGATTATTTGGAGCTCGAGTGATTAACTTATCCAAATAAATATCTGTTAGGATTGTTTTAGGCTATCGCTGTAACTAAAAACTATTTTCTGAATAGTATAAAATCCACTAATATTGGCAAACATGCTAAAAAGGAGTGGAGATAATTGGTACAAGTTAAACTATTTGATTGTGACCATGAACAGGATTTAGAGGAAGAAATGAATGAATTCCTCGAAGAAATTTCTCCTAGGGATGTAGTGGATATTAAATATAACGTCGCGCTGATTGGCGATGCCTCTGGAGAACAAGTCTTTTGTTTCAGTGCATTAATTATTTATAACTCATAAAGCAGGTACTATCATATGGAATAGTCCTGTTTTTTTTTGTCGTTTTAACGAGGACAGAGATTTAAATCAGAAAAACTTTAAAAATTCAGCGTGGCCCTGACAAAAAGAATTGCAAAAAAGGGGAACGGCGTCAGTACTCGCCGTGCCCAAAAAGCGAAGAACGCCGCCAAAGGGTAACGGCGCGAGCCCCCGCCGTGCCCAAAAAGCGAAGAACGCCGCCAAAGGGTAACGGCGCGAGCCCCCGCCGTGCCCGAAAAGCGAAGAACGCAGCAAAAGGGTAACGGCGCAAGCCTTCGCCGTGCCCGAAAAGCGAAGAACACTGCAAAAGGGTAACGACGCAAGCCTTCGCCGTGCCCAAAAAGCGAAGAACGCTACCAAAGGGTAACGGCGTCAACCCTCGCCGTTACCAAAAAGCGAAGAACGCAGCAAAAGGGTAAGGGCGTGCGAGCTCACCGTAACGAAAAAGGGAGAACGCCGCAAAATCGTAAGGGCAAATCTGATCTGTCCTCAGTTCATAAATTGAAAAAGAACAGCTGAACAAACAGCTATTTCTCTATAATCACAGTACTCCTTGCTCACTTCTTTTTCCATAAAGGGCGGCATTCATCCCTGCCAGTCTTCCTGTCACAAGTGCAGCCGTGATGTTATAGCCGCCTGTGTAGCCATAGATATCTAAAATCTCCCCACAGAAATGCAGGCCGGGCGTGAGTTTGGAGGCCATTGTCTTAGGTTCGATTTCTTTTACGGAAACCCCGCCGCCTGTGACAAAAGCTTTTTCCAATGGAAGGGTGCCATTTACTTGGAACGTGAATTGCTTACAGGCTTTGGCGAAGGCGCGCAATTTTTCGGTTGAAAGACTCCCGCAAATCTCCGATGGATCGATTTCACATTGTGTGAATAAAAACAATAAATAACGCTCAGGTAACAAGCCTTTCAGTGCATTTTTAATGCTCTTTTTTGGTTCGTCCTTTTTTACTTTTTGGAGTTGTTGAAAAAGTGCTTCCTCACTTTGGCTAGGCAGTGCGTCAATCGCCATTGTCACTTCAGGCCGCTTTGATTTTTTTAATTGTTTTACAACAAATTGGCTACAACGCAAGGCAGCGGGACCGGAAATGCCAAAATGGGTAAAAATCATGTCCATTTTATGGGTAATCAATGGTTTTCCATTTGGCTTCAGCACACTGAGTGCTACTTCGCGCAGCGACAATCCTTGTAATTGTTTTTCTTTGATGAATCGCTCATTAGAAGTAATCGGCACTTCTGTTGGGAATAACTCTGAAATCGTGTGGCCGGCCGCTTTTGCCCATGGATAGCCATCTCCCGTTGATCCAGTTTGCGGGACAGATGCGCCGCCAGTGGCAATTACCACGGCGGAGGCCACAAGTTTCTTTCCGGATTTTAACAGAACTCCTGCTGTTTTTCCCTGTTCATAAAGTACTTTTTGAACAGGGGTATCTGGCAGCACTTCAACTTCTAATTCACTCATTCGCGATAAAAGCGCATCGACGACGGACTGTGCCCGATTAGAAGCAGGGAACATGCGCCCATGGTCTTCTTCCTTTAATTCAATCCCGAGATTTTCGAAAAAACGAATGATATCTTCGTTATTAAAAACAGAGAAGGCACTATATAGAAAGCGGCCATTGCCGGGAATATGGCGAATAATCTCATCCAAGGGCAAGCGATTTGTCACATTACAGCGTCCTCCTCCTGAGATCGCTAATTTCTTGCCTAGCTTATGACCTTTATCTATTAATAAAACCTTTGCTTTATATTCGGCGGCAGCGATGGAGGCCATTAATCCTGACGGGCCGCCACCGATGACTATAACATCATACATTTTTATCGGCTCACTTTCATGTTCAATTTCTGTCTATATAGGGAATATTCGATCCTTCATTATTTTTGATGACTTTGTGCTTTCTTAAAATACTATGAACAATTTCCAAACGCAACGCTGAACTCATTGTCAAATTCCGTCGATAGCTGTAAACTAAATGGAGAGTGTAGTGATTAAAATTAAAAAAACAAATGAAAATTAAAAATGGAGAGTTCGAGAATGTATGTCATCTAAATTAATTCGTGGAACATTTATATTAACGCTCGGTACAATTTTATCAAAGATATTAGGTCTTTTCTATGTTATCCCTTTTAAAGCGATTATTGGTGGGGAAAGTGCCTATGCGCTATATTCATATGGGTATAATCCTTATACGATCTTTATTAGTATTGCCACAGCTGGTGTTCCAATGGCTGTATCCAAATATATTGCGAAATATAATGCATTAGGTGAATATGAGGTGGGGCATCGGCTATTCCGCTCAGGTTTGATTGTAATGACGCTGACTGGAGTTGTTTCTTTTTTCGTGATGTACGGGTTAGCGACACCGATCGCGGAAATGGTCTTAAAAGGAGCAGAAACGGATTTTACCACTGAAGACGTGGCCTCTGTTGTTAGAGCTGTCAGCTTTGCTTTACTTGTGATCCCAGCGATGAGCTTAATTCGTGGCTTTTTCCAAGGTAACCAATCAATGGGCCCATCTGCTGTATCCACTGTGATTGAACAATTAGCGAGAATTATTTTCTTATTAGCAGGAAGTTTTATGGTCATCTATATCCTGAAGGGGAGTGTTGTGACAGCGATTGGGACGGCGACCTTTGCCGCCTTTATCGGCGGGATTGCCAGTCTTATTGTCCTGCTATGGTATTGGAAAAAACGCAAACCGAAATTAGACGAGCAACGTCTGCAAAGTAAAGGTGACCTCACTGTTTCTCTAGGGAGTATGTATAAGGAAATTCTTATTTACGCTTTTCCTTTTGTGATGGTCGGTATTGCCAATCCATTGTATACCTTAATAGATCAATTTACATTTAACCGAGCGATGGCGGCTGGAAACCAAGTCGTTAATTACTTAGATGCCTACGGAACTTTAACCTTAAACCATAAATTGGTCATTATCCCGGTATCTTTAGCCACAGCTTTTGCCATGACGCTGGTTCCTTTAATTACGGAATCCTTCGTCAATTCAGACCGAAAGATTCTTTTTCGCCAGCTGGATCAGACGCTGCAAGTTTTATTATTTATTACATTGCCTGCATCATTGGGCTTGATGATTTTGGCGGAACCCTTTTATACCGTATTTTATGGCTATTCAGATCTAGGGACAGAGGTGCTAAAAACCTATGCGCCTGTCGCGATTTTATTTGCTTTATATTCCGTAACCGCGGCGATCCTGCAAGGCATTAATGAACAACGTTTCACGATCTTAAGTCTGTTAACAGGAATTCTAATAAAATTAAGCTTAAATATCCCGCTTATCGAAGCCTTTGGTACAGAAGGAGCGATTTATGCAACAACGCTTGGTTATTTCGTTTCGATTGCGATTAACTTAGTTGTGATTAAAATCTTTTCCAAGTATCCATTAAGACTTGTCTATAGAAGAGTGCTGTTAATTATTATTTTTAATGTTGCGATGTTAGTGCCTGTATACTTTGTGTACCTTGGACTTCATTCTATTATGAATCCAGAATCAAGGCTGCAAGGATTATTGCTGATCTTTATTTGCGCTGCAGTTGGAGCGATGATTTATGGCTATCTGGGCTTAAAATCTGGATTGGCTGATCGGTTATTTGGGGAGCGATTGACAAGGTTTAAGAAGAAGCTGGGAATGAATTAAAACCCTATAACATAGCATAAACGGGCAGTGCTTTACACCTAAAGAACAAGGTGGGCAACTGCCCATAACGATACATATGTGATCAGGATGGGCGTCATCCTTGGGATGAATAGACGAAGAAATAGGATCAATCCGAGTGGATACACTTCCAAAACCTTTTAAGAATTAATAATATCCAGTTTCTTCATATTCTGGTCGACCTGGATGACCTGGAAACCCTGGATGGCCTCCTTGACCTTCCAAGCGCGATACTCTGCGGTCAAGCCGATTAATTTGCCGCTCTAGTCTTCTGACCTGATTTTCTAATTGATCGACTCTCCGATCAAGAGAGGAATGATTTGGCATCCCAGGAAAGAATTTTGCTTGCATTTCATCTTGAGGGTTTTGTGAAAATTCCTCATATGAGGGCTGTTGCGGCATATTCCCTTGAAATTGTGGCATCATTTGGCCTGGAAACGGCATTTGATTAGAAAACGGCATAGGCATTTGTTGGCGAAAACTCATTTATACGTCACTCCATTTCATTATCTCTTCCACCATCAGCCTATGTAGGAGTTTATAAAGCGTATGGGCATGGGCCTAAAGAAATGAAATATTGTATTTTCACAGAAAGGAGGTTTTTTGATGAGAATTGATAAGCTTTTGGCAAATACGGACTATGGTAGCCGGAAAGAAGTAAAAAAGCTTTTGAAAAGTGGAAGTGTCACAGTGGAAGGGGATATTGTAAAAGATCCGAAAACACAAGTGATTCCTGAACAACAATCGATTTATGTCAATGGAGAAGAAGTTCATTACCGTGAATATATTTATTTAATGATGAATAAACCCGCTGATGTGATTTCGGCAACCGAGGATGTACGTGAAAAAACCGTGATCGATTTATTGCATCCAGATGATGCGGTGATGTCCCCGTTCCCAGTGGGCCGATTGGATAAGGATACGGAAGGGCTATTGCTATTAACCAATGATGGAAAGCTAGCCCATCAACTTCTTTCGCCTAAAAAAGATGTGCCGAAAACCTATTTTGCTGTAGTTAAAGGGCTTGTCAGTGAAGACGATAAACATGCCTTTCAACAGGGTGTTATCTTAGATGACGGGTACGAGACAAAGCCTGGGTTTTTAGAAATCTTAAAAGCTGGTGAAAGATCAGATATTGAATTAACGATTACAGAGGGGAAATTCCATCAAGTCAAAAGAATGTTTGCGGCTGTAGGAAAACAAGTCATCTATTTGAAGCGCATTTCCATGGGACGATTGCAGTTGGATGAAGAATTGGCGCTTGGAGAATATCGTGCATTAACAGAAGAAGAAGTAATGCAATTGCAAAATATCGCAATAAAATAACTGCCCTCCATCTATGATGGGCAGTCTTTATTATTTTATAAAGAATAATCAAGAATCTGACAAACATGACACTTTGAATGCTTTCATTTGCTTGGTCAATTGCCCTTAATAACCTGCGAAAGGTCACTGCTTCATAAGCAGACTGGTCGTGGGCGTTATGTTACTTTCACTTTTTTCTTTGTTGTTGTCCATTTTCCGCGTCTCGGGCTACTGATTAGGTCATTGTACTCTAACACATTCAAATCCCTTTGAATGGTGCGAGGAGTGCTTCCAAATTCATTCACAATTTCTCGTGTTGTGACAGTACCATTTTCTAAGATGTATAAGTAAATGGATTTGACCCTGGTAAGCATTCTATTCGTTGACGGTTTCAATAAAACCACTCCCTCATCTTTAATCCCATGGCAGTCGGTTGACATCTTGCCTAGTTAAAGAGATGGTAATTTCCCGCAGACAACTCCTTTTAAATGATGTTCAAAAATGAGGAGCAAAGGCTAAATTCACGACATTCTGTCGCTTCCCTTACACCAGTACTTCCTGTACGTCGCAACGCCTCTATGAGCTACGTCCTGCAGGTCTCCGATAAAAATGACACTCGATGTTTGTTTCTCTAGTCGACGAGCCATTTTAATCCTCTTTGAACAACCACTTTAAGTATATTCTATTTTCAGACACTTACATTTTAACGTATTTATCAAAAAATGAAAAGGGGAAAGTGCTCTTTTTAGTATATTGCGGAACTTTTTAGACATTTATTCGTAGATGTAGAGATAGATCATGATGATAGTAGGGAGTGAGCTTGTGGCGTTATTAGAGGTAAACATACAACAAGCAGGTTATCAACTAAACAAGGGAACAATTACCAATATAGACTTTTCCATTGGACAAGGTGAGTTGCTCGGAATGATTGGAGCAAATGGTGCGGGGAAAAGTACAACGATTAAAGCGATTCTGGATGAATTACCTTTTGTAGAAGGAGAGATTTTAAAAGAGCAAGGGAGGAAGCTTTCCTATATTCCTGAACGCCCTTTATATTATCAAGAACTCACTCTTTGGGAGCATTTCGAATTTGTGGCAGCTGTCGAAGAGTTGGAAGAAGAGACGCTCCACTATGCGAAGGACATATTAAGAAAATTTCGCTTATCCGCCCATCTTCATGAATTTCCTGGGAATTTTTCTAAGGGGATGCAGCAAAAAGGGATGCTGGCGCTGGCCTTATTTACAAAACCAGATTTACTAATCATTGATGAGCCATTTATGGGACTTGATCCTGGATCAACTAAGCTCCTCTTAGATCTTCTAGAAGAAGAACGAAGCAAAGGCAAGGGGATTCTAATGTGCACCCATATTTTAGATACAGCGCAAAGAATGTGTGATTCCTTTATCATTATTGAAAATGGAAGAATGAAAGCGAAAGGGGGTTTAAACGAGGTTTTACAACAATGTGGTTCAACCGACGGCAGTCTCTATTCATGTTTGGATCTAGAGGATGAAGAAGATGAAGAGTAGAAAGTTGTTTTGGATGAGGTTGAAACAAGGCTGGGAGCATCGGTATGATACGATTAAATCGATTATTGATTGGACTGTGTTTGTTTATTTTATCCTGCCGGCAACTGTTATTTCTTTTTTCATATATCGTTCCTGGTGGATAGAACTGCCCAGCTGGATAGACGGAATGTCGATTCACATGCTCGCATTGTTTTTCCTCCTATTATGGGGGGAACATTTCCACACATATGTGCGGGAAGCCGATCGAATCTTTCTTAGAAAAAATAAAAAGCTGTTTCTGCAATTAAAACAATGGGGGATTTTCTATTCTTATTGCTTCCAATGGTTGTCTGTTGTAGGACTTGGAATTGCCATTGCCCCATTTTGGTACCAGCGTTTCCATCTACATACAAAGGATTTTCTTCTTTTTGCTGGACTTTGGGTATCTTTAAAATGGTTGATTATGTCGATAAAAGGGAAATTGAATGTGCAAGTGCGTGGTTGGCGAAGTCTGTTAAGAGGCATTCCAGTTGTGATGGGAGCCTTGATTATCTGGGAGCTTGGTTTTTGGTTGTTTACACATCAGAATAATGGTTGGCTTTTCCTCCTGATTTTACTTAATACAGGGAGTTCGTTTTTCTTTGTACGCCAGCGTTTTTCTTCTGTTCATAACTTTGAACAAGACTTAGCCATTGATGAACTTGAGAAAAATAAATATACGGAAACAATTTTTCAACTTTCGATGGACATTGAAAAACCAAGGTTTTCGAGTAATCGAACGAAGCCGCGACTATACGCACAATCGAACCGATTGTTTAAGAGGCGTAATCAGAAAACGGGCTATTTGGAATTATTTATCAAAGCCTTTACCCGCGATTCACAGTATATTTTGCAATACTTTCAGATTATCAGTGTAACTGGAGCAGCGATTGTCCTCTTACCGCCCTTATGGTTAAAAATAACGGTCATGATTTCAGGCGTGCTTTTTCTAATCACATGGATTGGGAACGCGTGGCGCAGAACAGTTGAAGAACATCCCTTTGCCAGAAAATATCCTCAGGAAGTCGGCTATTTTCAAGCAAAAAAACTTGTCGCATCAGTATTGCTTATTCCATTTATTATCATTGTTGTCCTGCTCGTGATTGTAAGGTTTTTTCTTTTCACACAAATTCCAAATTTATGAAATACAAAAAAAGGTATATAATAGGAAAAGACAATTTTTAATAAAGGAGTCATGATCAGAATGGCGAAAATAGATTGGAAAGCAGAAGTGGAAAAAAGAAAAGATACCATTCTCGCGGATTTACAAGGACTTCTTCAAATTCCAAGTGTGCTAGACGAGACGAAAGCAACAGCGGAAGCTCCCTTTGGGGAAACGGTTAAAAGAGCACTGGATTATATGCTTGAGCTTGGTCAACGAGATGGTTTTTTAACGAAAAATACAGGCGATGTGGCCGGGCATGTAGAGACTGGTAAAGGACAGGGCTTAATTGGTGTTCTAGGGCATGTTGATGTTGTTCCAGCAGGAGACGGTTGGTCGGATGATCCTTTTTCTGGGGTTGTCAAGGATGGGAAAATCTATGCTAGAGGCGCAATTGATGACAAAGGACCAACGATGGCCGCTTATTATGGAATGAAAATTGTGAAAGAACTAGGTCTGCCTCTTGAAAAAAGGGTTCGTCTGATTATTGGGACTGACGAGGAAAGTGATTGGCGCTGTGTGGATCACTATTTCAAAGAGGAAGAAATGCCAGAAATGGGATTTGCTCCTGACGCAGATTTCCCCATTATTATCGCAGAAAAGGGAATTGCTGACTTTGATCTTGTTCAAGATATAAAGGGTACGGATGATACGAGCGCGCCGATTACCTTATTATCCTTTGTTTCTGGATTACGCTATAATATGGTCCCTGATCATGCTAAGGCGATTCTTGATATCAAAGATGGCAAAACAGATATTATTCAAATGTTCGAAGATTTCTTGGATACCCAGGAGCTAACTGGAAAATATTATGTAGAAAGCGGCTATTCAATTATGGAGATTCATGGTGTAAGTGCCCATGGTTCAGAACCGGATAAAGGCAAAAATGCCGGATTATTATTAGCCAATTTTTTATCTACACTTACGCTTGATGAGAGAGGAACAGAATATGTAAAAGCAGCTGTGGATTTCTTTTTTGGCGATTCACATGGACGTGCACTTGGAGTTGCGTATGAAGATGATATCTCAGGTGAATTGACGATCAATGTTGGAAAAATGTCTTATAACGAACATGAAGGCGGTCAGTTTGGCATTACAATGCGCTATCCGGTTACTTTTAACCATGAGAAGGGGAAGAAATCGATTCAGAAGGTATGCAAAGAATCAGGCTTCCAGCTCGGGCAATATACAGATTCTAAACCCCATCATGTGCCGAAGGATTCTCCTCTTATCCAAACATTACAGGCTGTCTATGAAGAACAAACCGGAGAAAATGCGGAACTGTTAGCGATTGGTGGGGGAACCTATGCAAGATCGCTTGATTCCGGAGTGGCTTTTGGGGCGTTGTTTCCAGGGCGTCCAGATGTTGCTCACCAAAAGGATGAATATATGGAATTAGCCGACCTTTGGCAAGCTACGGCTATTTACGCACAAGCCATATATGAGTTAGCAAAAGAAAAGTAAAGGGGAATGGTTATGGGAAAAGTATTGGTGAATGATCAATTAATTGAGCGTACTGACGCTGTTGTTGATATAGAAGACCGCGGCTACCAATTTGGCGATGGGGTATATGAAGTCATCCGGGTTTATGGTGGTGAGGCTTTTACAGCTGATGAGCATTTGGAACGTTTTTTTCAAAGTGCCGAAAAAATTAAAATGGAAATGCCTTTTGATAAACAGCAAATATATAACTTCATCAAGCAGTTGATCTTGAAGAATCAGCTTCAAGATGGGTCGATTTACATGCAGGTGACTAGAGGTGCATCACCTAGGAATCATCTATTTCCAGGAAGTGATATCAAGCCAGTGTTAACTGCATACACAAAGGAAGTGCCTAGACCCGAGGAAATGCTTGAAAAGGGTGTAAAAGCGATGATAGCAGAGGATATCCGTTGGCTGCGCTGTGATATCAAAAGCTTGAATCTTTTACCAAATGTTTTAGCCAAACAAGAAGCAACCGAGCAAGGGTGTTATGAAGCAATTCTCCACCGTGACGGAACGGTAACAGAAGGCTCTTCATCCAATGCATATATCGTAAAAGATGGTAAAATCACCACACATCCAGCAACCAATTTTATTTTAAATGGGATCACTCGCCAAGTGATTGTGAAACTTTGCCAATCCCATCAAATTCCGATCGCTGAGGAGACATTTCAATTAGAAGATTTAAAAGCAGCAGATGAAATCTTTATTTCCAGCACTACCTCTGAAGTAATGCCGATTGTCCAGCTTGACGGTCAATCCATAGGAGATGGGAAACCAGGTCCACTGACAAAAAAATTGCAGTCCTTGTTTTTAGAAGAAATTAAAGCCATAAAAACTCAAAAAATGTAAATGCAATCCGATGTTTAGGAAGAGACTACTAAACATCGGATTTTTCTAAGAAAAGCGCAGCCGCTAGGCGATGGAGCTGGACGAAGAAAAGCGCAAGGAGGATGATCATGATGGCGGAACATTATTTTTTTGCATTGGCATTGCCAGATCCAATTAAAGAAGAGTTAGCTGTATTAAGTAAAAAGTTAAAAATTGCCTTTCCTTTTAAAAAGTGGGTCCATCCTGCAGATTATCATATTACCTTAGCTTTTCTAGGAGCAGCAGATAAAGAAAAACGAGAGAGTGCGATAAAGAATATTGAGAAGAATCTTTTCGAATTCAAAGCCTTTTCTCTAGAAATAACACATCTGGATACGTTTGGTCAGCGGATTTTTTGGGCAGGGGTAAATCATTCAAAAAATTTATTGGATGCGCAAAAACAGATATATACATCTTGCCAAAATGCTGGTTTTTCCTTAGAAGAACGTCGTTTTCATCCTCATATTACATTGGCGCGTAAATGGCCTGGTGAACAGAGGTTAAAGAAGGAAATGTTTAGTGTGTATGATCCTTCCCTCTCATTTTTAGCGAATGAAGTGATTTTATATCGAACACATCCAGAAAAAACACCAAAATACGTAAAAGTAAAGACATTCTCCCTCTCTCATTCATAATGGGGTATAATGGATGTAATAAGTAAGGAAGGTTATAGATAAATGGCTCAATTATTAAAACTGCAAGACTATGTTTCACGTTATGAAACAGACTTATCGCGTTATCCTTCTCAATTCATTCGTCTAAAAAAACAACAATGGCTCAAAATCAAACAAGCCTGGGAAACCGGGGTGCCTTCCCAATCAAATTCGGTGGAAATAGACAGTGTTCCTGAAGAGGAGAAAAGATTTCGATCGCTGAAAAAGTTGTTTAAAAGAAAGACAAATGCCATTGAAATTCCAATAGAAGCTTATGAAGAAAATAAGACTCCACAAGATAAAGAGGAAGATTTTGAGTTTTCAACCCCTCTACATGTACAAACAGAAACGGAATTAAAGCAAAGCTTTCTTGATCATTTATTGCTTTTTCAGTTAAAATGGGCAAGCTCAACCGTAATGGAAAAATCATTTGTTGATCGACGGTTTTATATAGATGAACGATTAAAACATTTCCTCCAACGTTTTCCGGATAATTACTTTCTCTTTTATGAACCGATTTTTTTATTGAAAAAAGCGCCAGTTGAGCTGGACGTTCTATTGCTCACACCAACTGAAATATGGTGTTTGACGTTTATTGAGCAGTCGAATCAGGCAGCCTATCTTGGGGAAAATCAACATTTCTGGAAGATGAAGGTGAGAGATAAAGAAAAGAAGGTTTTGAATCCCGTGATGGCAGTGAACCGAATGGAGAAAATTGTTAAGCAGATTTTTCAATTGTATGAAGTGGCATTACCGATACGTAAAGCAATTGTATCTCGGAATGGTTTTATTGATTACCCAGATGTTGCAGGGGATATAGCGATTTTAGACCAGCGTACATATGGGGAATGGTTCGAAAGGGCAAGAAAAACACCATCTCCCATTAAGA
Source organism: Bacillus sp. J14TS2 (assembly GCF_018333015.1). Classification (NCBI taxonomy): domain Bacteria; kingdom Bacillati; phylum Bacillota; class Bacilli; order Caryophanales; family Bacillaceae; genus Bacillus; species Bacillus sp. J14TS2. Next base: position 98,022 of record NZ_BORE01000011.1, on the reverse strand, counting down.
TGATGCAAATCCGGGCGGCGAAATCGTTATTAGAATATGGGCAAACGACTTCTTTTCAAAGACCAAACTGGGAATCTGAATGATAGAGACTTTTATAAAATCATACATTTCGGCTAATGCTGGATCTAGCTCTAGGCGCCATCGGCTCGAGGCTCGCAGGAGCGAGTCCATCGGCGTTTCGCCAGGACGGCGCGAACTTAGCCGATGTTCTGCATAATAACCTGGGACAAAGAAAGGCAAAGAATGCCTTTCTTTGTCCCAGAACATTTGCTTGTCGCCGATAGGCGGACACCTTACGCTTTTCTTAAGAAAATTAAACTTTCAGCAATTGCCACTTGACGAAAAATGACGATTAACGATAAAATTGGATAATACAGATGGCTATTCTAAAAGATAAGAAAGTATAATTTTGGCTAGTGTTTGGATCTAGCTCCAGACGCCATCGGCTCGAGGTCAAATAACCCGAGACAATGAAAGGCAAAGAACGCCTTTCTTTTTCTCAGAACATTTGCTTGTCGCCGATAAGCAAACGCCTTGTGCTTTTCTTATGAGTCAATAGCGATCTTTTTTTTCTTCTAATCAAAAGTTACAGATACGATACTACTATTTGTTGATATAATTGAAGGTGAAATTAGGTGGAACAATTATTGGGGCAGGATTGGGAAATTATACCTGCCGGTGGAGCAACCGGTGAAGCTTTTTTTGCAATCAAAGATAATCAGAAACTGTTTCTCAAACGAAATTCGTCCCCGTTTTTGGCTGTTTTATCAGCAGAGGGGATCGTCCCGAAGTTGGTCTGGACAAGAAGATTGGAAAACGGTGATGTCGTAACGGCCCAGCAATGTTTAGCCGGTAGAGAATTTTCAGCGGGAGAAATGGCAGGAGAAGAAGCGCCAAAGCTCTTAAGAAAAATACATGAATCAAAGCCACTTTTAAGTATGATGGCGCGGATGGAGAAAAAACCTTATGGACCCAATGTAATGCTTGAGGATATTAAGTTAACATTGGATCAAGAGTTATATGCCAATTCTACGATCAATAGGGCCCTTGATTTTCTTGAAAAAGAGTGGACAACTATACAATGCAATGATTGGGCTGTTTGCCATGGGGATGTGAATCATAATAATTGGTTGTTTTCCGACAAAGGAGAGACCTTTCTAATTGATTGGGATGGCGCCACGATCGCCGATCCCGCTTTCGATTTAGGAGTGCTTTTACATTGGTATGTCCCGAAAAATAAATGGTCTCACTGGTTACGTCATTATGGAAGTCCTCTTACCGCGAATCTTGAATGGCGGATGAAATGGTATACGATCGCCCATACTTTATTATCGATTCAATGGCATCAAACAAGAGGGCATTTGTTTGAAGTGAACTATTGGACAAAGGATTTAGACAATTATATGAGAAATGATTATGCTTGTTCTTATCCTCTCACTAAGCCTTTATGATAATGTATTGATAACATGCACCCACTGGGAAAGCTGGTCCTGGTGGGCATTTATATGTTGATCAAGATGACTTGAATTTTTTCCTGTTTGAGAATAGCTATATATATCATGTAAAAGAGGTTCCATTTCCTGGGGCACAGATTGATTCGCAAGTAAAGATTGGATTAACCGTTCTACTTGTTCATATTCTGAGACAGAGCCACAGCAGTCCTCTAAATGATTATTTAAAATATCTTGTAATAAATTGACTTGGTCTTGGTGATTTAAAGACATGCTTCTTCTTCCTTTCCAATGAGTTGCTTGTAGTTTGCGCAGATGAAAAGCCTTTATGCGTTGCTTGATTTTGGGAAAGGACGGGATCAAGATATTAGTATTATTTTTAACCATACGAAAATCAGAGGTGTTTTGAAACATGCGTGTAAGGTATAAACCGTGGGCAAAGGAAAAAATTGAAGAATATCCTCAATTTGTCATTCCCAACCCACAAGATTTTGCAGGCAAATGGGACGATCTGTTCGGGAATAATCAGCCGATCCATATCGAAGTGGGGACAGGGAAAGGACAGTTTATTTCGGAAATGGCACGCGCACATCCAGATATAAACTATATTGGAATCGAACTGCAACAAAGTGTGATTGTGACAGCACTAGATAAAGTATTGGCAGTGGATGTACCGAATGTAAAATTATTACATACGGATGGTGCCGATTTGCGTAGCTTCTTTGCAGAAGGGGATGTTGGGCGGGTTTATCTAAATTTTTCCGATCCCTGGCCGAAAAACCGCCATGAAAAAAGACGTTTAACTCATGAGTCCTTTTTAAAGATCTATGAAGATATCCTTGTGGACGAAGGCGAAATTCACTTCAAAACTGATAACCGCGGATTATTTGAATATTCACTTGTGAGCTTTTCTCATTACGGAATGAAGCTAAATGATGTATGGCTGGATTTACATGACAGCGATTATGAAGGCAACATCATGACGGAATACGAAGAGAAATTCACAGCAAAAGGCCATCCCATTTATCGCTGCGAAGTACAGTATATGAAATAAATTATTTAAACACATGAGACCATTTAAATGTTCATGTGTTTTTTACTATAAAAAAGTACAAAATATGTTCGGAACCAAAGGAGGAAAGAATGAGATGGAAAGATTACAAATCGGAGATATCACATTGAGGTGGTTAAATGGTGGAGATACGTTTATGGATGGGGGAGCAATGTTTGGGGTTGTTCCCAAGCCTTTATGGACACGGAAATACCCTGTAAATGAGAAGAATCAAATTGAGTTACGGTGTGATCCGATATTTTTGCAGGTGAATGGGAAAAATATTTTAATTGAAGCCGGCATTGGCAATGGAAAGCTAACGGATAAGCAGAAACGAAATTATGGAGTGTCAGAGGAATCGAAGATAGAAGCGGAACTAGAAAAGCTTGCTCTCACAGCGGCAGGTATTGATCTTGTGCTTATGACCCATCTTCATTTTGATCATGCTTGCGGATTAACGAAACCAACTGCTCATGGGTTTGTTTCAACATTTCCCAATGCAAAAATTTATACCTCGCAAGTAGAGTGGGATGAAATGCGCAACCCAAATATTCGCTCGCGTAATACATATTGGCCGGAGAATTGGCAAGCGATCGCCAATCAGGTGATTACCTTTCAAAACGACATTATCTTAGAAGATTGTATCCGCATGATTCATACAGGAGGTCATAGCGCTGGCCATTCCATCATCATGCTGGAAAGCGCTGGGGAAAAGCTTGTCCATATGGCTGATCTTATGCCAACCCATGCCCATCAAAATCCCTTATGGGTTCTTGCTTATGATGATTACCCGATGGATTCGATCCGTGAAAAGCAAAACTGGATTCCACAAGCGATTGATTCAGGTGCTTGGTTCAGTTTTTACCATGATGCTTATTATCGTGCCTTGAAGTGGAATACAACTGGAGACATTATGGCTACATTCGAGCGAGAGCGAGCAGATCAAGGAAAATTACTCAAGGATTTACACAAAAAATCATAAATATCAGTGAAACTTCAATCAGCGAGGGTCTTACTGCTAGTTAATGTGGAAGAAAATGCAGGAAGCACCATCCATTGGTGCCTCCTGCCCCTCCTTAAAGAGGATACACGTCCAAAACACTTCCAGTAAAGGCGTCCGCAATAAATTCAAATTGCTGACGTTCTCCGTCACGGGTGCGCATAATGCCACCACGATATACCTTCGTTTTGATCGCATGTTTTTGATAATCTTCAGGTTTCATCTGCATCCACGATCCGTCAATACTTCCTTCTTGTTTAAAAGCATGCTTAATATCGGCAAGTACCTTTTCACCAGATAAGGGGACTTGTTCTTCCATTATTTTTCGTAAACAATAGCCACCGATTAAGCCAGTAAGAGTTCCAGCAATAAACGATTTCCAATTCATTTTCTGCACCTCCACCTATCTATTTTTTCAGTATACAGGAATCAAGCAAATTCTTCGAGAATTTAATGGGGTTTTCTACACAAGAAAAAACAGAGATGTTACCATAGAATTAAGAGATGACGGCTATTGATGCTGAAATATAAAAATAGAGGGTGAGTATCATTTCCAATTCAACTGAAAAAGTTTTATCTTTAAAAAATTTGACGATGAGTTTTCTTGATAACCATGTCCTTAATGGTATTGATCTAGATGTCTATCGGGGGCAAATTATCGGTTATATTGGACCCAATGGAGCCGGCAAAAGTACGACATTAAAAATTATGCTCGGTTTGGTAGAAGGCTACGGGGGAACGGTTGAAATTTTTGGTGAAGATATTTCTTCAACAGGTCCAGATTATAAAAGAAAAATTGGCTATGTACCAGAAAGTGCGGATGTTTATGAAAATTTGACAGCTAGTGAATATCTCACTTTTATTGGTGAATTGTACGGAATGGAAGAAAGCCAAGCAGAAAATAAAGCAATGAAATTGATGAAATCCTTTGATTTAGAAGAGGTTTTTCATAAAAGAATATCCTCTTTTTCGAAAGGGATGCGGCAAAAAGTATTGATTATTTCTAGCTTGTTGCATGATCCTGACCTTATCTTTCTGGATGAACCATTAAATGGGTTGGATGCGAATAGCGTGATTATGGCAAAGGATATTTTGGAGGAATTGGCATCGAGAGGTAAGACTATTTTCTATTCTTCCCACATTATGGATGTCGTGGAGAAAATCAGTAATCGGATTGTATTATTGGTAGATGGGCATATTGCCGCTGATGGTACTTTTGAAGAATTAAAGGAGCAAAGCAAAGAAGGATCTTTAGAAGGGATTTTCAATCAATTAACAGGGTATAACCAACATCAGGATACAGCAAAACTTTTTGTGGACACTGTGTTGGAAGGGGATAGGGATGACTAAATTTCGTTCCTTAAAAATATTGGATTGGTTTCAACCCCTGTTTACATGGATGAAGATCGACTATAAAATGATGCGAAAAATCCTTGAAATGAAACTAATCATGGATCAAAGGCGGACTCCGACAATTTTTCAAGGAAATCAGAAGGCGAAAGGCAACCAATTTCTCAAAACCTTGGGCATTTATGCCTTATATGGCTTATTACTTGTCTTGTTTGTTTTTCTGGATCAATATATGTTCCAGATGAGTATTATCTTTGGACTAACAATGTTTTTAATGATGACTTCATTGATTGCTGATTTTTCTTCTGTTCTATTAGATATAAGAGATAAGGCAATTTTCCATACAAAGCCACTCGATTCTAGAACGATTAACGCAGCAAAGATGATCCATATCGCGTATTATATGGCTTTTATTACGGGGGCATTTATTTCGATTCCTGCGATCGTGATGCTCTTCAAGCAAGGAATTGTGTTTTTTCTCTTATTTTTAGCAGAAGTCGTGCTGTTGGTTTTATTGATTATTGCGATTACTGCGCTTGTCTATCTTGTGATTTTAAAGTTCTTTGGTAGTGATCAGCTAAAAAACCTGATTAATTATGTGCAAATTATTTTATCAGTTGCTGTAGTGATTGGATATCAGATCTTTATCCGTGCCTTTAATATAGTTGATATAAATATATCTTATGTGTTTGAATGGTGGCATGTTTTGCTTCCACCAATTTGGTTTGCGGCACCGTTTGAACTAATACTCGGGCACAATCATTCCTTCATATATATCTTTTTGTCCAGTTTGGCTCTTGTGATTCCGTTCATCGCTTTAGCGGTTTATATATGGTTAATGCCTAGCTTCGAAAGGAATTTGCAAAAGTTGATGGACGAAACGGGTGAGATAAAAAGATGGAAATTTTCGCTTACACGTTTTTGGTCATCATTGATTTGTTTCGATCAAGAAGAGAAAATGTTCTTTCGTTTCTCCTCAATTATGATGAGTCGGGAAAGGGAGTTTAAATTAAAAGTCTATCCTATACTAGGAATGGGGCTAATATTTCCATTTATCTTTATTATGAATACACTCATGTCTGAGACTGTTGATAGTCTAGCGGATAGTAATACCTATTTAAATATTTACTTCAGTACAATTATGATAGGCTCAATGGTGCAAATGTTGAAATTCTCGAAAAATGATAAGGGCGGATGGATATTCAAAACGATTCCTATCAAGCAAACAAAGAAATTTTATAGCGCAGCACTTAAAGCTTTACTTGTAAAACTTTATTTGCCTGTGTATTTACTTATTTCAGTTGTTTTTCTCTATCTATTTTCTTGGAATATTTGGTTAGATTTACTCATCGTATTCGTTACAGCCATTTTGCAAACGGTGCTGGCCTATAAATTAATAAATAATGAGTATTTTCCTTTTACAAAACCATTTGAATCAGCTCAACAATCGGTAAATACTGCCATGTTCTTCTTGCTGATGTTTCTTGTAGGTGGATTTGTTCTTCTTCATTTTATTGCTCTGCTCATTCCTTTTGGAAAGATCAGCTATTTAATCCTGCTTTTGTTAGGAACGATTCTATACTGGAAAAAGGTTTTTAAGATGGTGAGCAAAGAGGGGTAAAAAGGACGGAGAAACTCATAGGAGATATCTCATAATATTCAATATTTAATTGAGAAATATTATCATTTAGTGTATAGTAGATAGTAACAATAAATATGATGGAGTAAGGAGAAGATATCATGCAAATATACTGGAGCAAAATAAATAAGATTGTTGATGAAACGCCTGAGGTTAAAACGTATTTTGTTGACCTTCCGGAAGGCCTTACATGGGAAGAAGGCGCCCACATCCATTTGGCACTGGAAGGCTTTAACGCCGGAGAAAAACCAAACCGCAGCCTGATTCGCCATATGTCCATCTCCACTTTACCGCATGAAAATTCAATCGGGATCACGACACGGATCAGAGAGCAGTGCTCTGAATTTAAGTCGATTTTAAGAAATCTTGAAGTTGGCCAAGAGGTTGCCATATTTAAAATTCATTCAAATGTGCCGCTTAAAAGAGAAGACAAAAATGTTTATCTATTGTCATCCGGTGTCGGCCTGGCAACATTAAGACCACTTGTCCTTGATTATTTCGAACGTGCTGACAATGTCAAGCAAATTCATTCCCTGAACATTGATTCGTCAAAAGATTTCTTATTCACGGATATTTTTAGGTCTGCACCTGATAAGAAGTTCACCTCACAGTTCGTCGATAATCGTCAGGAATACTATGAAGAAGTGAAAAAGCTGGCTGCAGACAAGGATGGTCTCTTCTACATTATCGGCAGTGACGAATTCCTTGTGCAGAATATTGACGTACTTCGTGAGCAGGGCATCAAGCCGGAACAAATTATGCTTGATAAGCATCAACGGCAACTGGCTGAGTTCTTACCAGTGGATTTGTCAATTTAATCGAGGTGAAAATCCCTGATAGTTGTTGTTGCATTAAATGAATAAGAAAAGGCACTACCTATCCGTAACTTAGGAATAGGTAGTGCCTTTTCATTATCTAGGAAATTATTAATATCCCTTTTTATAATCAACGACATTTAGATGAGGGGCTTGATGGGTAAGATAATGTTTTAGATTAGGAATAAATATATCCCGGACAACACGCTCGGTATAATGTTCGGTTGCACCTGCAGTATGAGGGGTGATGATCACATTATCCAGTTCCCATAATGGATTATCTTCCGGTAATGGCTCTACCTCAAATACATCGAGACCTGCACCTGCAATCTCCTTATCTTTCAATGCTTGAATCAATGCAGCCTCATCGATAATTTGTCCTCTGCCAATATTGATAAGGAAGGCACTGTTTTTCATTTGCTGAAATTGTTTCTCCCCAAACATATGAGTAGTTTCCTTTGTTAGTGGAAGCGTGATTACGACAAAGTCAGATTGTTTGAGCACGTCTTCCAATTGATTGGGTTTATACATGGTATCAATATATGTGTTAGGTTTTCCTGAGTGCCTTACACCTAGCACTTTCATACCAAAGGCTTTGGCAATTTTAGCTGTTTCTTGACCAATGGCACCGACCCCGATTACTCCAATTGTTTTCTCGTGAATTTCTAATGCAAGCCCACCATTCTGCCATTTCTTTTCTTGCTGTTGCCTTACATACGTATCAATCTTTCTCGTTATGCCCAGCATCAGCGCAAAGATCGTCTCGGAGATAGGATAGGCATGGACACCATTCGCACTAGTTAGCACAACCTCTTTTTGTTGTAGCTTTTGCAATGGTAAACTATTCACACCTGCACTCCAAGTTTGAATCCATTTGACCTGGTTATTTCTTTCAAGCAAAGTTGATTCCACTGCTTTTTTCCAATGTAATACAACTTCCGCCTTTTCTAAGTCCTCTTGAATACGATCACTGTCTTTACTTGCAACAATTTTCCAATCAGGCACTACTTGTTTGATTTCTTCTAAAAGGTGGTGTGCTAATTCTAAATTGATTACCAAGGTTTTTGTCGTCATCGGATCCCTCCTTATATACTAGTAATAATATTTAATTCTAACTAAAATCGCTTATAAAGAAAAGAAACTGATTCATATGCTATGCGAGGGACACCGGGTTTGTAAAAATTTTACATAGAACACTTGTTCTTGGTAGCTTGTTTTGCTATAATTTAAATATAACCTCCCCGAAAGGAGGTGAGATGAATGGAAAGGTATGTGCTTCTTTTCGTTGCCATTGTGAATGTAGTGGTTGCGGGCATTAACCTTGTAACCGCGCTCATGAATTATCGCAACAGAAAAGAGCCTTCTTCGTCGGCAGCGAAGAAAGGCTCCAGTAACCTTGAGGAATAGGGGGAAACCCCTTTCCTACTCCATCATCTTATGTCTATCATACCTGATTTATGCTGTTTAGACAATGGTAAGTTCTAATAAAAATGATCAAATTCTAGGATATGGTTTTTATCCTAAAAGTCGGCTCGAATGTACTAAGAACTTCCAAAACATCATCGGAAGTGATATAGATACGGTGTTCTAGTTTAGGATAGTCTTTACTCGTAAAAGGAGAAATGCGATCATGCCATTGTATATATTCAGAGTTTTCCATCTTGAATGCATAATAATAATCTTTGTTTATATTCGCCGCTACCTTGCAGTTGGCATAGGCTAGATCATTCCGTATTCCTTCAGTACCATATCGGAATGACCATACATAATATTCAACCGGAATCGAAAAGTCTATTTGATTATAGATGATTTCCAGGTCCTGGGTTCCATTATCTAAGGTAATATTTAACTCATTTGCTCCAATATTTACATCAACTAATCCAATGGTATAAAGACGTTTTTCTTCCAGGCTGAAGTCTAAGAAAGATTCTGGTTGCCATTCATGCAAAATTTCTTTTGACACTGTTACGCCTCCTATGCTTCCTATATTGATTATAAATAATTTTATGCTGAATAAACAAATGAATAGCCAACGAGAAAAAATCGGTTAAAATAGAACTATACATATATTTATTGAAATGGGAGGAAGATTTATGAATCAAGAAACCCTTACGATGTTTAAAACTTTAACAGAATTACCAGGGATTGCAGGCAATGAACATGCTGTTCGTGATTATATGCGGACAGAATTAGAAAAATACGCGGATGGGATTATCCAAGATCGCTTAGGTGGAATTTTCGGTTTCAAACGTGGGGATGAACAAGGGCCGACGATTATGGTTGCCGGTCATATGGATGAAGTGGGCTTTATGGTCACACAAATTACCGATAATGGAATGATTCGTTTTCAAACGATTGGTGGCTGGTGGAATCAGGTTTTACTTGCACAACGAGTTCAGATTGTGACGGCTGCGGAAAAGGTGGATGGTGTGATTGGCTCGATTCCGCCACATCTTTTAACAGAGGCACAACGCAGTAAACCAATGGATGTTAAAAATATGCTGATTGATGTAGGGGCGGATGATCGGAAGGATGCAGAGAAAATGGGCATTAAGCCTGGGCAAATGATTGTCCCTGTTTGTCCGTTTACCCCAATGGCCAATCCGAAGAAGATTATGGCAAAAGCTTGGGATAATCGTTATGGCTGTGGGTTAGCGATTGAGCTTCTGAAAGAATTACAAGGTGAATCCTTGCCGAATAGACTTTATTCTGGTGCAACTGTGCAAGAAGAAGTTGGTTTGCGCGGGGCGGCAACAGCAGCCAGTATGATTCAACCAGATCTTTTCTTTGCATTAGACGCGAGCCCAGCCAATGATGCTTCCGGTGATAAAAATGAATTTGGTCAGCTAGGAAAAGGCGCCCTGCTCCGAATTTTTGATCGTTCGATGGTGACACATAAAGGTATGCGTGAATTTGTACTTGATACTGCGGAATCAAACAAGATTGCTTATCAATATTTTGTGTCACAAGGCGGCACAGATGCAGGGCGTGTTCATACAGCCAATGAGGGCATTCCGAGTGCTGTTGTGGGAATTTGCTCACGCTATATTCACACATCTTCATCCATTGTTCATGTAGATGACTATGCAGCGGCTAAAGAACTACTTATCAAACTTGTCAAGGCCTGTGATCGCACAACTGTAGATGCAATTAAGCAACAATAATTTGTATAACTGCGCTGATAAGCTCGATTGTGACAATTCAACAATCGGGCTATTTAGTTAGGAAAATCGGTATTATACCAACTAGCTTGCATAGAAGCGCAATCATCATAACACGAAAAAAGAGGGAATTTGGAAGTGGCAATTATGATTAGAAAATATACAGAAGCGGACATACCATATATGATGTCTATATGGAATGAGATTGTCGAGGAAGGTCTGGCTTTTCCGCAAGAGGAGCCATTGACACTGGAGAGAGCAAGGTCTTTTTTTGCAGAACAATCCTATACAGGTGTGGCTGAAGAAAAAGGCGAGATCCTTGGTCTATATATTGTACACCCGAATAACGTGGGGCGTTGCGGACATATTGCTAATGCCTCCTATGGTGTTAAGTCTGGACAAAGAGGAAAACGTATTGGCGAAAAATTAGTTGTTGATTCGTTGGAGGCAGCAGGATCACTGGGCTTTCGGATCATGCAATTTAATGCGGTGGTGGCTGCGAACAAAGGGGCGATTCACCTATACAAGAAACTAGGTTTCTCCTCATTAGGTGTAATTCCAAATGGATTTAAACAGAAAGACGGGCGTTATGTTGATATTGTCCCTTTTTATATTGAAATTGAGGCATTGGGATAAAGCCCTTCTTACATTTAAAAATATAGTTTTGTAGAATGATGATGTTTATGATTCTTAGGAGATGGTATTCAGTGGAACAGGCACTTACAATTCGGCAAATTCGTTTGTGGCGTATGGCCATCTATTTTTATTTTGGTCTTTCTGGATTTGCCATGGCATCCTGGGTGGCCCAGACACCAAATATTCGCGATTCATTAGGTGTTTCAACAGCACAGATGGGCTGGATCATTTTTGGTCTTTCTACTGGTTCGATTATTGGCCTTCTCTGTGCAAGTCGTTTAATTGCATGCTTTGGCGGCCGTGTCATTATGTTAGTAGGACTAGGGCTTAGTTCCACTGGGTTGATCACTGTGGGAATCGGTAGTTCATGGTTTCCTCATGTATTGATTGTTTTTGGTGGCTTAGCGCTTTTTGGGTTTGGTATTGGGATTTGTGATGTGTCGATGAATGTTGAAGGAACGGCGATTGAACAAACGGTAAAAAAGCCAATTTTGACGAGCTTTCATGCGGTATACAGTTTAGGGACGTTTTTTGGTGCGATGATTGGTTCCGTTGTCAATAATCTTCATGTGCCAATTATCATTCATTTATTAGTTATTGCTTTTACTGTATTCATCTTAATCATTTATTTCTTTCGCTTTATACCGGGAGGATCTGGTCAAGTTAAAAATGAGGATACCAGCGGGACGACAGCGAAAGAGAGTCTCTCGGTTTGGAAAGAGCAACGGACGTTTTTGCTTGGCGTCATCGTACTAGGAATGGCTTTTGCAGAAGGTTCTGCTGGGGATTGGTTGCCATTAGTCATTGTGGATGGGTATGATAAAACCGCCGCAGCTGGCTCTTTAATGTTTAGTTTATTTGTCGCGACCATGACGATTAGTCGTGCAGTGGGCGATATTCTCTTAGCTAAGTTTGGCAGGGTAGCAATTCTTAGAATCTCCGCCATTTCGGCAGCACTCGGGCTTATGATCGTCATTTTTAGTGGGAATTATTATGCAGCAGCTGTCGGAATTGTTCTTTGGGGATTTGGCTCAGCTTACGGTTTTCCGATTGGTTTATCTGCAGCTGGTGATAATCCACATGGTGTGGCGGCTCGAGTAGGAGCTGTCACAACGGTTGGTTATATGGCCTTTCTTGTTGGTCCCCCCATCTTAGGGGCTATCGCTGAATCAGTCGGTTTACTGCGGTCATTAATTTTTGTACTGATTGGTGTGACAGTTGCTGGATTGCTGGCACAGGCTGCGAAACCAATCACATCAGATGTGAACAAAATAGAAGAAAACACATTAGAGCAATAAATTTTTAAAAATTGGTGTCTGACCCTAGTAGGAAAAATTGGGGATTTGGGCACTTTTTTTATGTCATGTTAATAAAACCTAAGTGTCAGTCGCGATAGATAAAGAGCTCTTATTTCCTTTCGATACGATAATTTTGTTAAAATTAGGGAATATAGAAAGAGATGAAACGATTGAAAGGAGTTTTGATTTATGTCAAACATAGACGTCACAAATCCTGCGACTGGTGATGTAATCGAAACACTCAATATGCAAACAAATGATGAGATCGAAGCAGCGATTGCTCGAGGGCATCAGGCCTTTCAAGAATGGGCAAAAGTAGATGCACATGAAAGGGCTAGGCTCATTCAGGCTTGGAGTGCGAAAATACAAGAGAATAAAGAAGAATTAGCGAAATTAATGACTGCAGAAAACGGGAAGCCATTAAATGAAGCAAGAGGTGAAGTTGATTATTCTACCGCATACTTGGATTGGTATGCGGAGGAAGCGAAACGAGTCTATGGCCGGACCATTCCAGCTAATACTGGCTCAAAACGAATCATTGTGACGAGAGAACCGATTGGCCTTGTAGCAGCCATTACCCCTTGGAATTTTCCAACAGCGATGATGGCAAGAAAGGCCGCACCTGCCTTAGCGACTGGTTGTACTTTTATTGTTAAGCCAGCATCAGAAACCCCCTTGTCAGGTATGAAATTTATTGATTATGCGCACGAAGTCGGGATTCCGAAAGCTGCGATTCAATACGTCATAGGAGAAGGAAAGGTCGTTGGTGAAATTTTTACGAGTAGTGAATTGATCCGTAAAATCACGTTCACAGGGTCGACGGCAGTTGGAAAGCAATTGATTGAGAATAGTTCCAAAAATATCCAGCATGTGACGATGGAGCTTGGTGGACATGCGCCCTTAATTGTTGCCGAAGATGCGGATATTGAACTGGCTGTTCAACAAACCGTTGCCGCTAAATTCCGAAATGCGGGACAAACCTGTGTTTGTGCAAATCGAATCATTGTTCATGAAAGGATTTTGGATGAGTTCACGGAAAAATTTGTGTCGGAAGTGAAAAAGCTTGAGGTTGGCAACGGTTTGCAAGAAGGCATTGATGTTGGTCCGATTATTAATGAAAAAGGTTATAACAAAATCGTCGAACAAATTGAAGATGCAATTGCAGGAGGAGCTGAGGTGCTAGTTGGCAATCAGTTCCAAGTAGATGAAGAAAAAGGCTGTTTCTTTGTCGAGCCGACCGTTCTCAAGAATGTGACAACAGAGATGACAATTATGCATGAAGAAACATTTGGCCCTGTTGCACCTATTATTGGCTATAAAACACTAGATGAAGCGGTGGAATTAGCGAATGGTACGCCATATGGCTTAGCGGCATATTTCTTCACAAATGATTACCGCGTGGGAAATTATTTACATGACCATTTGCAATTTGGGATTATTGGTTGGAATGACGGTGGTCCATCTGCTGCCCATGCTCCTTTTGGGGGGATGAAGGAAAGTGGACTAGGCCGAGAAGGTGGAATTGAAGGGATCGAACCATATCTAGAGACGAAATATTTGTCGATTGGTGGTCTATAACATTTTGAGCAAGGAAGGTTTATGGGAATGAAAATAGCGGTAGGATCTAGAAACAAAGCAAAATTAACAGCAGTTGAGAATGTTTTACAAGCAACAGAAATAGCGTTTGATATTTATCCAATCGATGCCCCCTCTGAAGTAAGTAGTATGCCTTTTTCCGATGAAGAAACAATGAAGGGGGCGATGAATCGCGCGGAATACTGTGTCCGCCAACAAGATATTGAGCTTGGCATTGGCTTAGAGGGAGGTGTAACGGAAACACCGGCAGGTCTCTTTCTAATCAATTGGGGTGCTCTGGCGGTAAGGGATCAGGAAACACTTGTAGCAGGAGGAGCCCGAATTAAGCTTCCAGAGGAAATTGCCGTAAGACTCCGAAATGGTGAAGAACTTGGTCCTGTTATGGATGATTTCTGTCAACGCGAAAACATCCGTCATGGCGAAGGAGCAATTGGCGTCTTTACCAATGGAATGGTCACACGCGATTTAATGTTTACACATATTATGAAATTATTAGTTGGGCAGTATCAATATCAGTTATAAAGTATGTGAATTAACAAGAAGCCATTTTGCTTCATTGGCAAAATGGCTTCTTACTTTACAATATATTAGGGGAACATTTTACTCTGTTTTAGCGAAGTTGTTTCGTCAAATTCGCCATCTCAATGGCAGCTACTGCAGTATCCCAACCTTTATTACCGGCTTTTGTTCCAGCACGCTCAATCGCTTGTTCAATTGTATTAGTCGTAAGAATACCAAAGATCACAGGAATACCAGACTGCAGCCCTGTCTGTGCAATACCTTTTGCGGCTTCATTACATACATAATCGAAATGAGGAGTATCCCCGCGGATCACAGTTCCAAGTGTGATAATCGCATCATAATTACCTGAATCTGCTAGATTTTTTGCAATAAGGGAAATTTCAAAAGCTCCTGGTACCCAAGCGATATCCACATTTTCTTCTTTGACTCCATGTCGTTTGAATGCATCTTCAGCACCTGATAAAAGTTTGCCTGTAATAAATTCATTAAATCGACCTACGACAATCCCGATCTTTAGATCTGTTCCAACAACATGACCTTCAAATACATTTCCCACGTATAATTCCTCCTAAAATATGAATAAATGGCCTAGTTTTTCTTTTTTTGTTTGTAAGTATCGACGATTTTCTTCCTTTATTGGCATTTGGATTGGAACACGTTCGATAATCTTTATTCCACAGTCTTCTAAACTCGCAATCTTTTTCGGATTATTCGTTAGCAAGCGTATATTTTGAACACCTAACTCTTTTAAAATTTCTGCACTTAGTCGATAATCACGTAAATCTGCTGCAAAGCCTAATTTTTCATTGGCTTCCACTGTATCGAATCCTTGCTCTTGTAAATTGTATGCTTTTAATTTATTGATCAAGCCAATTCCACGACCCTCTTGCCGCATATACAGCAGTATCCCGCGCCCTTCTTTTTCTATTTGCTCAATGGCAGCATGAAGTTGGGGGCCACAATCACAACGATGGGAACCGAGGATATCACCTGTCAAACATTCGGAATGAATACGTGCCAATACCGGTTCATTTGTATGCAGGTCACCTTTTATAAGGGCAAGATGTTCCTGTCCTGTTATCTTTTCCGAATAACCAACAAGTCGAAAATGACCATATTCTGTTGGCAGATTAATTTCAGTTTCGCGAATGATTAATGATTCTTGTTGTTCCCGGTAGTCTGCCAAATCTTGAATTGTAATCAATTTAAGGTCTAATTCCTTTGCTATAAGCTGTAAATCTGGTGTGCGTGCCATCGTCCCATCATCATTCATAATTTCACAAATCACCCCGGCTGGTGAATGTCCTGCTAATCTAGCAAGATCGACGGCAGCCTCCGTATGCCCTTTACGTTGTAATACACCGCCATTTTTCGCAATAAGGGGGAAAATGTGCCCAGGTCGAACAAAATCTCGTGCCCCAGCTGCCTTTTTCACCATTGCTTCGATCGTTTTTGCCCGTTCAAACGCACTAATACCTGTACGGGTAGAACAATGATCAATACTAATCGTAAAGGCTGTTCCATAACCTTCTGTAGGTTGATCAGTCATTAATTTTAATTCGAGTTGTTGCGCTTTTTCCTCTGTAATAGGAACGCAGATAAGTCCTCTTCCGAACTTTGCCATTACATTTATCATCTCGGGGGTGACTAGATCTGCTAGACCAATAAAGTCGCCTTCATTTTCTCGATCTTCATCATCCACAACAATCACAACTTTGCCTTTTTGTAAGTCGCTTATGGCATCTTCTATTGAATCAAACATGTTTGTCACCTTTCCTTAAAAGAATCCGTTATGTTGCAAGAAATCTTTTGTCAAACTTTGCTGTTTTCGCTTGGTTTGAAATACCATCTGTTCTACATATTTTCCTAATACATCACATTCCAAATTGACTACATCCCCGATTTTTTTGTTCACTAATCCTGTTTTTTCTTGGGTATGGGGAATCAGAGAAATGGTTACCTGATTGTCTTCCACTTTAAAAATCGTTAACGAAGTCCCATCCAATGCGATGGAGCCTTTCGGTAATAAATACATCCTCCATTCATCAGGAACAGAGAGTGTCATGTATAAAGCATTTTCCACTTGGGACTTTGAATGTACAACCGCAATTCCGTCCACATGGCCTGTAACAAAATGGCCGCCAAGCCGATCTTGAAGTGAAAGAGCACGTTCTAAATTGACAACACTACCAGTTTTTAATCTTTGTAAAGAGGTGGTGTGAAACGTTTCTGGCATCACATCTACGCTAAAATGTTCAGAGGAAAAATGAGTGACCGTCAAGCAGACACCGTTCACAGCAATACTGTGCCCTAGCTCCATATCTTGCAAAATAGTATGAGCTGTAATCTCCAACTTTAGAGATTGAGGTTGGGCTTGAATCTGTGCAATGATGCCAATTTCTTCAATGATCCCTGTAAACATTTTGTTCACTTCCTTTTGGTAAAGCTGTGATTTTGATATCAGGGCCAATCATTTCTACGTTTTCAAATATGAAAGGACGAGCTTCTGACATGGAAAGTAGATTTTCACCTGTAATTGATGGGAGGGATTGTTTTCCTCCTAATAATTTGGGTGCAACATAGACAATAACCTTTTGGATTTTTTGCGATTTTAAAAAGGCAGCATGTATCGTCGCCCCACCTTCAACCAACAACTTCATAATATTGTGTTTCGCTAATTCATTTAAAATCTCAGGAACAGAAATTCTCTCAGTTGCCAAGCGGACGACTTTAACCTGGCTCCCTTGTTCAAGCAGTTGTTGTCTTTTGCTTGCCGCTTGCTGCCCGCAAAAAATTAGCGTTGGTGCTTCATCGTTTTGCACGATTTGGCTATTGATCGGTGTCCGCAAATGTGTATCTAAAATAACTCGAATAGGATTTTTTCCACCTTGGGGCAATCTGGTGGTGAGGAGAGGGTCATCATGAAGAATCGTCTGCACACCGACTAAAATCGCATCATGTGCAGCTCGAAGTAAATGAACATCAAGTCGTGCTTGGTCACTTGTGATCCATCTACTATCTCCAGTTGCTGTAGCTATTTTTCCGTCTAATGTCATTGCTATTTTCATCGTAACGTAAGGTTGTTTTGTTTGAATATAGTGAAAAAATGGTGCATATAGTTGGGCAGCTTCTTGTCCGTAGAGACCAATATCCACTTGAATCATGGCATCTTCCATGCGTTGGATCCCCTTACCTGCAACAAGAGGATTGGGATCTTGAGTTGCAACCCATACATGTTTAATCCCATAAGCTATTACGGCATCTGCACATGGAGGCGTTTTTCCCATATGAGCGCAAGGCTCTAAAGTAACATAAAGATCTGCGTCACGAGCCTCGTCTCCAGCCATTTGCAGTGCTATCTGTTCTGCATGAGCCTCACCAGCCTTTAAGTGTGCACCCATACCGATGATTTGACCGTTCTTCACGACAACCGCTCCTACAGGGGGATTGGGTGAAGTCTGTCCCGCAACTGTGCGCGCTAAAGATAAGGCTAACTCCATATAATTTTCCTTCAACACAACCTGTCAACACTCCATTATCAGTATTCCTTACGAACGAATGAAAATAAAAAAGCCCCGCAAACATAGTAGCGGGGCTTTTAGACATACTTAAATAAACATAGGTCTATAAATGACTTTCAGCGTTTCTGAATAGCAGCCGTTCAAAAAATAGAGTAAACTTTTTAACTTCCATTTTGAACATGTACTAATAAAACAGAAAACTTCTGAATAAATGCTTAAAAAACGCATAGAAAAATAGACTTTGTTAGATTCTCCTTCTCCCATCCAGACTTTCACTGTCGGCTTTGGAATTTCACCAAATCCACCTTCTGCTTATAAAAAAGCATCCGGGTCACGGACTAAGAGCATAATAGCTCATCACCGCCGGTAGGGAATTTCACCCTGCCCCGAAGGAATATATTCGATTACAAAACAGATTATCATACTGCTTAACAAAGAATCAAGAGGAAAAATAACAAATTTTCCTCGAACTTCTGATTTCTACCCAAAGAAGATCATGGAATATTCGTTTACTCAAAAATATAAGACAGAGCTTTCACAGCTTGATCTCCATTTTCCACGGTTATATTGGCTTTCTCTGATAACTCTTTTAAAGGATGGTGTAATCCTTCTGGCCGAACTAGAATAAGGGGTTTATTCATCGCGAGCGCGGTACTTGCATCCATCGCTGTATTCCATTGTCGATATTTCTCTCCGAAAAGAGCGACTACGATATCTGCTTTTTTCAATAAGACCTCTGTGCGCAGGTTATTAAAACTTGAAGCAGCGGCATCACGAAACACGGCATTTGGTTGTTCGCCAAGAATTTCTTCACCAATTCCATCCGAGCGATCATGGTCTTCCATGGGTCCAACAAAATCAATGGGGAGATCTAAAGATTCCGCCTTTTTCTTAATTTCTGACCGCCATTCACTATGAATTTCACCAGCTAGATAAACGATTAATCTCAAACTGATTCCCTCCTTATTATGATATAACTTCCATTTTAGCAATTTCTTGTGGTCTAGGAAATTATAAAATTGTAGCTTATGGATAATTGTTTACGTTGCGGTTTGGCATCTAGCTCCAGCGCCTAGCCCCGAGAGGCTCGCAGGATGCGAGTCCATCGGCGTTGCCACAGGACGTGGCGTCCTTAGCCGATGTTCCGTCAAATAACCTGAGCCAATGAAAGGCAAAGAACGCCTTTCTTTGTCTCAGAACATTTGCTTGTCGGGGCTGATCAAGGCACTTGCGCTTTTGTTTACAGATATGCCTACAAAAGGAATTTCTCGCGAAAGGCTTGTCAATGTATTTTTGTTAATAGTATGATGGAACTAGATTTTTTAGGTCTAGGGGGAAACAAGATGTTTAAAAAAGCGATGACCTGCGCAATCATGCTATGTAGTATGCTACTCATTGCTGCTTGTGGAGCATCCATTGAAAAAGAACAGAGCAAAGCTGTAGAACAAGCCGAAAAGGCTTTTGATAAAGAGCCGGAAGAAGCAAATCAAGAGATACAATCGATTGCGTTCTATTTACCCTCTGGCATGTCGGTAAAAGATGATAAACCCAATAATATTATACTTGATAAGCAAGACCATCCTTATATCCTTTTTTATAACCCAAACGAAGAGGAGGATAGTCAAGCATTATATAATTTGTTAATCGATACTGACGATCCCTTAATTATCAATCAGACATTTACTAAAGATGATCGTTTTGGCTATCTCGTCATTACAGAAATCGAAGAAGAAGAGACTTATGAAGTAACTGCTGGAATTGGTGGAACAAAAGCAACGACAGAATCAGCTGTACAGAATGTATCCGAAGATGCAAAACTCCTAATGGATATTGTTCGTTCAAGCCAGGTAGAATAGAGATGTTAACGGAGGGCCTTAATAGTTGGCCCTCTTTTTGCATTCTGGAGATGTTTTTTTAAAAAAAGGATAGACAAAAGCGATAACTGTCTTTACACTAGTTAATTATAATGGTTGACAAGGGGGCAGGGAGATGGGTTTTTTAGAAAAGAAGGGTGTACGGGTTTCAGTTAAAACGTATTTAGTCGATGCCTTGAGTTATATGGCGTTAGGGTTATTTTCTTCTCTAATCATTGGCTTAATTATAAAAACAATTGGTGAGCAACTGCATTGGCCAATTTTGGTTGAAATGGGTCAATTAGCGATGGATTTAATGGGACCGGCAATCGGAGCTGCGATTGCAGTTGGGCTTGGCGCGCCACCACTTGTGACCTTTGCCGCGGTTGCCACTGGAGCTGCGGGCGCAGCCCTTGGTGGAGGACCAGCAGGGAGTTATCTTGCCGCGCTCATCTCGGTTGAAATTGGAAAGCTTGTCAGTAAGGAAACGAAAATAGATATTATTGTGACTCCTTTTGTGACGATTTTCACAGGTTTTCTGGTTGCAAAATTTATTGGACCAACGATCGGACAATTCTTAACCGTGTTCGGCAGCTGGATTGTTTGGGCAACAGAGCAAAAGCCAATTTTAATGGGAATCCTTGTGGCGACTTTAATGGGGCTTGCGTTAACAGCACCAATATCAAGCGCAGCAATCGCGCTTATGCTTGATTTAAGTGGATTGGCAGCTGGGGCAGCAACGATTGGGTGTTGCGCCCAAATGGTTGGTTTTGCGGTGTCTAGCTATCGTGAGAACAAGATGGGTGGATTGTTAGCGATTGGGATTGGTACATCCATGCTGCAAGTGCCGAATATTATCCGCTATCCCTTGATTTTAATTCCACCAACAGTTGCGGGGATTGTGATCGCACCGTTTGCTACGACGATTTGGCCGATGACAAGTAATGCAGCAGGAGCTGGCATGGGAACGAGTGGATTTGTCGGTCAAATCATGACCTTTGAAACTATGGGTTTTTCCACTACAGTGCTGATCCAAGTCATTGTATTACATCTTTTGGCTCCAGCTGTGATAAGCTTATGTTTATCAGAATTTATGAGGAAAATGGGCTGGATCAAACCAGGTCAAATGCTAATCAATACTGGAGGGAAATAAAATGGAAAAACTACAATCTATAGAAGAATTTGAACAATTGAAAAAGGAAGAACGGGCGATCTTTATGTTTTCTGCTGATTGGTGCCCAGATTGTACCTTTATTGAGCCGTTCTTGCCAAGATTAGAGGCGGATTACCCAGAGTATATATTCAAGTATGTGGATCGTGATCAATTTATTGATCTTTGTAGTCAATTGGATATCTTTGGGATCCCAAGCTTTGTTGCCTTCCATAATGGTGAAGAAGCAGGTCGCTTCGTAAGCAAGGATCGGAAGACCTTAGAAGAAATCGGAGACTTTATCAATGAACTTGCGGAATAATGAAGTAAGAAGAACCTGTACTCCCTGAATACTTTAAAAATAGGGAAGCATGATATGGAAATATCTACGATTAATCAAAGAATCCAGTCTAATATATCGCAGGACTGGATTTTTGTGTGGGAAAAGAAAATCCTCATTTCCAAACTTTGAGACTCTGGCCTATTTTGTGTAAAATAAACAGTAATGTAATGTCCCAAAGGAGGGGAGTGGTGTGAAAATGGATGAAAAGAAAATGAAAAGAGCATTGGAACAGCGTCTTAAAAAGCAGGGACGTTTGTTCAAATATGATCGAGAAACGGAAACAGTGCGCGTTGAAAATGAAGAAACGGGCAAAGGACTGGATATTGCCTTGTCTCCTCTAGTTGCCAAGTGGCATGTGCATAAAGACAAGGCGATTGATGAAGTGGAGTATTACGTGGAAGAGGCCCTCAAAGTGATGGGCAAAGACCAAGAAGTCGCTGGTCAGGAGAAGAAAATCTATCCTGTTATTCGTTCAACGTCATTCCCGAAAGAAACTGGGGAGGGTGTACCGTTTTTTACAGATGATCATACCGCAGAAACAAGAATTTATTATGCGCTTGATCTTGGGCAGACGTATCGCCTGTTGGATGAGCAAATTATAAAAAAAGAAAGGCTTGATCCCCAAAAAGTGCGGGAAATGGCACGCTTTAATGTTCGTTCCCTTCCAGTGAAACTGAAAAAAGATACATTGCGTGGAAATGATTTTTACTTCTTAAATACCAATGATGGCTATGATGCCAGCAGGATTTTAAATGAAAAATTTTTGCAAGAAAAAGCAGAAACCATTGAGGGAGACATGATTGTCGCCGTCCCTCATCAGGATGTATTAATCATTGGGGATATTCGCAATACAACCGGTTATGATATTTTATCCGAATTAACGATGAGTTTTTTTACAACTGGAAAAGTTCCGATTACGGCGTTATCCTTTACATATGAAGAGGGAAAGCTGGAGCCAATTTTTATCCTGGCACAAGATCAAAAAAAGTCCAAGAAGAAGGAGAAGGAATAAATGAATGTTTTTTATAACTTAAAAGGGGTTGGCGATACTTTATTAATCGCTATTCAAGAAACAGACCATTCGACCTTTGAACGTAAAGGCGATGTGGCGCGGATTTTTGATGAAAAGACCAAGCAAACGAGTGGCTTCAATCTTTTTCAGGCTTCTCAATATCTGCAAGTGGACGCCAATGGCCAAGTAGAATTAACGGAAGAGCTTGTGGAAAAAATCAATGCCGCAATCATGAAAAATGGCTTTGACGAGCAGCTTGAAGCAGATTTCACTCCAAAATTTGTTGTCGGGTTTGTAAAAACAAAAGAGAAACATCCAAATGCAGATAAATTAAATATTTGCAAGGTCGATGTAGGGACAGAGGAACTGCAAATTGTTTGTGGCGCACCGAATGTCGATGCAGGACAAAAAGTAGTTGTGGCAAAAGTGGGTGCTGTCATGCCAAGTGGAATGGTGATTAAAGATGCAGAGCTTCGAGGGGTTCCATCAAGCGGAATGATTTGTTCTGCCAAGGAGTTAGACTTGCAGAATGCTCCTAAGGAAAAGGGGATTTTGGTACTAGAGGCAGCTGCCTATGAAGTTGGACAAGCGTTTCAATCATAACGAATCAAGAGAGGCAGAAAGAGCCTCTCTTTTTTAAAGGGTAAGAAAGTACAAAATTTTTTGGCTAGTATTTGGAGCTAGCCCCGAGAACCTCGCGGGATATGAGTTCATCGCGAAAGGCATGCGGACGTGGCGGCCTAGCTGATGTTCTGCTTAATAATCCTTCATAGGTCCAGGAATATTTGCTTGTCGGAGGGCAACAGGACATTGGTTAGAAAGGGCTTGCGAAAGTCCTTTATTATGGTAAAATTTTGAGTGGCTTGACTTTGATGAGAGTTCAAGGTTGAATACAATATAATAGAGGTGTTCGTTTGAAAACTTATTCACTAAAAGAACAATGGTTCGGGAATGTGAAGGGGGATATTTTATCAGGCATTGTGGTGGCTCTCGCCCTGATCCCAGAAGCCATTGCCTTTTCCATTATTGCTGGTGTGGATCCGATGGTGGGGCTATATGCATCCTTTACCATGGCGGTTGTAATTTCGTTTGCTGGTGGCCGGCCAGCGATGATTTCGGCTGCTACAGGGGCGATGGCCTTGGTGGCGGTTTTACTAGTGGCGGATCATGGATTACAGTATTTACTTGCGGCTACGATTTTAACAGGTGTGTTGCAAATTGTATTTGGTATTTTCAAATTGGCAAGATTTATGAAGTATGTCCCGCGCTCTGTTATGATTGGCTTTGTTAATGCCCTAGCCATTCTTATTTTCATGGCACAACTAGAGCATTTTGTTGGTGAAAAATGGTCCATGTATCTTATGGTTGCAGGCGCTTTAGCGATTATCTATTTATTTCCTAAACTAACAAAAGCCGTACCATCTCCCTTGATTGCGATAATTGTCATTACGATCATTGCGATTTTGACGAATAGTGGTGTGCGGACGGTAGGTGATATGGGGAATTTGACATCTGCTTTGCCTACTTTTCTAATCCCGGATATTCCTTTTAATTTTGAAACATTGAAAATTATCTTTCCTTATTCTCTTTCGCTTGCATTAGTAGGTTTATTGGAATCCTTATTAACTGCTTCGATCGTCGATGATATGACAGATACATCAAGCAATAAACATCGTGAGACACGGGGACAGGGAATTGCAAATATTGTAACAGGGTTTTTCGGTGGAATGGCTGGCTGTGCCATGATAGGGCAGTCTGTCATTAATGTAAAATCTGGTGGAAGAGGAAGACTCTCAACCTTTGTAGCGGGTGCCTTTCTGCTATTTTTAATTCTTGTGCTTGGAAATGTGGTTGTGCAAATCCCGATGGCTGCACTTGTTGGGGTTATGTTCATGGTCTCTATTGGGACATTTGATTGGGCAGCCTTGAAAAATCTACGCAAAACCCCAATCACAGATTCAATTGTGATGATCGTAACTGTCATTACGGTTGTCGCTACAGGCGATCTTTCCAAAGGTGTACTAGCCGGCGTAATTCTAAGTGCTGTTTTCTTTGTTGTTAAGATTTCGAAATTAAAAATCAGCTCAACGCAGAAAGACAATAAGCGAATTTATACAGTCAACGGACAAGTCTTCTTCGCTTCTGTAGAGGAGTTGATTGATTCGATTGACATGCATACTCCTGAGAAAGAAATTGTGATTGACTTTAGTCAAGCACATGTATGGGATGACTCTGGGGTTGCGGCAATTGATAAAATTGTTTTAAAATTGGAAGAAAGTGGTAAAAGTATTCAGTTAACTGGTTTCGACAAGCTGAGTTCAAATTTAGTTAAACGCTTGGCCATTCATAGTAAAGTGGATGTTTGAGTTTCACTTTGGAGGAGGAGTAGTACGTGTATAAAAGAATTTTATTAGCAGCAGATGGATCCGAATACTCATTGCGAGCGGCGGGAGAAACTGTAAAAATCGCAATGCTAGCAAATGAAGTAGAAGTCGAAATTGTCTTTGTGATGGATTATTCTAAAGCGAAATCCGATATCCTTCACAGTAAAGACCCTGAAGTTTTAGAATTTGAAAGACGTCAAAAGTTACTTCCAATAGAAGAATATTTTAAGCGAGAGGGCGTTAAGTATAAAACAACCATGTTGCATGGAGATCCAGGGCCTGTCATTGTTGAATATGCCAACAAGCAAACCTGTGATCTAGTAGTTGTCGGAAGTCGGGGTTTAAATAGCTTACAAGAAATGGTACTTGGTAGTGTCAGTCATAAAATTGCTAAGCGAGTTGAATGTCCTGTATTGATTGTGAAATAGTAAGATTAGTAGATTGACGATAAAAACTCTTCAGGCAGAAGCTTGAAGAGTTTGTTTTTTATGCGTCTGCAATCACTTTATCAAGCGATTGAATGATCCCGAGATGTGTTCCTTCATGCCATGTGGCAAATTGGATCAAGCTAGAAGGTGTATCCATCAAATGAGAGCCAATTGAAAAGGGCTCTGCAGCGGGTTGGCTTGTTTTTCCAAAAAAGTCTTCTCTTATTCTC
The DNA here is from genome assembly GCF_018333015.1 of Bacillus sp. J14TS2. Taxonomy (NCBI): domain Bacteria; kingdom Bacillati; phylum Bacillota; class Bacilli; order Caryophanales; family Bacillaceae; genus Bacillus; species Bacillus sp. J14TS2. The sequence continues at coordinate 72,582 of NZ_BORE01000011.1, read as the reverse complement.
GATTTCTGATCCCTTAGAGAATCAAGAACAGTATTGGGGCTAGCCGCAGGTTCGAACCAATCTACTGGACGAGTACCAGATGCAAAAAATTCGGACCATTTGGGATTTTGAATGACATAGCTCGCATCCGATTTGCCTAATAAAGTTTCCGTCACGACAAAGATATGACCAGCATTCCAAAGGATTGTATTGGAAAATCCTTCAGGTTGTTGCCCCCATTTGTTTTCAGTGATTTTTTCTAATGTTCGAATTGTGCTCGAGCGTGCAAAAGCAAATTGTCTTAAGGTACCCAAATCCCATTACCTCCCATAAATTTACTTATATTTCCATCATAGGCCATATTTCGATATTTTGCTATAATTATTAAATTACAGAATGGTTACATATGAAATAAACGCGTAAATAAAATAAATATGGTAAAATATTCATAAAACATATAAAGCAGAACTACTATCATTATGGGCTTCATCCTCCAATGATGGTTATCGCGGGAGAGCGTCCGTCATCCCCAATTAACAGGGAAAAATGAAAAGAAGGGGAGTTATTAGATGCAAAAAGCTGTAAGCATTACCCATAACGGGATGCAATTAAGAGGAATGGAACATATTCCAGAAGGGGAGAAATTGCCGGCGGTTGTGTTATTCCATGGGTTTACAGGCAATAAATTAGAGCCTCATCGTTTGTTTTTAAAAATTTCCCGGGCGTTAGAAAGGAAAGGGTTTGCCAGCTTTCGCTTTGATTTTCTCGGAAGTGGGGAAAGCGACGGAGATTTTGAAAATATGACAGTAAGTAAGGAAGTAGATGAAGCGAGAACGATTTTTAATTATGTGAAGGCGCATCCGCGGGTAGACGAAAGTCAAATCGTCGTTTTGGGACTTAGCATGGGCGGACTCATTGCCAGTTTATTAGCAGGAGAATTACAGAAGCAAGTGGAGAGATTGATCCTAATGGCTCCCGCTGGAACCATTAAAGCTTCCATGGAGGCGAGAAGAGAAGCAACACCTTATATTGAGAGTCAGGATGCTTATGATCACGCGGGAAACCTCGTTGGTTCTGCTTTTAACGATGATCTCAAGACGATTGATGTATGGAATCGAGCCGCATCCTATCAAGGAAAAGTCCTGCTTATACACGGAACAAAGGATCAGGCAGTTCCGTATGAAGTGTCGAATTTATATATCGAGAAATGTTATGGTGACCAAGCTACATTACATACTATCCATGAGGGAGATCATACGTTTAATTCCTATTATTGGGAAAAAGAAGTGATTGAGACCATTGTCGATTTTGTGGAGCTATAAATTCTTAAACAGCTTGGAAGGAGGAGACATATGACAGTTTCTTACGCCGATTGGGGAGGAAAAGTAAAACTTACCTGGTTTCCTACTACCGAACTTCCTGAAAGAAAGTTAATCACAAGTGTTCATGCTTTCTGCTTTGATCATGAGCAACTCCTGCTAGTTGATCTGAAGGAGAGGGGCTGGGATTTTCCAGGCGGGCATATCGAAGCAGGAGAAACCCCAGAAGATTGTGTGAAACGTGAAGTGAGGGAAGAAGCCTATGTAAATGGATTATGCACCATTCTTGGAGCAATAGAGGTGAATCATTCTGAGAATGAGCAATGGAATGCACAAAGTCCTTACCCACTAGTTGGCTACCAGGTGTTTTACCGAATGGATCTTACAGAGTTGCTTCCATTTGAGGGAAAGTATGAGTCTAATCAAAGAATTTTTATCAATCCAATTGATGTGGCAGACTATTATAAAGGCTGGAATAAAACACATGAGGCAATTATGAAAACAGCTCTAAATTGTTCAGTTTTGAAGTAGATTGGGGAGTACCCTTGCCCTTTATAGTGATAATAATATCTTTCCTGATAATCTAGCAGGTCGGCGCATCTATGCCTCCAATAGGAGGGGGGATGCGTGTGAAACAATTTCTTTATGCTTGCATTTGGAATTTTGATCATTGTTATCTTGTTATTCCATAAAAAAGACTAAAACCCCCTTTGAGTTTCCAAGCTCTGGCAGTTTTAGTGTGCTGACTCCCAAGTGGGAATCTCCTAAATAGAACCATTTCGATGTACCAGCATCGAAATGGTTTCTTTAGTTTACGTTATGTTACGTATAGTATCTATTGAAAAAAATGGGTTTGTAAACCAGTGAAGTTTTAAAATAACGACCGGGTCTTTTTATAGTGGCTTTAGATCTAAACCCAATGTTTTGAATCCTTTTTCTTCTTAAATCGTATATTTAACAAAGGCTTTTAACGAGAGGGAGAAAAGATGGCTGCAGAAAATAAAAAGAATAAATTCCGTGGAAGTGGTATTGCCATAGGGATAGCGATTGGTTTGGCAATCGGAACGGCCATGGACAATATTGCTATAGGGATCGCTATTGGTGTTGGAATCGGCTTGGCTTTTGAAGGATCCAATAATGAGAAGTAATCTGGAAAGGGGAGAGAAGGATGGAAGGTTATTTTGTTGGCTGGGGAACATTAGCATTAATTAACGCAGGGTTAGCGCAAGGCAAGAATAGAAGTGGATTAGGCTGGTTTTTACTTTCATTGTTATTGGGACCAGTTGCGACCTTTCTGATCGTTGTATTAGGGAAAAACTAACCACATATATAAGATTTTATTAGAAAGAGGGAAGGCATGGATGGAAGAAAAGAATGAAATTGCAACAAAGGAAGAAGGAGTGGTTTCAGCAACTCAGGAAAATGAACTATTGAAAGAAATAAGATCTTTACAAGAAACTGTCAAAAAATTAGAGACAGATATTGAGGATATTAAATACTTTACACCTCAGCCACAAAAGATTTTGGACAAAGAAGTAATTGGGACAATTGGAGGACTTATTTTAGGGGCATTGGTCATCATTGGTATTTTCTTTTGAACCAAATAGCCGACCGTCGCAATGATGTCATTACTTTGGTCGGCTGTTCTTTCTTATCTTGATGAAGGGAAAACGCGTTCTACTGTATCAGAAAATTTATCAAAGAAACCACTAACAGGGTTGCCGTTATTTAGTTCATCACGGTATCCACGCATTTGCCCAAAGAAATCCGGGTTTTCGGAAACAAATACATTATCTAGTTTATCATCTGCCTTGCGCGCACGATCTGCAATTTTATTTTTGACATCGTCGCTTAATTTATCATTTTGATCGTTCGTTAATTTTACCGCTACATAAGCATTTTTGCCGGTTTTCAGTACATACGCACGATCGACTTCTTTCAAGTCAGATACTTCATCAGCAATATCGTCAGCCACATCAACATGGCGATCATTATTCATGTTGTTTCCATCATTTTGGTTATTATTGCCAACATGATCGCGATTCTCGCCAACATTTGTTGTGCCATATCCATCTCTGGTCCCATTATTTCGATATGTTAGATCGTCTCTTGTGTTATTCCGATTACGTGTATCGTAGTTAACATCAAGAGGGCCATTATTATCCGCGACTTGATCTTTATTATTATCATTTGCACCACAGCCCATAAGCATCATAGAAGCGATACCGGCAACAGCAATCGATTTGACAATCTTCACTAAAAAACCTCCTTATTAATGTGATTCTTTTATAATGTTCCTTTTTCCTCAATTTTTATACGTGAGATTTGTTATAATGGTACAAGCGGATTTTTTTAAAAAAGAGGAATTTGCTTAGTGCAGGATTTTGCTCTAGCGATAAGTAACAATATTTAGGAATATTTGCTTGTCGGAGTCCCACAGGATTAGGGCCAGAACGGCGTTGTGATGTACAGGATGTTACTAGTACAGACGAAGTGACAGGATGTCGCACAGTTAGCCGTTCATCTATATTAGGCGCCTTGCGCTTTTCTTATAAATGACAGTGAAAGAGGGATAGGATGTCCTGGCTTAAAAGATTTATCTCAAAATTTGTGAATGAAGAGATTGATGAACAAGAACAACCTAGAGAAATGGACAATACGCGTCGCACCTCATCCACTATGGAGACGAGAATGACGTATCAATATCCAAAAGGTAATTTTCGTTTTCCATTGATGCAAGACCCACCTGACAAACAAGTTCCACCTAACAAAGGAACGCCAAAAAATGACCATAGAGAACGAAATGAGAGAAAATACGAAAAATCATCCGTAGCGAAGACAGAAGCGGAACATTCAAAGAGTAAAGCGCAGTATGAAAAAGTAGAAAAACCAAAAAATAAAAAAGTGGAAAGTCAATTAAAACAACCTTTTCGTCCAAGCCATATACCGTCTCCGATTTTTGGTTATCAACGGCCGAAAAAGAATAGTACGGAGTATGAGCTACAGGATTCTTTTTTAAAGAATAACGAAAATAAAATAAAACCAGAGAACTCTTTAAATACAGAAGAGCAGGAGACAGTTCTCCCTTTAACCTTTTTAACTCCGGAAACTGAAACGGAATTACAGTTGGATGAGGAGACAACGAGGGAGCCTGAGCTATTTTTGCATCCTGTAGTAGAAGAAGCAGACGAAGAATTAGAGCCTATATCGGATGAAATCGTGTTGGGAGCTGAAGAGGAGATCGCGTCTTCAGAGCCCATCATCGAAGAAGAACCAGTTGAGGAGCCAAGTTTTGCGGAAATAGAGGATGAAAAACCGGAAGAGTCAATAGAACTTGAACAGGAACAGATATCAGTTGAGCAGGATCCAAGTTGTGTTGAAGAGGAGCCTAGTAGACCTGCCAAAAGAGAAACGACTCGTGCGGCTATGCCGTTTAATGTACTTATGTTAAAAAACGACCGGAAAAGTTTGCGTGAAAGACAAGAAAAAAAGCGAGAACAGCCACTAATTAAAAAGGAAAGCAGCCAACCTGCTTCACAGGAGAGAGCAGAAGAGTTGGAAAGCAGTGCAATTGAGGCTGTGACGCATACAAAGGAGAAAGAGACACCCCAACGTCCTGCTATATTTTTGGAGGATGAACAAGAAGAACCGTTAGAAACGTATAATTATCCTGCGTTATCTCTCTTGCAGCCCCCTGTTTCAAAAGTTAATAATAAGGAATGGCTTGAGGAACAGAAGGTTTTGTTAAGCGAAACACTTGCCAATTTCAATGTTCAAGCACAGGTCGTTCAAGTTAGTCAAGGGCCCTCTGTGACGAGATTTGAAGTCCAACCCGAACGAGGCGTAAAAGTTAATAAAATCACTAATCTAAGTGATGATATTAAGCTAAGTATGGCGGCTCGAGATATTCGGATGGAGGCGCCTATACCCGGGAAAAGAACGATCGGTATTGAAATTCCCAACCAAGATAGTAGACCTGTCCAGTTAAGTGAAATCATTGGGGACCCTAGCTTTTTAGAGTCGGAATCTCCGTTAACGGCTGCGCTTGGGCTGGATATTTCGGGAAATTCAATTGTCACGGATTTACAAAAAATGCCTCATGGTCTTATTGCAGGGGCTACAGGTTCTGGAAAAAGTGTGTGCATTAACTCCATTTTGGTAAGCTTGCTGTATAAAGCTAGTCCAGATGAACTAAAATTGCTACTTATTGATCCGAAAATGGTTGAACTAGCACCATATAACCATATTCCTCATTTGGTCAGTCCTGTTATTACAGATGTGAAGGCTGCGACAGCCTCTCTCAAGTGGGCAGTCGAAGAAATGGAACGCAGGTATGAGCTATTTGCCCATGCTTCAGTTCGTAATATTGGTCGTTTTAATGAATTGGCTGAAGAAAATCGGCGCTTTAATGAAAAACTGCCTTATATCGTTATTATTATTGATGAACTTGCTGATCTAATGATGATGGCACCACATGATGTAGAAGAATCGATTTGCCGGATCGCTCAGAAAGCTAGAGCTTGTGGGATCCATTTAATTATTGCGACCCAAAGACCATCTGTTGATGTGATTACTGGTCTCATTAAAGCAAATGTCCCTACAAGGATTGCCTTTTCTGTTTCATCTCAAGTGGACTCAAGGACGATTATTGATATTAGCGGCGCTGAAAAATTACTGGGACGTGGCGATATGTTGTTTTTAGGAAGTGGTTCCTCGAAACCTGTTCGTTTACAAGGAACCTTTGTTTCTGATGGAGAAATCGATCGTGTGATTGAACATGTGCGCGCCCAAGGTGAACCCGACTATCTGTTTGAGCAGGAAGAACTATTAAAGAAAACTCAAGTTCAAGAGGAAGAAGATGAATTATACTTTGCCTCATGTGAATTTGTGATGAAACAAGGTAGTGCATCCACCTCCATGATACAACGACAATTTCGGATCGGTTATAATCGGGCCGCAAGATTGATTGATATGATGGAACAACAAGGTGTGATCTCCGCCGCGAAGGGGAGTAAGCCTCGAGATGTTTTAATGACAGAAAGTGAATGGGAGTCCTTACAAGAAACGATTTCATGACTTCAAATGATCTGCCCGAGTAAAAGAGAGATGGGCATGTTACTCTCTTCTTTTACTCGGCTTGATTTCTTGGAGCGGCTTGCATGAATTTTTGTGTCATAGTCATGGAAGATGAATAATGCTATAATATTGGAATGGAAATGAAATTCCTGATTTTTTTTACATACAACCTGATAAATGGTTGGATATTAATAAATACATGAGTATGTAATGAATGGTGAAAAGGAATTGAAAAGTCTGTCTTGTTGGCTAATGAGAAGCAGGTTGAAAGATTTTAGCCAATTTAGGTTTTAATTCATATGATAAGAATAGAGATACGTATGTTGGAGGTTCTAAAATGACGATATACCATTTTGTAGGTATTAAAGGCTCAGGTATGAGCGCACTTGCACAAATTCTTCATGATAAGGGATATCATGTACAGGGTTCGGATGTGGAGAAGTATTTCTTTACTCAAGCATCTTTGGAAAAATCAAATATTACTATTTTACCTTTTGATCGTGAAAATATTAAATCGAATATGAGAGTGATTGCAGGAAATGCTTTTCCGGACACGCATGAAGAAATTGAAGAAGCGGAGAGATTAGGGATTCCCGTGATTCGTTATCATGCGTTTTTAGGAGAGCTATTGGAAAAGTTTACAAGCATTGCAGTGACAGGGTCGCATGGAAAAACTTCGACAACAGGCTTGATGGCTCATGTGATCGGCGGCGCTAAACCAACGTCGTTTTTGATTGGTGATGGAACAGGTTCTGGAGTGAAGGATGCGGAATATTTTGTATTCGAAGCATGCGAATACCGCAGACATTTTCTAGCCTATCATCCGGATTATGCGATTATGACGAATATTGATTTCGATCATCCTGACTATTTCACGAATATCGATGATGTGTTCTCAGCATTTCAGGATATGGCTATGCAAGTGAACAAAGCCATTATTGCATATGGTGATGATGATTACTTGCAAAAGATCCACGCGAAAGCACCGGTTGTATATTACGGATTTAGAGAAGAAAATGATTTTCAAGCTCGTAATGTTCAAACATCTTCTAACGGAACATCCTTTGATGTGTATGTGAGAAATAATTTTCATGCAACTTTTGAAATTCCTTTGTTTGGTGAACATAATGTTTTAAATGCCTTATCTGTTATTGCTTTATGTCAATATGAAGATATTGATGTGAACATTCTAAAAGAACAATTCAAAAGCTTTAATGGGGTGAAAAGGCGGTTTACAGAAACAAAAGTAGGGAATCAAATTTTGGTGGATGATTACGCACATCATCCGGCAGAAATAAGGGCAACGATTCACGCTGCTAGGCAAAAATACCCTGAGCGGGAGGTTGTTGCTGTATTTCAACCACACACTTTTACCAGAACTCAAACTTTCTTACAAGAGTTTGCCGAAAGCTTAAGTGAAGCAGATAAAGTTTATTTATGTGATATTTTTGGCTCTGCTCGAGAAAATCATGGGAAATTAACGATCGAGGATTTACAGACGCAAATTAACGGGGCTGAAATCCTCGATGAGCATGACACTTCTTCATTGAGTTTACACGATCAAGCAGTGATTTTATTTATGGGCGCTGGCGATATTCAAAAGTTTCAATTGGAATATGAAAATTTCTTAGCCAAACAATTGAGGAAGGCACAATAATTGAGAAGAAAAAGCCTGGAAAACGCTCCAGGCTTTTTCTTACTTTGGATTGGGTATTATCCAGTTCTGGGCCGTTGTCGATGCTACGTACAGGATGTATTAATCCAGACGAAGCAATTATTGGTTTGAGCCTTGCCAACAGGATGTCGACTTTTAGTCTTTCTTCCTAGATCAAGACGCTTGCGCCTTTCTTGATTTCTTGAATAGATCATTTGAAATAGTATAAATTAAACAATATATGACCTTTTTCACAAATTTTAAGGAAAAGGAAGGAATTATATCTATTTATGACGAAGTTTATTTAGTGAAGGAAGTTTAGTTTTTTACTTCAGAGGGTATAGACAAATGAACATAGGAGGTGTTGGACACGTGATTATAATTTTATATTTAAGTGTGGCTGTTATAGCGATTGCCTTTGCTATCCTCGTCATCAGTTTAATGAGAACATTGAATGAACTAAAGGGGACGATGGCAAGCGTATCACACACACTGGACAGTCTAAACAAACAGCTTGAAGGTGTAACAGGTGAGACCACGATGCTACTACATAAGACAAATAGTCTTGCGGAAGATATTCAGGGCAAAGTAGAGAAGTTGGATACTGTTGTCAATGCAGTACAAGAGGTAGGCGGAACGGTCCAAGAGTTGAACCATTCTCTGAAAAAGGTTACAACCTCGATTTCATCATCAATGAATAGAAATCAGGAGAAAATAGCCCAAGTCGTACAATGGGGAGCGGCATTTAAAGAAATAAAAGATAAATGGTTTGGTGAAAAAGGCAAGCATGAGTCTTCGCGAAAACAAAAATCGACTGCTCCAAAAGCAATCCCTGCACCGAAATGGGAGCGAAGTCACTAATAATAAGGAGGAAGAGTAAAATGACAAATGAGCAAAAAGATACAAATACAACGAGTAATTTTATGATTGGAATTGTGGTAGGTAGTATTGTAGGAGCAGCAACTGCGCTTCTAATGGCACCAAAATCGGGGAAAGAATTAAGAACAGACATTGGGACCCAAGTGGAAACATTAAAGGACAAGTCTGGAGAATGGAAAGAAACTGTGATGGAAAAAGGAACAGAATTAACTGCTACAGCGAAAGAAAAGACCGATCAACTTCGTCAAGCTGCTGTAGAAAAAAGCAGTAATGTTGCAGACACGGTGAAAGAAACAACGGAAAAGCTACGTGGAACTGTAAAGGATAAAACAGAGCAAGTAGCTGAATCTGTGAAAGATACGGCAGATGAGTGGAAAGAAACAGTTAACGAAAATGTAGAACAAACTGCGGATCGAGTAGAAAAGGGTGTCGACCAAGTGGATTCGGCAGTCCAAGAAAAAAGCGATGAGGTTGAGGAAAAAGAAGAAGAAATGGCTAAAAAGTAATTCTTCTATCACCAAGAAGACGAAGAGCGAAAAATCTCTTCGTCTTTTTTCATGATAAAAACTTAAGGCGTTTGCGTCATTGTTATCAATTTGCCCTGATCGGCCAAACAATTTCTAAATGGTCTCCATCGCGAATAGGTGAGTAAAAAGTGGCCTCATTGCTATTAATTTTCAAGGAAAAGTTGCCTTTTGCCTCTTCTGGTTTATGGACTTCTACATATTGAAAGATATCTTGAAATATAAAACCATCATTCGGATTCTCTTTGTATTCAATTTGATCTCCATCAATGATGATGGTGTCAGGATCTAAGCGTATACCATTCTTCACATACTCAACGGCTGTTTTCTGAATCGTAATTGGCTGCTCTTCGTAGAAAACAGTAATAGAACGATGAATGGAGTGTTGAAGAAGTAAGCTTAGATTTTGAATGGTTGGGATCATCTTTTGTACAATGGTTAGGTCGATATGATTGGGCAGTTTCTCATGACTTGTTACTTCATTTCCATTGAGCAATATTTGCCCAGAAAAATATGGAAAAAACATTTCCTTTCCATTCATTTTTATTCTGAAAGGACGGAGCAGAGAGTGCAGTTCATCCAATTGCAGGATATGGATAAGTTCATCAATGGTTTCAGGATATTTTGTGTAAATCACATCTCCATCTTGAATCACAGCATGAAGATCGCTGTCTTGGCCGTTTCGGCTGATCCGCATGTGAACAGGATATTTTTGCCCATTAATCATTGCCAATTTCTCTGGAACATCATCTAGTAAGTCTTTGATCTTTACTGAAGTTCGAATGCCATCTGCTCCTTTTTCCACCGTAAGTTGATCGCCATCGTGCACAATATCATCCAATTGACATTCTAGTCCATTTTTTATAATGATCGGCTCTTTCCCGTAGGTGCCTGGTAAGGTTAATGATTGCCCGTTTAATGTTATAAAGCTAGCTAGCCCAGGTTTTCCATAAAGATTCTTTATCGCTAGACCAGAGGCGAGGAGACAATCAGAAACCGTTAGTTCTTTCACCGCAAACATATGACTAGATTGTTCGTTAATCGTGAAAGATACATATTTAATTGGCATATTACGAGCCGAAATGGCAATCCCAATCGGGGTAATATTCTCTGGTCCATTGGAAATATGCTCGGAAAAGGTTAACCCTTGAATGGCATCGGCGCCTCTAATTGCCACTCGATTTTCCGGTAATCCTAGAAGCTGAGCAATTTGTTTAGGCAGTTCAGGCGTCATACTCCCGCCCCCAACAAGCATGACGGCTTTGGGAGGAAGCCCATTGTTTAATGATTTTACTTCATTGCTAATTTCTGTTGCTAAATTGTCAACAGCTGGTAAAATTTGTCCGATCACTTCATCTTTTGAAATTTCTGTTTCAAAGCCCAAAATATCTTTCACTTGCACATAATCCTGCTCCCATAATTGTCGTTTTACTTTTTCTGCAACAGGGAAGTCTAAAAGTAGCTGTTCACTAACGGCTTCTGTGATTTCATCTCCAGCATTTGGAACCATCCCATAGGCAACAACCGTGCCTTCATTTGTAATGGCTATATCTGAAGTACCTGCGCCGATATCAACGAGGGCGACATTAAGTCTTCGCATGGAGACAGGTACAAGCACATTGATGGCCGCAATTGGTTCAAGTGTGAGTGCATCTAGTTTCAAATTTGCGCGGTTTAACGCTTTAATTAATGAATCGACAACCGTTCTTGGTAAAAAGGTTGCAATAATGTCAACCGAGGCAAGCTCGCCCTGTTGGTCAATCAGGTTACCGATTACCTCTTGATCAATAGAATAATGAAGAACAGAGTACCCTACACAATAATAGGAATGCGTATGGTCAGTCTGTTGCTCTTCTGCCACAATTGCTTGAGCCGCTTGGACAGCAGAGAGCTCCAAATACAGGATATCTTCTTTCGTAAGCATCGGCTTACCAGTGATATTCACTTCTGCTTTGGCTCTTTCGGTTTTTAATGAGCGACCAGCAGCCGCGACACATACCTTTGTTAAATTTCCATGTTTTTCTTCTAAATGTCTTTTTACTTCTGTAATTATTTCTGCCACAGCGACGATATCATGTATTTGCCCATCGTGCATCGCCCTTGCTTTATGTTCTTTCATAAATAAGTCTAGTACTGTATATTGATCATCGGTTTGTTCAAGAATAAGCCCGACAACCGAACGTGTACCAATATCTAAAGCGAAAATTCGCTCCTTTTTCACTGAAAAATCACCTGCTTCTTTTTTAAAAAATGACTTTAATACCAAAATAGTGGAAAAAATAAAGATGTTTTCATTCATAACTCACTTTTCATTACTCAATTGAGTGATTTTCTGCTATTATAAGAAATGTACCATAATAGCCTGAAGATGAGAAGAATGTTAAACAGATTGATGCTATTTTTTGTTAAGTATAATTTTTGTTGTGAAATAGTTCACTTGGGTGACAAAATCTGACAAAAATAAATGCTTTCATTTGCTTGATAGCGAATCATTAGCGTATGATAATAAAAATGGGATATTTTGTTTAAAAATGGTTAGTTTTTCGTTTTTTTGTTGACAATAAATAAGAGGAGTGTGAGACCAATGAATATCACAATATATGATGTCGCAAGAGAAGCCAATGTCTCCATGGCAACTGTCTCTAGAGTTGTAAATGGTAATCCAAATGTGAAACCTGCGACTCGCAAAAAAGTAATGGAAGTAATCCAACGTCTAGAATATCGTCCAAATGCTGTAGCAAGGGGTCTTGCAAGTAAAAAGACGACAACGGTTGGAGTGATTATCCCTGATATTTCGAGTATTTTCTATGCAGAATTAGCTCGAGGAATTGAAGATATTGCCACAATGTATAAATACAACATTATTCTAAGTAACTCTGATCAAAATTTGGATAAAGAAATGCACTTGCTGAATACAATGTTAGGAAAACAAGTGGATGGGATTGTCTTTATGGGTGGACATATTACGCAAACTCATATCGATGAATTTAAACGTTCCCCTGTTCCCATTGTTCTAGCGGGATCTGTAGATCCATCTGGAGGAGTTCCTTCGATTAATATTGATTATCGTCAAGCAACCTATGATGCAGTTTCTTCTCTCATTGAACAAGGTCATAAAAACATCGGTTTTGTGATCGGACCTTTAAATAATCCAATTAATCAGGAACAAAAACTAGTGGGTTATAAGGACGCACTAGAAGCATCAGGCATTGAATACCAAGAGGACTATGTCATTGAAGGCGATGAAACGTATGAATCAGGCCTTGAGGTTTGGAGTAAATTCAATGAGATCGAAGACCGTCCGACAGCTATTATCGCCGGAAATGATGATATGGCCATTGGCATTATGAATGGGGCACAAGATCAGGGAGTTTCCATTCCAAATGAACTAGAAATTATTTCTTCTGACGATACGAAATTAGCTACCATGGTACGACCACAACTTTCTTCAATTTCTCAACCTCTTTATGATATTGGTGCAGTCGCCATGCGATTACTAACAAAATATATGAACAAAGAGGAAATCGATGAAGGAACTGTTTTACTCCCACATCGAATTGAATATCGTGACACAACGAAATAAACAGCAACACGTTTAAAGACCATTTTCTTTTCATATGTTACAGACAGATCCAAATCATTGCGATTTGGATCTTTTTCTGAATTTTAAATAGTAGAGGGATTGCCGGAAACCGCAGGATGCGGGGCAGAACAGCATTGCGAGCGTCAGGATAATGATTTTTTAGCTGTTCTACCTTAAATCAGGGCTTGCGTTTCTGTTCTTGTCTAACAAAATATAATGCTCGATCTACTGTCTGTTCGTTTTTTTCTTCGATATCTAAGCGGCGAGGGATGGGATCGTACATGTCGTCTGGGTCATCCCACTCCTTAAGTAAGGGAACAGGGGCCTTCTCTTGCCAGTTTTCAATCCACTCTTTGGGCAGGGGACCAGAGACCTCTGCATGTTCCGTCATTTCTAGCCAAATAAACGACCAGGCTCTCGGAACGACTCTCCATATGTCATAGCCGCCACCACCAACAGCTATCCATTTTCCATTACAGTATTGATGAGCAAGCTTATGAGCGAGCTTAGGAATGTTGCGATACGTCCTCATGGTCGTAGAGAGATGGGTTAATGGATCATGATAGTGTGCATCCACTCCATTTTGCGTTAGGATAATATCGGGTTTAAAGTATTCAGCTATTTCCATAATAGAAGTCGAGTAAGCGTTTAAAAAAGAATCGTCTTCAGTAAAAGCATCTAGCGGAATATTGAAAGAATAACCATATCCACGGTCCTGTCCCCATTCATTGACATTTCCTGTTCCTGGGAAAAGATAACGACCTGTTTCATGTAAGGACAATGTACAGACAGCATCATCATCATAAAAAGAGGCTTGAACACCATCCCCATGATGGGCATCTGTATCAATATACATCACTCGTGCATTATATTTTTCTCGTAAATATTTTATGGCCACTGCACTATCATTATAAATACAAAAGCCAGAAGCCTTTCCACTAAAACCATGATGAAGTCCGCCGCCAAGATGAAGGGCATGAAGGGCTTTCCCTTGCATAACCTGATCGACTGCTGTTAAAGTGCCTCCGACCAGTCTGCTACTTGCTTTGTGCATATCTTGAAAAATCGGTGTGTCTTCTGTACCAAGCCCATAACTTTCCGCTTGATGATTAGGAAGCTCTCCAACACTAGCCATTTTCACCGCTTCAATATAGGGTTTCTGATGGTTGAGAAGTAATTCTTCCTCTGTTGCCATACGTGGAGCTACAATATCTTCTGGACTAATCGCGTTTATTTGTTTTAGTAAATCTAACGTTAACAATAATCTCTGCTGGTTAAAGGGATGATGCTTTGAAAAACGATAGGCGAGTAATTCATCAGAATAAATAAAAACAGCATCTTTTTTCATGTCACTCATCCAAACCAGGGATATTTGGCCAAATCACATCAAGTCCAAACTCTTTCAAAGTCTGCACAAGCTTAAGGGGATTCATAGTAGCGACCCTAAATACCAGCACTTTATGGTCCATATTATGAGAATCAGGATAAACTAGAACACTTAAGACATTGATTTGGTTATTTTTAAAAATAGACGTAACTTCATGTAAGATACCCGCACGATTGGGAACTCTAATTTCAATCTGGGAGCCAGGTTGATCTGCGCCAGTTAACTTTACAAGCGTATGTAATAAATCAGTACTTGTTAAAATGCCAATAAGTTTATTGTTTTGAACAATCGGAAGACACCCAATGCGATGGATGTAGCATAAAGAAGCAACCTCTTCAACAAAATCCAGCGGATGCCCCGTGATTACCTCTGTGATCATGATAGTTGATAATGGTTGTTCTAATAACTCCTGCGCCTTATCACCTTCCAATAAAACAGGTGTAGCGGCTTTAATATCTCTTTCTGTTACAAGTCCAGCAATTTCTTGTTTATTGTTCAATAATGGCAAATGGCGAATTTTAGCATCATGCATCAGCTCAATCGCTGCTCTTAGAGAATCATCGGGAGTAAGGGTTATAACATTTTTTTTCATTATTTCTTCTACAAGCAATCCAGTCAACTCCTATTCAAGTATATGTAAAAATGGCCAAGTCAGCTTAAAGGTGCTGACATCAATTGCTAACGTCCGCCACTGAAAGTTTAATACATAATCGAGTTCTTCTATCACGAAGTGTCTGTTTAGAGAAAATCGTTAATACATAAAACGATTGATAAACCGGATATTATCAAATTTCTGGACAGAATCTGGGGGCACTCTTTTACCAACACGGACCATTAAGCAATTGGCCGGATGAGAGGTGATCTCAGGATCATCTGTTGCATACCATACAAGGCCGCCTGAACTCATCATTTTCTCCATCACTTTTCGATATTCCCACACATTTAATCCAGTCCCTTTAAGATCCCAGTGCCAATAATATTCTGTTGTGATAATAATATAATCCTCCATTGCATCATCCATCATGGATACATCTAGCAAGGCCTTCCCAACACCGGCACTGCGAAATTTTGGGACTACTTCTATCGCACCTAGCTCAATTAAATTTTCAAGATTTCCTTGCGACCAGCGTTCAAGTGGATCAGGATATAGGAAGGTGACATAGCCGACAACTTGATTTTCTTCGCGAGCGATAATAATGCGCCCTTCAGGGAGATCAGCAATTTCAACTAGCGCTTCCTGTTGCTGTTTAGCGGGCCTAAAAGCGACTAAGTCCTCATGAAACGCTAAATTTGCCAGCGTATCTCCTGATATTGGGCCTTCAATCAGCAAAGTTCCATTATTGCTCTTAAGCTGTCTAGCATTATATGTTTTTTTGTGATCCATTTAAACCCCTCCTTTCAGATCGATTAACATTAAAAAATGATTAAATATATTGTGAAAAAATTGTGAATGAGTTAGTCTTATATTATAATAGTATACACCATTTATAGTAAGCGTATACAGTGAAAGCTATTTTAAAATAAGAGAATGATAGCTTATACGCTACTAGAAGAGTGGTGAATGTAAATCGAACAAAAGGGAGTTGTCAAGAAATGAACTTGGAAGCGTTACCGGTTGTTCAAGGTAAATACAATCTAGTAAACTACAAGGATACTTGTGCAAATTTTGATTGGGCTGATACTGAGAAGCAGTTCTCATGGTATGAAACAGGTCGAGTCAATATGGCTTATGAAGCCATTGATCGTCATGCAGAAACGTTTAGGAAAAATAAGGTTGCTCTTTATTTTCGTGATGATAATAGGGAGGAAAAATATACATTTCGTGATATGAAATTATTGACGAATAAGGCTGCTAACGTTTTGAAAACGCATGGAAATGTTGAAAAAGGAGACCGAGTCTTTATCTTCATGCCTCGTTCCCCTGAATTATATTTTGCCACATTGGGAACGATTAAGCTTGGTGCGATCGTCGGTCCTTTGTTCGAGGCTTTTATGGAAGGGGCCGTGAAAGATAGATTAGAAGATAGTAAAGCGAAAGTGCTTGTGACGACTCCAGAATTACTTGAAAGGGTTCCAGTCGAAGAATTGCCTGATTTGAAGACTGTTTTCCTGGTAGGAGAAGATGTTGAAGAAACAGAAACGCTTATTGATTTTCAAAAACATATGCATGAAGCAGATAACGATTTAGATATTGAATGGGTGGATCGGGAAGATGGCCTAATTTTACACTACACTTCTGGTTCAACTGGTCGTCCTAAAGGGGTCCTTCATGTTCATAATGCCATGGTTCAGCAATATCAGACAGCCCGTTGGGTATTAGACTTACAAGAAGAAGATGTCTATTGGTGTACAGCTGATCCAGGCTGGGTAACAGGTACATCGTACGGGATTTTTGGACCGTGGCTAGCAGGTGCATCAAATGTGATTGTAGGAGGACGGTTTAAGCCAGAAACTTGGTATCAAACTTTAGAGGATTTTGGTGTGACTGTGTGGTATAGCGCTCCAACGGCATTTAGAATGTTAATGAGTGCTGGGGATGAGCTAGTAAAACAATTTGATCTTTCAGAGCTTCGCCATGTGTTGAGTGTAGGTGAACCGCTTAATCCGGAAGTGATTCGCTGGGGATCAAAAGTGTTCAACAAACGGATCCATGATACGTGGTGGATGACGGAAACAGGGGCACAATTGATTGTGAATTTCCCTTGCTTAGAAATTAAACCAGGCTCAATGGGGAAACCAATCCCAGGCGTAGAAGCTGCGATTGTAGATGACCAAGGAAATATCTTACCGCCTAATCGGATGGGGAATTTAGCGATTAAGAAAGGTTGGCCTTCTATGATGCGTGCGGTCTGGAACAACCAGGCAAAGTATGATTCATATTTTCTACCAGGAGGCTGGTATGTTTCAGGTGATTCTGCCTATGTGGATGAAGATGGCTACTTCTTCTTCCAAGGGAGAGTCGATGATGTCATTATGACCTCTGGTGAACGAGTAGGTCCATTTGAAGTAGAGAGTAAAATTCTTGAGCACCCAGCTGTGGCAGAAGCAGGGGTAATTGGAAAACCCGATCCTGTTCGCGGTGAAATCATTAAAGCGTTCGTTGCTCTACTTGAAGGAAACGAACCAACAGACGAATTAAAAGAGGATATTAGACAATTTGTGAAAAAAGGTCTTGCTGCCCACGCAGCACCCCGTGAAATTGAATTCCGCGACAAGCTGCCGAAAACACGAAGCGGGAAAATTATGCGCCGGGTCTTAAAGGCCTGGGAGCTTGATTTACCAACAGGCGACCTATCCACAATGGAAGACTAGACTAGAAAAGCGGAAGGCGGTTGCCTAGGGGCGACAAGCAAATGTTCCTGAACCAAAGAAGGGTGAACTTTCCCTTTATGGGTTCAGGGTTATTTGACCTCGAGCCCCTACCGCCTGCAGCTAGACAGAGAAAAGCGGAAGCGCCTGTTTAGCGGGATGATGAACAGCTAAATTCGCGCCGTCCTGGCGGCAGACTCAAACGCGACGTCCTGTCGCTTCGTCTGCACTAGTACTTCCTGTACGTCGCAACGCTGTTCTGACCAACATCTTGTTGGCCTAAATTTAAAGACTTTCGACGAGATAAAGGAAACACGAGGAGTCCGCAGGACGAGTCGATGTTGACTTATCGTAGGAGGAAGACGTAAATTTGCTAGTCGCTAGGCGCAGTAGCTAGCCAAAGAAAAGCGGAGGGCGGTTGTAGTAAGGACATCCGACTTTGAAAAAAGTGGTTACCCTTGATAAAAGGGTAACCACTTTTTTTTGTATAGATAAAGCTGGTTCGGTCTATTCTTCTTCATCCTGCTTTGGCGGCTCTTTTTCCTCTTCTTTCTCTTTCTCCTTGTTTGCTTCCTCCTGCTTTTGCTCTTGTTCCTTTTGTTTTGCTTCTTCTGCTTTTTTTTGCTCATCTTTTACTTTTTGCTGTTCTTCTTTTTTCTTATTTTCCTCTTCTGCTTTTTTTGCCACTTCTTTAGCTTTGTCTTCTTCTTCTTTCTTTTTCTTTTCCTCTTCTTTTTTCTTCTCTTCTTCCCTATCTTTGCCAACATGATTGGACGGTTTAGATTCCCTGCCAGCTACATCGACTGCGACAACATAGAATTTTCCATTTCCGACTTTTTGAGAGAGTGTACCATCGGAAAGAACAGAAGCGACTTTTTTACCACCTTCATTATATACACGATATCCGATAACATCGTGACTGTCAGATCTACTCCATGTAATTGTTTGGCCATCCATTTTTGCAGAAACAGTTGCTGGTGCTTTCCCATCATCTTCTAATTTAGCATCGGCTACAACCAGTTTTTCCCATTGGGAATTTGCTGGAACGAGTTGGGAATAGTCACTCACAAAACCATAGGTGATTCGATTTAGAAAACTTTGATTGATGATCAATCCTGATTTTGTAAATTCTTTCGGTGTAGAAGATAAGGCAGCATATTTATTTCCATTGGCTAAAATATAGCGGCCACCGGCACCTAGGCTATCATCTGTTTTATCTGGTACATATTTTGCATTATAGATATCTGTTCGAACAAGTCCTGCTTTTTGACAGGCTTCAGATGGAGCCATTCCAGAAACGGCACAGTAAGAACGGTTCACAATTCCCCCAGGGGCTTTAAAACGTTCTTTTGGTGCAATTAATTCTGGATCTACATCATAAGCCGCGTTCATCAGCTTGGCCCAAATTCCATAATTCCGTTGTCCATTATCCGTACTTGATGTTCGATTAGAAGCATAACCAACCCAAGAACCAAATGTGATATTCGGATTTGAACCAATGAGCCATGAATCACGATATTCATTCGTTGTCCCTGTTTTTCCTGCCCAATCTGTAGAAAACTTTAACATTCCAGGAACAGAGGAAGCCGTTGCCCCTGGTCGATTGAATACGTCACGCATCATATCAATCATTAAATAAGCGGTTTGTGGGCTGAAAACTTCAACAGGCTTTTTCTTATGCTCATAGACAATCTCGCCATCATGGTCTGTAATCTTGTCAACCATATAAGCATCAATGAATTCTCCTCCATTGGCAAAGGTTGTATAGGCATTGGTGTTTTCTTCTACCTTCACCCCATGTGTGAGTCCACCGAGTGCAGAGGAGAGATAACTTCCTTCTTCTTTACTAACGCTGGTAATTCCCATCTTACGTAAATATTTCGCAGGATCCTTATCGCGAATTTTATAAAAAGTACTAACGGCTGAAGCATTATAGGAATTGGCTAAAGCTTCTCTTGCTGATACAAGACCATAGTATCTCCAAGAAGAGTAGTTTTTTGGTGTGTACGTTCCACCGGAACCATTAGGGAAATTATACGGTAAATCGGCAATGACTGCACCGGGAGCACTTTCTCCCATTTCGATTGCTGGACCGTAAACAAGTAATGGCTTCATACTGGATCCATTTGGTCTTGGTACATTGGTGGCATAATTCCATTGATCTTGTTTAAAATCTCGCCCCCCAACAAAACTTAAAATTTTCCCTGTTTTATTATCAATTAAAATTGCCCCGACCTGCATCGGATCGTCAACTTCTTCCATTTCGCCTGTCTCTGGGTTTGTTCGGTCTCTTTTATAGGTAGGACCGTAGTTCTGATATTCATTCTTTGCTTTTTCAAAAGTATCATATAACTTTTTGTTAATGGTGGAATGTATTTGATAGCCATTTTGGCGAATATCCCGGTCAGCTAAGGTTACGTACTTTTGTTTTAAATCTTCATCTTTCTCTAAATCTTTCTTTTTGTGGCCATCTTGTTTCGCGAGCACTTCTGCTAATATGTCAATTGATCTTTCTTCAATTTCCGCCATTATAGCAGGGTACTTATCATAAGATCGTTGCTGCTTAGGAATGAAATCCTTTGTAATGTCATAAGCGATAGCTTCTTTATATTCTTTTTCCTTAATATAACCTTCTTTTTTCATTCTGTTTAAAACGGTCTTCATTCGATTTATACCAGGCTCTAGCAATTCAGGATCTTTTATTTCTCCTTGGTTTGTAAAGGGAGTATACCTGAATGGACTTTGTGGTAAACCAGCAATGAAGGCAGCTTGGGGGAGGGTAAGATCTTTTGCATCCTCACCAAAAATTCCCGTTGCGGCTGCTTGTACACCGCCAATATTTTGCCCAGTAGAATTTCGCCCAAATGTCGTGACATTCAAATAGGCTTCTAAAATTTCATCCTTATCCATAAAACGTTCAATCCGCAGGGCGAGCAAAACTTCTTTTGCCTTTCGATCGAAAGAAACTTCGTTTGTAAGAATTTGGTTTTTTATTAATTGCTGTGTGAGTGTACTTCCTCCTGATTGCACAGCGGAATTCGTAAATTCTTGGAATACGGCCCTAAATAGAGCTTTTGGAACGACTCCTTTATGCTCATAAAAATATTCATCTTCTGTTGCAACAACGGCTTTCTTTAGGTTATCGGAAACTTCGTCAATTTTAATTTCTTCTCTGTCAATATCAGCCCGTAATTTCCCTAATTCTTTATTACCAGCAAAATAAACTGTGGAAGTTTCCTCATATTGGTGAACACTTTTCACCATCTCTTCTTTTGCCAATACTTTTTGGTCTTTAACAAGTGAGGCAAAATAACCTAATCCAATACCACCTGCAAAAGCTCCCCCAATAATAAAGACAATGATAAATAGAAGCAGAAGATTCCAAGTTACACCGTATGTAACTCTCGCCCCTCTTAAGATCGATTTATAATGAATTTTGGAAGCAAATTCTTTGATACTCTCCCAAATTTTTTGCACTTGGTCTTTCATTTTTTTCATCCCTCCCAAAATCATTCCTATTATAGCATAATTCATGGATAGGAATGGTAGAGTAAGCGAAATTTTTGTGGGAATTTGACATTCTTGTTGGAATATGGTTAAAATACGTTAAGTTCATTAAAAAACATACTTGCTTTGATAGGAATAAGTAGTGGGCTGTCCCTGTGATTAGAGAATCGATGGTTGGTGCAAATCGATACAAACAGTCGAACGAATTACCTCCTTGAGCATTTGTCGTGAAGAATGATTAATAGCGACAAACGGTTTAATGCCGTTATATATGGAGAGCGGGGAAGCGAGCAATCGTTTCTCAAGTTGGGTGGTACCACGATAATAATTCGTCCCTTCGTTTTTACGAAGGGGCGTTTTTTATTTTTTTGAAAGAGAGGACAGAAGATGAGTACATTATTAGATGATTTAAAATGGAGAGGTCTCATTTATCAAGAAACGGATGGGGAAGGTTTAGCAGACACATTAAATAAAGAAAAAATATCTTTATATTGTGGTGTGGACCCAACCGCGGATAGCATGCATATCGGCCACTTGCTGCCATTTCTTACCCTTAGAAGATTTCAGACACATGGACATCGTCCTATTGTTTTGGTTGGTGGGGCGACAGGATTGATTGGCGACCCTAGTGGGAAAAAAGAAGAGAGAAAGCTGCAAACGATGGAACAAGTCGAGCAAAATGTGCAAGGACTTAAAAAGCAGCTTGAGCAAATCTTTGATTTTCAAGGTGAAAATGGAGCGGTCCTAACAAACAACTTTGATTGGGTAGGACCAATGGATTTGATTACTTTCTTAAGAGATTATGGGAAAAATATTGGTGTTAACTATATGCTGGCCAAGGATACGATTTCATCACGATTGGAGACCGGAATCTCATTCACCGAATTTACGTATACCATTCTTCAAGCGATTGATTTCTACCAATTGTACGAAAGCTGGAACTGTAAAATGCAAATTGGTGGTAGTGATCAATGGGGAAATATTACAACTGGCTTAGAAATGATTCGAAAAATGTCTGGAGAAGGTGCGAAGGCATTTGGGATGACGATTCCTTTGGTAACAAAGGCAGATGGGACAAAATTTGGTAAAACAGAGAGTGGGGCCATTTGG
Organism: Bacillus sp. J14TS2; assembly: GCF_018333015.1. Lineage (NCBI taxonomy): Bacteria > Bacillati > Bacillota > Bacilli > Caryophanales > Bacillaceae > Bacillus > Bacillus sp. J14TS2. The sequence goes on along the minus strand of NZ_BORE01000011.1, from coordinate 50,255 downwards.
CTTGATCCAGACAAAACGACTCCTTATGAATTTTATCAATTTTGGATTAATACTTCAGATGCCGATGTGATCAAATATTTAAAGCTATTTACCTTTTTGGAAAAACCGGAAATTGAAGAGCTGGAGAAATCAGTACAATCAGAAGCCCATTTAAGGAAAGCACAACGGACATTAGCAGAAGAAATGACACGATTAATCCATGGGGAAGAGGCCTTACAGCAAGCTATTCGCATAACGGAAGCTTTATTTAGTGGCAACTTTGCTTCTTTAAATGCAAAGGAAATTGCCCAAGGTATGAAGGATGTCCCTACATTTGAACATGAAGAAGGAATGGAAACTGGACTAGTCGAAATTTTAGTACAGGCAAAAATCTCACCATCCAAACGTCAAGCAAGAGAAGATATTCAAAATGGTGCAGTCTCCATTAATGGGGAGAAAATGACGGATGTGCATTATATAATAGAAGAAAGCGACAAATTGGATGGAAAATTCACTGTCATCCGTCGCGGAAAGAAAAAATATTATTTGCTTCAATATAAATAAGAAGAGCAGAAAGATATAATGATATGGAGAACGGCGTAAAGCGTAATAATGACTGCGCCGTTCTAATCCTGCATAAGAAGTTTGAGCCTACAAAAAAGATATAGGTGGAGCGAAGACACATGGATAAAGCCGTTATTTTAGATAAAACACGAGAATGGGTCTATCAAAAGTTGAAAGCGGATGCAAGTGGACATGATTGGTGGCATATTGTTCGGGTTACTCAAACAGCCAAAATCATTGCAGAAGAGGAAAAGGCAGATATATTTATTTGTGAATTAGCAGCCTTATTGCATGATATAGCTGATATTAAATTATATGAGAATGAGGCAGAACAAATTGAGAAAATAAAAAAATGGTTAAAGGATTTAACAGTAGAAGATCATACAATAGCAAGTGTTATTGAGATCATTCAGACAATGTCATACAGAGGGGGCGGGCGTCCACCTATGAAGACAAAGGAAGGGGAGATTGTTCAAGATGCTGATCGGCTTGATGCAATTGGAGCAATTGGCATTGCACGTACATTCGCTTTTTCAGGAGCTATGGATCGATTAATTTATGATCCTATAGAAGAATGCGAACCTCCTCATTCATCTCAACACCTTCAAATTGAACATGCTAGCACCATCCAACACTTTTATGATAAATTATTACATTTAAAAGATTTAATGAACACGGAATATGCAAGGAGAATGGCGGAAACCAGACATAGCTATATGGAAGGATATTTAAAGCAGTTTTTTAAAGAGTGGAGTGGCGAGCTTTAAACAACTTAAGGAAGCGGATGTTTACGAAGCAAAAATAAAGGGAAAACCATTAATAAGTTAAAATAACCTGAATAGATTAGTAAGCTTGATATGAAATGGATCAGGCTTTTTTTATTTTAATGAGATAGAAATTTTTATAAAAAAGGAGAGGAAAAAACATCTTAAATCATCACGATAAAAACACCTTTGTGAATGAACTGGGTTGGTTACTTCGTGAGTATTGGCAGGCTCCTGCCTATTTGCGTGCAGTTATACTTGAAGATATATTGCTATTATGTAATGCCATTAGTTCGACAGAAACATAGAGGGACTTCACATATGCATCCTTTTCGCTTATCCGCCCCTGATTCATACCTTATTAAAATTTTCAGATCATAAATATCTCCCTTCCTTAATATACTGTTCCTTAGAGGGTATATGCACTGCTCTGGAGGGAGAAACGATGGCGACAAGACCACTTATTTTGCGCCCAGGTGATACAATTGGAATTGTGACATTGGGGAGTCCGTTAGACCGGAGTATAATTGATGCGCGAATTAATACGCTCCTAGATATGGGATTTACAGTCGTATTGGGTCAATATGTCTATGCTCAAGATGGCTTCCTTGCTGGCACAGATCAGGAACGTGCGTCTGACTTGATGGCTATGTTTGAAAATGATCAAGTCAAGCTAATTTTGCCTACTCGAGGTGGTGTTGGTGTTGCGGGCATTCTTCCATATCTCGATTATGAAATCATTCGCCGTCACCCAAAAATTATAACAGGCTATAGTGATATGACGATATTATTGAATGTCCTTTATCAATATGCCGATTTAATCACATTTCAAAGTCTAATGCTGATCGACTTTCAACTGGCTACACCCGCTTATAATTTCGACCAGTTTTTTATAGATACGTCAACCCTCACGGCCCCTCGGCTCATTGTTAATCCACCCGATATTCCACTTATAAGCCGTGTTCCCGGGAATGTCACGGGTCCCATTGTTGGAGGGAACTTAGCCTCCTTTGTTGATAACTTAGGAACCTCTTTTGAAATAGACACACGAAACAAAATCTTGTTTTTGGAAGAGACGCATGAACCCATTAATAAAGTCTATCGATATATGAATCATTTGAAGCTTGCTGGAAAATTTGCCGACTGTATCGGCATTGTTTTAGGCGAGTGTACAAATTGTCCAATTGCTTATGGTCAGACTTACGAAGATTTCATTAATGAATTTGTTGTGCCACTAGGTAAACCGCTTATGACGAATCTCATGTCTGCCCACGGCTATTATAAAGCGTCCATTCCAATTGGTGCAACCGCCAATCTGGATACAATCAATAATACATTAACGATACTTGAGCCGACTGTCAGCCTTTAATATGGCTATAGCATATCTAAAATAGAAGAGGCCATTTCTATAAATATCCATTCAAGAATCAAATCCTGAAGGCAATGACCTTCAGGATTTGAATTTTTATCCCGAATTAACTGGCAGTAAGACCCCCATTCAAGAATTCGAGGTAAAAAAGAGATTTGTAAGTGGGGACGGAAAAAACCCCACTGAATGAAGTTTCAATTTATTGTGCGTTCTTGGCATCCTGGATCTTTGCGGCAGATTCATCTTCAATTACACGAAGGTACTCATTGCTATCCATACCTGATTCTGAGTATCTTCTAAGATCTAAATCAACATATTGATCCCACTGACTAATTTGCTCAGGTGGTGTTGCTGGCGGATGGGCAAAAATGGAAGCTACATTTTTATCGTGTGTTGATTCATAATCTTGGAAAAATGAATCTAGAACATTTTCATTCGTACTTGAAGGCCCGATTCCATTGCGAGAAGCCCATTCTTGGTATTTATCCTCTGTAAAATAGGTGATCACGTCAAAAGCAGCATCCTTATGTTCACTCTCTGGGTTGATGCTTAAACCGATAATACCGCCATCTGGCCGGTGACTTACCGCCGGACCACTATCCCAAACTGGTAGGGGAGCGACATCCATATTTAAGCCTTCCACATCTTTCCACCAGTTTAATCCTTGCACAAATGCCGTAACCATCGCTGTCGTTTGATCCCCGTCAAACAAGCCTTGTTCGAAAGCCGGTTGCTCGCTATTTCCTTGAGTATCTAATATTTGATCAATCAGATCAAAATATTGGCCAAATTCTGGTTGATCTAGCATGACTTCTCCAGTCTCCGGATCTGTTTTATTCACTGCTAACTGCTGAAGAGGCTTTTCTGCATCGCCTAAATCAAGTCCTCGATAATGGACGCCATTTCGTTCGCCAGTTAAATTGCGGGCAAGATCTAATGTTTCGTTCCATGTCATATCTTCGGTTGGATATGGCTGCCCAAATAGATCAAAAATATCTTTATTATAGAACAAAGCATGGTAAATAATTTCATAAGGCAATGCTAGTAATCTACCTTCTTTATCTTTCGAGCGGATCGAATCAAGAAAAACCGGGTTAATATGACTTAGATCATATGAACGCTTTTCAATCATTTCACTTAAATCATAATCAAGCTCTAAATATTCCATCGTTTGTTGAGAAAGCTCAAAGAAAATATCGGGTGAAGTCCCACTTGCGAATATCTCTTCTAAATCTTGTTGTCCAGATCCTGCTCTCACTTGTTCTAAAGTAATGTAAGGGAATTGCTCCTCGATCGGATCTTTAAAACGTTCATTAAACATATCCTCTTCCCAATGGACGAGTACTGAGATTGTAACAGGCTCTTTTTCATCCGCTTCCTCCGTTCCCTCAGTTTGCGTTTCCCCGGAGTCAGAAGAGTCTGTTGAACCTGTTGGCTCATTTTTGCTAGAACAAGCTACGCACAGTAACCCTGCACATAAGATCAATAGAAAAAGCATTGATAATTTAGAAATCGCTTTCATTATTGTGATACCCCCAATACGATAATTTTTATATTTTTCATACCCCTCCAAAAGTCAGCATTAGGTTTGTTATCTGTGCTGATAAGGGAGGTTGTATGTATAATTAATATATGCACATATATATCCACTTATCACTATCCTATCAATAAGTGTTCTGAATGTTTGTTGAATTGGATAGTTGTAATTCAATGAGACTGAATAAGATTAAAATAGATTTTCTCTACAATAAAATACTCGAAGAATAACGAAACTGATGTATTCTCGGTCATGTGTAAGCTTTTTTTAATGTATTTAAGCCGTGTTGAGCGACTTCAAGGGCTGACTTATTTTCATAATCAGTGATAAATAATTCTAACGATAAATAATCTTTATACCCTATTTCTGCCAGTGTATTTCCAATTGCAAACGTATCGGACATACCTTCACCAGGAAAAACTCGATCTGCGTCCTCTATTTCCTCTTTTGATGGAGAGGAAGGATAATCATTCACATGGACAATACCAATTTGAGTCGCCTGTAATGACTGTAAGTTTGCAAAATTACTCCCGCCAACATACATATGGAAAGGATCAATCAGCAATTTTCCATTTGTCACCTGGAGCTTTTCTAACACCAATTGGGCTTGCTCTAATGTAGAAAGCTGCTGAGATCTTCCCCAAAATTCAAGCAGTGGTTCAACGCCTATTTTGCGCCCAAGTGTGACTAAGCGATCAAAGGATTGAGCCATTTCATCCAATGTAACTGATTCTACTTCACCGAAGGGAGGTGCAGCGATTGAAAGACAGCCTATGGATGCTAAAAGTTCCATTTCTTCTTTCGCCTGTTTGAAGGCCGCTTCACGAGTCTCTTGGTCCTCGTCTGCCCATTTAAAAAAAGCAATTGCATTGATTAGTTCAAGATCATTTTTCTTTAATGCCGTTTGAATTGTTTGAATGCTTCCACCAATCTCCAAATAGGAGTCAATATCACGCATCCATAGCTCGATACCATCGTAGCCTGCTTGTTTTGTTACTTCTATTTGTTGAATAACATCAAGTTCAAAAGGGAATAAAGTTGAGGCATTAAGGGCCGTTTTAAATGGAAACATGATTCATCCCCTCCCTTTCAGTGCGTTTTTTTCATGGACGAATAGCGTGCGTCCTTTTTGATTGCTTTGTAAGGCTCGTTCAATCAATTGAATATTCAATCGGGCTTCTTCTGGTTTAACCTCAAGTTCGACGCTCTCCATAATATGTTCATAAACATTTTGATAATAATCTTGATATGCACCAGGAAGTGTTTCAATTTTTCCTTTCAGGGTTAATTGCCCAATTGATGTATAAATATCTCCCCATCGGTCTTCCGCTTCCTTTCCCCATTGCCCATTGGTAGCAGGGGATTGCCCATTGATTAATGCCCTTTCCTGAGGATCGACTCCAAATTTAATAAAGGACCCATTTTCCCCATATAAAATATAGCGAGGGCTTTCAATGCGCACAAAGGGGGAAGACCTCAAACGTACTTGTAAATTGTCTTCATAACCAAGGGTGACATCAAAATAATCATGAGTCACACTATTGTTACGTTGACTCTCAATCTTGGCTGAAATGGTGTCAGGTATCCCAAAAAGACAAACAGCTTGATCAAGTAAATGGACACCTAAATCATAAAAAACGCCCGTTCCTGTTCCAGCTTGATCTCGCCAATTATTTCCTGAAGCAATTGGGTTAAAACGGTTCCATTGAAACTCACATTCTCTGATTCTTCCGAGAACATTTTTTTGCAACAATTCTTTAATAGTCATGAAGTCGCCGTCCCAACGGCGATTATGAAAGACGCTAAGCATCTTATTCTTTTCCTTTGCTAATTGTATTAATTCATCTGCTTCAGCAGTTGTTGCTGTAAACGGTTTCTCTACAACGACATGTTTTCCAGCATTCAATGCATTGCGGACAAATTCTACATGATGCGTACTTGGTGTTGTGACGATAATTAAATCAATCTCGGGATCAGCATATAGCGCTTCAGCGGATTTGACAACGTCTACCCACGGATAGCGCTCTTTTGAATGCTCATTTCTTCGTTCCACCACTTTCCTTAGACGTAAACCAGGAACAGATGTAATAACAGGGGCATGAAACGTTCGGCCTGCAAATCCATATCCAATCAAACCAACCTGAAGCTGGGGCTTCACAGCGAATCACTCCTAATTTTAGTAAATTGAACATTCGGTCTTTTCGAAAAATTCCTATCAAACTTATCTTCTTATTCCAGGTTTCTCAATAACTCACCTGCTTTCTAAAAATGACTTTTTGAAAGTGTTCGAAGCTCACAGCTGATTATGTATCATGATGTTAAAAATAATATAGCACAGAATGAAAGATTTATGTACAAAAAATAATATTAATATATATATTTAAAGTTTCGAATGAATATTCATGATTGTTAAAGCTGATATATTTTAGTATAGAACGTTCTTAAAGTGGTTGATCATGAATGATTTTTATACGGAGCTATATATGAAAATGATTTTAATCGAATGAATGCTGATGTTACAAAATGTGATAAAGGTCCTATGTGGAGGGGTTGATAGGGTGGTGACGTCCAACCAATGAAACTTTAATTAAAAAAGATCACGAATGAAAAATTCAGTGAAAAGCAATTCGGCAATGACCGGATATAGGTATTATTAAATTAAATCTTCTTATTGACATATCAATATAGTTGATATAGTCTATCAGAAAGAAAGCGCATACTTTAATCTGTGGAATGAAGACGTTATATTGAATGGAGGGTGATGCTAGAGTAGTATATTCAAAGTTTCTTATCATTGTAGACACCTTGATACTGGAATAAAGAAACAAGCATCGTCATATATTTATTTTTGATGTTTCTGGTTTGAAAATTAGCATACTACGATCGTTAATATAATTGGAGGATGGTTAAATGAATTATCAAATTGGGATGCGTATTCCCCCAAACATTGGTAAACAAGGAATAGAAAAGGTAGCTCATTGGGCAGCTGAGATAGGACTAGATGTGATTGATGTACCGAATTATAACACAGAAGTAAAAAAGGCCTTACAGGATGCTGGGCTTCAAGTTGGTTCAGTAGATCTAAAGAACACATCTGCTTTGCTTAACCCAGATGAATCAATCCGAAGAGATGCAATCGAGTCAATTAAGCAACAAATGACAGAGGTAGCAGAACAAGGAGGGAAAATTCTCTTCATGGTGCTTATTCCTCAAGATGCGAATCAGTCACGTGAGACCAGCTTTTCTATTTGGAAAGAGTCTTTTCCGGAGGTGGTAAAACAGGCTGAAGAGACGGGGCTATACATGGCTTTGGAAGGGTGGCCAGGCCCAGCTCCGCAATATCCTGCACTAGGATGTACACCTGAAACCTTAAGAGCGATGTTCCAACATATTCCATCCAAACATTTTGGGCTCAATTATGACCCATCTCACTTAGTTCGTCTCGGTGTCGATCATTTGCGCCTTCTAAGTGAATTTGCGGATCGAATTCATTATTGTCATGGGAAAGATACTGAAATTTTACCGGAGGAACAATATGAATATGGAACGCTGCCGTCGACTTTTGGTGCGAAATACGGCTTTTCTGACGGTTCATGGCGTTATACGATTCCTGGGCAAGGTGATGTTGATTGGGGTAAGGTAGCTGTTCGTTTAGAAACGATTGGATACCAAGGCGCGATCAGCATCGAATTAGAAGATCAACGGTTTTGGGGATCATTAGAAGCGGAACAGCAGGGGATTATAAAAGCAAAGGATCATCTTTCTTTGTATTTTAAATAAAAACTTTTAAAATGAGTGGTCAAAAAGTTGAATGTTTTGGGCTTGTCTGTAGTACTTATAGAGTGTGTTCAAAAAGGAGGATAAAAAGGACCAAGTCGGCTAAAGGCGCTGACGTCCTGTCAGCAACACCGACACTAGTACATCCTGTACGTCGAAAGTTCGAGGCGGCGTAGCTTTGAGCAGCGGAACGTATGCAGTTAATACGTGAGCATAAGTAAATCTTCCACGAATCGCATCGCACGAAGGAAAAGTGGTTTTCTTTTCCAAGGAGCGGAAAAGCAAGCCAACGAGCTTCCACAGGATGTGGTGACTTCGACGTTCGACACAGGACGTGTCGGTAACTAGTCGAAGTTCCTTTATCTCGAAGTGTCATTTTTACCGGACTTTTTGAACATCCTTTTATAGAATGATCAATCTATTTTACGAGGGGAAGAAGAATAGTATGGATAAAATTCGCGTTGGTTTTATTGGAACAGGTGGTATTTCGAATCTGCATGCAAATCATATAGCGGAACTTGATTATGTAGACATTGTGGCGGTTACAGATCCAAATCCTAAAAATAGAGAGAATTTTCTTAAGAAGTATCAACTGGCTAATGCAAAAGAATTTGTCCATCATAAAGATATGCTGCAGGATATGGCATTGGATGCGGTTATTATTTGTTCCCCGCATACACTGCACTTTGAACAGGCTATGGATGTCATGAATCACGGGTGTCATGTACTGATTGAAAAGCCAATGGCTTGCTCGAAAAAGGAAGCGGAGGAACTAATCGATACGGCCGAAAAACTGGGAAGAGTATTACAGGTATCGTACCAACGTCACTTTGACCCAGAGTTTATGTATATCCGTGACGCAATCGCCAATGGAGAAATTGGCAAGTTAACCTCTGTTACGGCTTCCTTGTATCAGCAATGGGGACATGGATCCAATAATGTGTGGCGTAAGAATCCCGCTTTATCTGGTGGCGGAATGTTAATGGATTCGGGAAGCCATATTTGTGATGTGCTGCTTTGGACAACGGGATTATCGCCAATAGAGGTATCGACACAAATGGAAAATCATAATTCTCCTGTAGAACTAGACTCATTTACCTCAATCCGTTTTGAAAATAATGTGATTGCTGGTTTGAACATTGTTGGGTATGCCCCAATTTGGCATGAGACTTATGCATATTGTGGTGATAAAGGCGGGATATTCTTGGATAATGGAAAGATTACCCTTCATCGATTAGGCGAAGAGCTGATCACACCAGAGCTGCCTAAAAAGGAAACAAATCAAGACCGAAGCTTTTTTGATGCAATCCTAGGAAAGCATGAGGTTAAAGTACCAGGAAAATTTGCTAAAGAAGTTGTCAATCTAACAGAAATGATCTACGAGGCAGCAGGATATCGTCCATTAGAAGATGGAGTAGTAAAGTAGACTAAGAGATCGTTCGTATAATTAAAAAACCATGGCCTTTTATGTTCCAGTCTTTTCAAAGGCTATGGTTTTTTTGCAATTAGGCAGGATATTCTCTAGAAAGATAGAATTTATAGTATGGTGTGAGAAATCACACAAACAAGAGTGCGTTGTCTGTGTACAAGCGAGGAATGGAATTGAAAGATTGCGAGCCATCAGTGGTTAGCGGCTGAGGCAAGCATGAATATACTCCCGAACATTGTAATAAGGCAAGGCTTTTAAAAAAACTGATTAAAGGGTGGAAACATATGGATAGGAAAGTAAAAATTGGTATTATTGGCAGTGGAGGCATTGCTGGCGCACATGTTCGTGCATACAAACAAATGCCTGATGTAGAGATTTTGGGAGTTGCAGATGTTATTCCAGGCAAGGCAGAGGAATTTGTACATAGGCATGAATTGACGGATACTCAGGCTTTTGATAGCCATTTAGAATTGTTGGAGTTAGACTTAGACGGTGTAAGTGTTTGTACTCCTAATATTGCCCACCATCAAACAAGCGTTGATGCTCTTCAAGCTGGAAAACATGTTTTAGTAGAAAAACCGCTCGCGATTACTCTTGAACAAGGGCTCGAAATGGTGCGTGCAGGTAAGAAAGCGGATAAAATGTTAACGGTTGGCTTTCAACCGCGCTATGATCCAAATATGAAAGCTGTGAAAAAAATCGTTCAATCTGAATTAGGGAATGTCTATTATATCCAAACCGGTGGTGGCCGGAGGAGAGGAATGCCAGGTGGTACTTTTGTCAATAAGTCACTGGCTGGTGCTGGAGCCATGGCTGATATTGGCTGTTATTCTCTTGATTTGGCTTTGAATGCACTAGATTATCCAAAACCACTTAGTGTATCTGCTTTCACCTCTAATCATTTTGGGACAAATCCTGCACATCATCCAGAGGCCGAGAAATTTGAGGTTGAGGATTTTGGTGTCGCACTTGTTAGGTTGGAAGGTGGAAAAGTGCTTAATTTTAAAGTTTCATGGGCGATGCATGCAGATTCTTTAGGCCCAACACTCTTTCTTGGAACAAATGCTGGTCTGAAGCTCACTCCAGCGGGAAGTGGACCGTGGAGCGGTGTTTGGGATGGAGGCATTGGCTCCATTACGATGTTCCATGATGTCCAAGGTCATCATACAGAAAGCACCATTCCAGTCCAACAGCATAATTACAACATCTTTTATGAAAAAGTTCGTGACTTTGTTGTCTCGATTAAGGAGGATAAGCCTGCACCAATTCCTGGTGAAGAAATTCTTATCAATCAAGCGATTATTGATGGGATTCTAAGATCTTCAGAGCTGGGCAAGGAAGTGGATATTACCATACCCGAGCTGTAGGAAGAACACCTAAGGAAAAATATAATTCTCAAATCAACCCCACCGTGTAAATGGTGGGGTTTGTTTAATGCTAGAAAAAGACATTCCAAGAAATGGTTGACATAAATCGAATAGCTGTTTAATATATTAATCGTAATTGTTACGATTTACGTTTGATTGAAGAGAGTTGCGTAATAAAATCTTTCAATAAAAAATTTCACCTACCAAATCGTAATTGTTACGATTTAATGTTAGATAGGAGGATATGAAGATCTTGGCAGATATAACAAACAAGGGGGAAAGAATCTTGAAAAGCAAGATATGGATCATTGGTTTGCTCGTTATTATTTTCTTAGCCGGTTGTGCGACAAAGGAGGAAGTAGATGGGCAAACGAATGTTGAAAAGGATGAAAAGCAAACAGAAACAAATAATGTGGAGAAGGAAGCTGACAGCGAGCTAACAGTCACAGATGATTTAGGAAATGAGGTGACGATAGAGAAAACGCCTGAAAGAATTGTGGTTTTGTCACCATCCCATTTAAATTTATTGTATGACCTAGGCGGTGAGGCTGTTGGAAGAACAACGCTTAGTCCAGATCGCATTCCTGAAGGGGCTGAAGATGTAGCAGACATTGGCCACCATACGAATGTGAATGTCGAAGAAGTTCTAGCTTTAGAGCCTGATTTAGTCATCGGAAACACTACTTTACATAAAAAATTAATTCCGATTTTAGAAGATAGTAATATTCCATTTATAAACCTAGATATGATATTACTAGAGGATGTTAAACGAAATGCGAAGCTTGTTGGAGAGGTTTTAGGCGATCGTGAGCAAGCTGAAGAACAAATTGCGGAACTAGAACAAAAAATAACGGCGATTCAAGAAAAAATCAATCAATATCGTGGTAAGGAAGAACCGAAAAAAGTAGCGATTTTTAATATCACTCCTAGTAATGTCACAGTCAATAGAGAAAATACCATTCCTGGTGAAATTTCCCAAATGTTAGGATTAACCAATATTGCAGAAGGTGTGCCTGCGCTTGAGGAAAATCCGACGCAAACAGCATTTAGTTTGGAAAAGGTGGTTGAGGAGGATCCAGATATGATTTTCGTTGTCCATCATGGTGAAAAATCCAAGGCAGAAGAAAGAATGGACATTGATATGAAAAATAGCCCTGCATGGTCTACTTTAACCGCTGTTCAAAATGATCAAGTGCACTTCTTACCAGGCAATTTATTCTTATCAAACAGCGGATTAAACTATGATGAATCCATTGAATATTTAGCAAAGCTTGTATATCCTGAGGTTTTTGATGATGGTGAGTGATACAGCGATGAAAAAACCAGCTTTTAAGTTGGGAAATATAAGGGAACGCCGAACATGGCGTTTCTTCATTTTATTCATCTTCTTTATTCTTGCCTGTGTAAGTATTCTATTCAGCCTATCCAAAGGGGCTGTCGACATTTCATGGTCTACGATTTGGACATCGTTGACTTCATTTCATATGGAATCTAAACAGCAAATATTATGGAATATACGTCTTCCAAGAGTGATTATTGGTGCATTGGTTGGAGTGAATTTGGCTTTAGCTGGAGCTATTTTACAAGGGATTATGCGCAATCCTCTAGCTGATCCAGGTATTATCGGCATTAACTCTGGTGCAGGATTAGTGGGGGTCGTCATTTTACTTTTATTTCCACATTTAGAATTCATCGTTCCAATAGGGGCTTTTTTTGGTGCAATGGGCGCTGCGGTACTTATTTATATTTTAGCCTGGAAAAGAGGCATTCAGCCGGTCAGAATTGTATTGGCTGGTGTAGCAGTTTCCGCGTTTTTAGGATCTTGGATTTCTACACTGATGATTTTTTACAGTGATCGTGTTCAAGGTGCTCTTATGTTTATGGTGGGAGGATTGTCTGCAAGAAGCTGGAATCATGTCGAGATGATCTGGATTTACAGCTTACTAGGGCTGCTTTTTGCTATTTTCGGTACAAGATGGATGAATATATTGCTTTTGGGGGATGAAACAGCACGAGGATTAGGTCTTTCAGTAGAACGAACGAGAATCATCATGACGGCTGTGGCATCTCTGCTTGCAGCAAGTGCTGTCAGTGTTGTGGGTTTACTAGGCTTTGTTGGACTGATTGTTCCACATGCGGCTAGATTATTAATCGGAAATGATTATCGTCTACTTATCCCTGCTTCCTGTTTTCTTGGGATTGCGGTTGTAACTTTTAGTGATACGATTGGACGGTTGATCTTGGCACCAGTTGAAATCCCAGTTGGTGTAATTATGGGGATTTTTGGGGCGCCATTCTTTCTTTATTTGTTAAGGAGGGAAACATAATGAGCATATTAGAAGCGAAAAAGATTGATTTACGTTATGAAGAGAAATTCATTGTTCAATCCCTTGACCTTTCAATTCAAAAAGGAAAGATTTATTCCTTGCTAGGACCAAATGGATCGGGAAAAAGCACGATTTTAAAGGCTTTATCAAGGAATTTAAAAATAGAACAAGGAGCAGTGTATTTGAATGGACGGATGATTCGTGAATTGAAGGCCAAAGAGGTCGCTCAAAAAATGGGGATTCTTTCTCAGTCACCATATACACCACCTCATTTAACGGTAAGAGACCTAGTGGAATATGGTCGTTTCCCACATAAAAAATTTTGGGAGAGACTCTCAAAGGAAGATCTTGATATTGTGAATTGGGGGATTGAGCAGACAGGATTAACGACTTTTGCCAATCGAGTTGTTAATACACTATCAGGAGGAGAGCGGCAAAGAGCATGGATTGCGATGGCGCTCGTTCAAAAACCTTCCATTCTGCTTCTTGATGAACCAACCACCTTTTTAGATATTTCTCATCAATTGGAAATTATGGAACTTGTAACATCTATTAATAAAGAATTTGGCATCACTATAGTGATGGTGTTACATGATATGAATCACGCTTCTAAATATTCTGATGAACTGATTGTATTGAAAAACGGTGGGATTTTTGCACAAGGCTCTCCTACTCAAGTATTGAATAAACATACGATTCGAGAGGTTTTCGGGGTGGAGGCGGATATATGGATCGATCCGCTCCACCAAAAACCCATTTGTATTGCACAGGCATTAGCGTAACATCTTAGATTAACGATAAAGACATCATCAATCTAATGGGAGATGAAAAAATTGAAGAGTGATAGAGTGTATTATCCTTTTACTGCGATTGTCGGGCAAGAAAATATGAAATTAGCGCTTTTATTAAATAGTATTAATCCTGCTATTGGCGGTGTTTTAATTAAAGGGGAGAAGGGAACGGCGAAATCGACCGCTGTTCGTTCTTTAGCCGATTTATTCGGCCAGCTTAAGGTTGTTGAATTACCATTAAACGCTACAGAGGATCGAGTGATCGGCACATTAGATATAGAACAGGCGATAAAGCATGGGGAGAAAAAATTTGAGCCCGGTATTTTATATGAAGCACATAAGCAAATTTTATATATCGATGAAATTAATTTATTAGATGATCACATTGTGGATGTATTATTAGATGTTTCCGCAATGGGTGTCAATACAATCGAAAGGGAAGGGATTTCGTATGCACACCCTGCACAGTTTATCTTGATTGGGACCATGAATCCTGAAGAGGGTGATCTTCGCCCACAGCTATTGGATCGCTTTGGATTATCTGTCGAGGTAACTGGTGAGCAGCAAATAGATAGGCGAGTACAGGTGCTGCAAAGAAGATTAGCCTTTGAAGAAAATCAAAGGGAGTTTCAAGAGAAATACTGTTATGAGCAAGAACAATTAGTCAAAAGGATTGAGCTGGCGAAAAATATTTTACCTGAGGTGGATGTATCGGATGAAATCTATCAATTGATAGCAAGACTATCAATCCAGTTAAAAGTAGATGGGCATCGATCAGATTTAACCGTTTTGAAGGCGGCAGTGGCGCTCGCGGCATTTGAAGGAAGAAGAACTGTTACGGCTAAGGATATTCAGACTGTTACTAAATTTGTCTATCCTCATCGACTGAAACGCACACCATTTCAGGACGAAGGAGCTGATCTGTCACAACTAGATACATTTTTTAATGAGCTTGAGATTGTTTAAAGGGGAGGAGACAGCGGTGGATTTGCTTCATACATACCCATTCACAGCGATCGTCGGTCAAGGTCCTGTCAAGCAAGCTATTTTACTAAACTTAGTGAATCCGAAAATCGGCGGCATTCTGTTAACGGGGGAGAAAGGGACAGCAAAAACAACGATGGTACGGAGTATTTCCCAACTAAAATTGGGCAAACAAGTGATCGAATTACCACTTAGTGTGACAGAGGATCAATTAGTTGGTGAAATTGAGCTTGAGAAAACCTTGCAAACTGGCAAGAAACAATTCAAACCAGGAATTCTGCAACGCGCCCATCAACATATTTTATATATTGATGAGGTGAATCTATTATCCTTGCATTTGACGAAATTGATCATTGATTCTCATTCATCAGGAACGACAGTGGTAGAAAGAGAAGGGATATCGACCACTTATGCCTCTCAATCTATTTTAATCGGATCTATGAATCCTGAAGAGGGTGAATTAACCCCACAAATTCTGGATCGCTTTGGATTATATGTAAACGTAAAAGGCGAACAAGATATCGATACGAGAATGGATATTATCAAGAGCAGGGTAGCCTTTGAAGAGGATCAGGAATCTTTTATCCAAAAGCATCAAGAGAAGGCAGAAACGTTAAAAAGTTGGGTTCGAGAGAGTCAGACCCGTTGTGCTTCTATTACCGTAAACGCGGCAATGATCAGGAACGCGGCAATGATTGCTCAAGAAGCTAATTGTGAGGGACATCGAGCTGAGTATATTTTGCTTGAAACAGCGAAAGCAATCGCTGCTTTGGATGGAAGAGAAAAAGTCGATGCGGAGGACTTTCAAAAAGCAGCTGCCTATGTGCTTCCCCACCGTCAAAGAGAAAATCAAGCCTCACCATCAAAGCCAAAGCAGGAGCAACAACAGGAGAATAATCAAGAAGAACAAACAAGAAATAATCATCAAGATAAACAAGAAACACACGAAAATACAAAGTCAGTAGAAAGCAATCCAACGATAGAGGATCCCCATTTGCAGCAAGCTAATTCTGATTATAATGAGGAAAAACCAACCAATGAATCTAGTCTAAGTCAAGAAGAGTGGACAGCCGGTATTGCGGATGAAATGGACATCAAGATTTTACAAGAACTCAAAGCATTTATCAGGGAGCAAAAACAAGGAAAAGGGGGAAAACGCTCCGTTGTAAAGACTGAATGGAACAAAGGACGATACATCCGTGCCACCATTCCTCCTCATGGGAAAGTAACAGATTTAGCCTTAGCCCCAACCCTTCGAGCCGCCGCGCCTTATCAATCGAGCAGAAAGAGGAATGGGGATTCACTTATAGCGATTGAACAACAAGACTTACGCCAAAAGGTAAGGGAAAAAGTGGTGGGCACGACCTTATTATTTTTAGTGGATGCAAGTGGATCTATGGGTGTAAGAAAACGTATAGAGGCAGTAAAGGGAGCGATCTTTTCTTTGCTGCAGGATGCTTACCGAAAACGAGATGAGGTCGGAATGATATCCTTTCATCAGAAGCGCGCGGATGTTGTGTTAGAGGTTACTCGAAGTGTGGAAATGGCTTATCGACGATTAAAGGACCTGCCAACAGGTGGAAAAACACCACTGGCATCAGCACTCGTAAAAGGCTATGAGATATGGCTGCAGCTGCGGAAAAAAGATCCAGATGCCATCCCTTTTCTCATTCTCATTACAGATGGAAGAGCGAACCAAGGCTATGAGGGCAAAGGTTCTCCATTAGAAGAGGCTTTTCAAATAGCAGAGACGATGAAAAATGAAGGTATTTTGTCTTTAGTTATTGACACAGAGCAAAGTAAGGTCCCTTTAGGTCTAGCCAAAAAACTAGCCGATCATCTTGGCGGTATGTACACAAAATTAGATCAAATCACCTCATCGCAAATTTATGGAGCCATTAAAGAGCATATTTGAAATGAATAGAGTCTTGGAATCTCAAGATGCAGATCCGCAAATTACAAAAGGTTTACTGTGAATCGAGGATTATTGAAGAATCGTCTTCTTTTTCAACCCCTTTTTTTAAAAAAGGAATGTTTTTGTAAACATTGTCTACCAAGATCGTGCGTTGTTGATTTCCGCTACAGTTGCTCGCTTGGAACGGTGACTAGCTGTTACGTTGAATGTAGAATATGATCTCGTTTTATATAGATGGGGTTATTCTTCTAATAAGAAACTGAACCATCCCTCATTAAATGTAGAATGATAAAAAATTTGTACAATCTGACTTGGTAAATGCCGAGAGTCTATGTAAATAAAAGGAGGGAAAGTTGTGAACATAACGATTGTCACCACATCGACAACAGCTATTAATGATCTTATTCATGCCTATGAAAGCAAAATATCGTCCGCTATAAAAACGCTGGTAGATGTACAGCTTTTTGATATTGGCAGTGATAAGGAGGAGCAATTTGCTAGGATAAAGTCGAGTGTCAGCAAATCTGACATTCTATTACTTGACTTACATGGCTCATCTCAACGATTAAACCAAATAATCATGGAGAGCATCCCGTCTACCCGCTCTTTTATTGTGCCAATCAATGGGTTTGGGGATGGGCTCCGCTCTTTTTTTAAGTTAGGAAGTCTTTCAGCAAAGGATTTTGATCAAGAACATCATGGCAGGCCATCCCAAATAAGAGAAGACAGCCAATCAAGTGAAAAGCGTACAGATTTACAAAACTATAGCAAAATTGTTACGTATTGGAGGCTGGCAGGAGTAGAAAATATGCGCAACTTGCTTTGCTTTCTTTTGAAAGAATATGGTCAGTCGTTTGATTTGACATCCCAGGAGTTATTAAAAGTTCCTCAAGCTGATCCGCCTGCGGGTATACAGGAGACAACCATATATGATCCGATCAACGATTTGACTTTTTCCTCCTATGAAGAGTACGCACAACATACTGATTTTGATGATACAAGGCCGACGGTCGGTTTTCTATTTACAAACATTCATTATCCAGTTCGAACAATTGAAGCCATTGCGGAGATCATGGCACGGGTAAAGGAATTTGCAAATATTCTTCCAGTCACCTATAAAAGGGGAAGCGAACAGGAAATAGAGAAGGTGAGACAATATTTTCTGGATGATCAGCAACCAAGAATTGATCTCCTTTTAAACTTTGTCCCTTTTCGTTTAGGAGCTGGACCTGTCGGTGGGAATCCAGAATTAGGAAAACAATTACTAGAGGAATTGAGTGTACCGGTTTTACATCCGTTTTTTATTACGAGGAGGATGAGGAAAGATTGGGAGGATTCCTCACAAGGAGTGACATCTGCTGAATTTTCCGTTTCCGTTATGTTGCCGGAATTGGATGGAAATATTGAAACATTTCCAGTCGGGGTTATGGATACAATCGAACAGAATCAAATGTTTGATGTCGACATTAAGCAATTAACATTGATTGAAGACCGCGCAGAAAAAGTAGTCTCTCGAGTAGCACAATGGCTTAAGTTGAGAAAGAAAGCAAACAAACAAAAGAAAGTTGCTATTATTGGTTATAATTATCCGCCAGGTGAAGCGAATATTTTTGGGGGGGCTTTCCTCGACACCTTTGCTTCTTTAGAGACAATCATAGAGCGTCTTCACAGAGAAGGCTATCATACTCCACTGCTTACAAAAGCAGCACTACAAGAAAAGTTCATTGAGGGAAAAAGAATCAATTCGCCCGAATGGGTAACAGATAATCAGCAAATTGATTTTATTCGCTATAAAGCGAATGAAGAGGTAGTGGAATGGGGCCAAACCTCTGATACCATGATGACAGACGAGGGTGAATTTTACATTCCGGGGATTGTAGAGGGAAACCTATTTATTGGATTACAGCCCGCTCGTGATCTTCAAGGAGAAATAGAGAAGTCCTATCATGATAAAACTCTGCCCCCCAATCAGCAGTATATCGCTTATTATCAATGGTTAAAAGAAGAATTTCAAGCAGATGTCATTATCCATGTAGGTACACATGGAACATTGGAATTTTTAGCCGGGAAAGAATGTGGGATGTCGAGTGATTGTTATCCAGATCGATTAATCCAAGATATTCCTCATCTTTATCTTTACTATGCAGGGAATCCAGCAGAAGCAATGATTGCAAAACGCCGCTCACATGCAACATTAATTAGTTACCAGTCTCCTCCGTTCCAGGAAAGCGAATTGTATGGAGAATTCCTGCCGTTAGAGCTTTTGATCAATGAGTATCACGAGGTGGAAAGAACCAACCCTATGCAAGCCAAGGAATTACAACATAAATTATTAAAAAAGGCTAAAGAGCTGCAGTTTTCTGTTACAGAGGTAGAGGAACTAGAAATGGAACTATATCGAATCAAAACATCGCTTATTCCAATGGGACTTCATGTGTTTGGAACAGCCTATACAAATAAACAAGCAATGGAATATGTAAAAGCCGTGTTAAGGTTTGATCGTGGTAACTTAAAATCACTTCCAAGATTATTCGCAGAATCTAAGCGGTTAAACTATGATCAACTCATGGCAGATAAAAATCGCGATGGGAGAACGAAATTATATGAAGAAGCTGATCAGCTTATTGAATCCTATTTGCTAGACCAATCACTTCTAAGCTCTTTTTCCGATGAATGGAGAGAAAAATTTTTAGAAAGCTTAGAGTTTGGGATGACGGCCTATACAGCCAGTCAACAAAATCAAGAATTAGATCATCTCATCAAAGCTTTAAACGGAGAATTTATTCCTGTTCGTCTAGCTGGGGATATGATTCGCGATCCAGCTGTTTTCCCAACAGGTTATAATCTATATCAATTTGATCCCAATCTTGTTCCAAGTGAGAGTGCGTATGAACGTGGGAAAATAGTGGCAGAAAAGACAATTGAGAAATATTTAGATAACACGGGGAAATACCCGGATAAAATTGGGGTTGTGCTCTGGGGATTGGAAACCTCTCGTACCCAAGGAGAAACATTAGGACAAATTCTGCACTATCTTGGGATTAAAGTGATTTACCGGCCAGGTATGCTAAAACAAACATATGAAATCATTCCGATCGAGGAATTAGGGCGTCCGAGAATAGATGTCATGTTGAACATCAGTGGAATGTTTCGAGCAATGTTTGCGAATGTAATCGAAGATCTCAGTGATCTGTTTATGCGGATAAGTTCCCAGGATGAAACAGATGATGAAAATTTTATGAAAAGACATACAAAGCAAATTCTCGAACAATTACAGAGTGAAGGGATCGATCACAATTCAGCCATCGAGCTATCCTCTGCCCGCATGTTTGGTCCATCAGAAAATGAATATGGAACAAAGGTTACAAAGTTAATTGAAACAAAAAATTGGGAAGATGAAGCACAAATTGGTCAATCCTTTTTTGATAGCATGCAATATATCTATACGAAAAATTATTATGGTAAACCAATGAAAGAATTATTAGCCACACATTTAGAAAAAGTAGAGCTCATTTCCCAAATCCGGAGCACAGTTGAACATGAAGTAGTTGACTTAGATCATTTTTATGAATTTTTTGGTGGTCTTTCCAAGTCTGTGGAAAATGTAAAGGGGAAAAAAGCGGATGTTTATATCAGTGATACGACAACGAGTCAAATTGAAACAGAGGATGTTGAGCATGCGATCGCAAGAGGAATTCGAACACGAATTACGAATCCAAAATGGATTGAGGCGATGTTAGAGCATGACCATCACGGTGTACAAAAGATAAAAGATCGATTTGAGAATATCTTAGGACTGGCGGCTACGACGAATAAAGTA
The DNA here is from genome assembly GCF_018333015.1 of Bacillus sp. J14TS2. NCBI lineage: Bacteria > Bacillati > Bacillota > Bacilli > Caryophanales > Bacillaceae > Bacillus > Bacillus sp. J14TS2. Next base: position 29,632 of record NZ_BORE01000011.1, on the reverse strand, counting down.
GAAGACTGGATCTTTCATCAGCTTCATGCCACCTATATGGAGAATGAAGAACTCAAAACAAAATGCATAGAAAATAACCGTTGGGCCTACCACCACATGGTGGAAACCTTACTAGAAAGCTCTCAAAGAGGGTATTGGGAGCCTACAGAACAAGAACTAAATACATTAAGAGATTTATATTTAGAATTGGAAGGGGATATGGAAGAAACAACGATATAGGAAAGAGGCTGGGACATAACTAAATTGCTAACCTTCAAAGACGAACAATGTATTGCGGGGTATATGAACCTAGTAGTTCGGTTTTGGTTTGTTTGAAAACATTTTTGTTTCAGCCTCCACTTTTTATTTGTCAAGATGTCAACGGAAAAGTTGTGTATAGACAATGCGAAAAGTCGAAGAGACATACTCTTCGGCTTTTTAATATTGGGGAAATACTAGATTTAAGATACTTTTTATAAGTTGAAGAATAATAGATCATTTGAAAGTCTATTAATTTTGTTGACAAATTGTCAACGTAAATGTATAGTTTATTGCAAATGGAAGCTGTACTTTTTTAGTGGCGTCTGAAAGGAGATTAATATGAAGATAGAGAGCGGAGATCAACTCGGTTTGATTTTAAAGAATTTATTGGATAAACATTCCTTATCAATGAGAAAATTAAGTGAAAGAACAGATATTGATACAGCTACTATATCCCGCATTATAAGTGGAAAACGTAGACCGACACTTGAACATTTACATCTGTTTTCCAAACATTTGGATATTCCAATGAATGAACTTTTAGAGGCTGCTGGATATCCACTTGAACAGGAAGCGAATGATCAATCAGAACTGAATCAGTATGTCAACGAGATTCAAAACTCACTTGATTCATCTGTTGCCAGTGGATTTTCTATTGAGAACATTGACCGAAAATTAAAAGAGTATGCAAATTATGCGCAAACAGAGGATGGAAAGGAAGCGATCTCTTCAGGGTTTGATGAGAAAATTAAGAAGGTTGATAGTGTAGGGCCATTTATTAACTTTCTAAAGGATTTTTTTAAAAAGTTTCAGCTGCAAAATGGTTCATCAAAAGAACTTATTTTAATAGGAAGTGCATTATTGTATTTTATTATTCCTGTTGATGTGATTCCAGATTATATTTTTCCAATTGGTTTTATAGATGATGCCATAGCTGTGCAAGTGATTTCAAAAAAAATAGCAGAGAGATGAGGGAGAATAAACTTGAGAACTAAAAGACATAGATCATCATTTAAAAAAGTACTTATAGGATTCTTCCTCCTTATTAGTTTTATAGTTGTTTTCCTTGTTATTTATAGTGTTAGTCAGTATCAAAAAGGGCTAGCAAGTAATGCTGATAAAAAGGAAACGAGCGACATAGAAGAAACAACGCAAGAACCATTTGAAGGAGAAGAAGTCCAATTTGGGGAAGTGAAGATACTACTGATCGGGAGTGATGCAAGGAAAGGAGAACAAGGACGATCTGATACGTTGATGATTGCTTACTATAATCAAAATACCCACCGGATAAAACTTGCTTCTCTTATGCGAGATACATATGTAGAGGTTCCAGGATATGGCATGCAAAAATTAAATGCAGCTTATTCTTTTGGAGGGCCTGAACTAGTTAGAAAAACAATAGAGCATAATTTTGATTTAGATATTAATTATTATGCCATTGTTAATTTTACCGGATTTCCGAAACTAGTGGATTTAGTTGCACCTAATGGCATAAAGGTTGAGGTAGAAAATGAAATGTCAACAGGTATTGGCATGACGCTGCATCCCGGAAAACAGTCATTAAATGGAGAAGAGCTATTGGGCTATGTCCGCTTTAGAAAAGATAACTTGAATGATTTTGGTCGTGTTGCCAGGCAACAAGAAGCACTAGAGAAGGTTTTAGCAGAAGCCGTTACCGTTCATAATATCGTTCAGCTTCCGAAAATATTAGGTACCGCGGCGTCCTATGTAGAGACAAATATTGATAATCGTATTCTATTTACAATGGGGAAAGACATCGTAGCAAACAAGACAAATGAATTGGAGAAACTGCGCATACCCATTCAAGATTCATTTACCGATCAAAATGTCGACGTAGGGGCTGTATTAAGCATTGATCTTGAAGAAAATAAGCAAGCATTGAAAGAATTTTTCTCAGAAGAAAATATTGCGATAAAAGAATAGAGTTAAGCTTAGCGATAACAAACAAAAGAACTTGATGGGGACTATTTCCTTTCAAGTTCTTTTGTTTTTCGTAGTGTAAAATAAAAACTATATGTAGTGATTTTTATCACTTATAAACACCATATATTGTGTTATTGTGAAATAGATTAGATTAGAAAGAGAGGTTCATTTGTATGAATTTAGTAATGTTTAAAACGGTGATGTGCCCAAAATGTGCTGTTATTTCCAAATTTTTACGGGATCAGGGCGTGACTTTTGCTGTGGTTGACGCAGAAAAACAACAAAAGCTAGTTGAGAACTTTCAAATTATGTCAGTGCCTACAACCATATTGCTAGCTGATGACGAAACAGAAATAGCCCGAACTACTGGAGTGAATCCTGTTGAATTAATGGAATTGATACATCGATTGCGAGAAGGAGAGATGAGCAATGTTTGAGAATACAGAACAAATTATTCGGAAATTCACATCGACTGCTGATGATAAACAATCTGATTATCTAAAACATGAAAATAGCAACTATGTTTATTCACTACCATTATTACGCCACAATTTGAATAATCACGCTGAGGAAGAATTTTTGTTTAACCATGTGCTTCCTCCAGAAATTAAAAGATTGTATGACGATGGGGTTATCTATGTTCACGATAAACAGCTGGCACCGTACTGTGTGTCGATCAGCTGTCTCGATATTGCTTCAAAAGGGATTCCATCACTTGCTAAGAATATGATTTCATCCAAACCAACGACACGTCTATCCACTTTGATAAGGCATTTTAGTAATGTGGTTACCCTAATTTCCCAGCAAGTTTCTGGTGCAGTCATGCTGGCACAGCTTTCTACCATTGCTGCTTCCTATTTATATGATGAAGCACAGCGAGGCCAGTTTTATACGGACGATGGCCTGAAACAGTTATTTCAAAGTTTAATTTGGGAATTAAATATGCCGCTTCGTTCCGGGGCGCAAAGTAGCTTTTCAAATATTACACTAGAGTTCGGTAAGCCTTCCGAAGAAATCAAACAGGAGTATATCGTGATTGGAGGAGAGTTACGTTTCATCCAGTATCAGGATATCCCACATACTTATTTTGATCGCATCAATCAGGCAATTATTGATGTGATGAGCGAAGGAACAGGGAGTGATGGGATTCCATTTACATTTCCACTTTTGACTGTACAAATTGACGATCAGTTTCATTATGAAAATCCGCTGTTTCTCGAACTTTTGGATAAAATGTATGATTGGGGCGGAGTGTATTTTGAAAATTTTAAAACAAAGCCATTTGAAAATTCTTATTATCAGCAATTAAATCCATTTATTCAAGCGAAAGATCCACAAGTTAGCCGTAGTTTATGCTGTCGTCTGCAAATTAATCTAGAAACACTCGCAAAGGCTGGTGGAGGGGTGTTCGGCTCATCGTCTGGTTCTACGGGAGCTGTACAGGTATTAAATTTGAATATGAACCGCCTGTTACTAGAGTTCGGTTATGATATGGATTTATTGAAGGAAAAAATGCGGGGCTACTTGGAAATCATGCAACAAGCTCATATGGCAAAACGGTGCTGGATCGAAAATAATAAAGAACTCTATCCAACGTTTTTTGCCTACAATCATGATCTAAAAAATTATTTTAATGTGTTTGCAGTCACCGGCACGAATGAAGGGATCGTTAATTTAGGCTACCCTAATGGGATTAAAGATGAAAAAGGAAAGTTGGTTGCACATGAATTGATGCAATATATGACCAACGTGATCAATGAATTTATTGTTAGAGATAAGGTAGCTTGTGGTATTGAATATGCACCAGCTGAAAATGCCGCCATAAAACTAGCCCGCCATGATCTTAAATGGGCAGGAGAGAATGGCCATGATATTTTTGTGCAAGGTGAGGGGGAGAACCCATACTTAACAAGTGGTTGTATGACGCCTTTTGCTGAGGAGGATTTCTTGGAACAATTGGAAAATAGTGCCGAATTTCAAGGCTATGCCACCTCAGGAAGTGTACTCCATCATTTTCTGGAATCAAAAGTGTCTCCTGCAAGGTTAGCTCGTTATATAGATAAGATTTTTGAAAAACCAATCAACTATATCACCTTAACACCAACGATTACATCTTGTATGAACTGTGGGCAAAAAATCATTGCGGAGGATGGGAAAAATATTGAGCAATGTCCAACTTGTGCCTCAACGGATATCGCTACCTTTAGCAGGGTGATTGGTTATCTGAAAATGATTGCCCGCCATACTATTCATGTTGATGAAAAAGGATACTATGAGGGCAAATATAATTTTTGGTCAAAAGCGAGAAGACATGATTGGAATGGGCGCAAGCGGCTCAAAGAAGATACATTGAAGGAGGTCAGCCATCCGTAATACGGATGATACATGATGAAATTCTATCAGAACTTTATTCGGACCTTTACTGATGTGCCAAACCATACGACCCTACTGGTCCATTCTTTATCAGGCTGCCCGTTATATTGCTTCGGATGTCATAATTATGATGAAATAATTGCTCATACACCTGCAAAGTATAAAACGGCTGATGATTTGTTTCTATATTTGAAAAAAAGCGGATTTTTATTTGATGCCATTATGTTTAGCGGAGGAGAATTTTTAATCGATCCTTTTATAGACATACGTGCTGTACTTCAAAGGACGCGGGAGCTGTTTGCTGGCAAGATCATAGTTACAACCAGTGGGTTGTACCATAGAAAAGTACAACAGCTATATAAAGAAAAGCTTGTGGATGGGATCCATATTGATATGAAATTACCTTATCATGTACTCGATCCTGAAGCAGATCAATCAATCTTTCAAGATATCATGGGTATAAAGCCATCCAGAAAGATGGTAGCAAATTTACTTGCAAGTATTGATCAGGTCATTACCCATAATTCGCCACTGGATCAAGTCCGCACAGTGAGATATCCGATTCTTGATGAAGGTTTTTTTGAAGAAATTCAACGTTATATCGACCAACGGAAAGCAGAACATCAAAGTGAAGTAGACTATTTTTTAAACGACTTCTTATACACTTAATTTTTTTGAAAAGCCCGAAAGACTTTAAACAAAAAACTCTAGAAACGATGATGTAACGTTGTTTCTAGAGCATTTATATATAGTTCATTCATTGATTCTAGTAGTATGATCGTGGAATTTAAAAAAAATTGGCAGAAACCTAGGACAAACTCTCTTTTTTCGACATAAGATGTATTACATCTTTTATGAAGGGAGGGATAGGTAAATGAGCAAAGAACATGATAAACATGGTAACCAAAACCATAATGATGTAGAAACAATATTCTATCCCACTAAAAACATTGTAAACACGACTACAAACAGAAAAACAATTAGACGTGTCCATCCAACCCACGTAAAAAATGTGAATAAGAACATCACCCGGATTGAAAACTTTTTCCCTGTAACAGAATCTGAAAAAGATGTGAATATTGTAGAGAATTACAATTGTGGAAGTGATTTAAATAATCCACGTTGTAGACCTGCTAATGACGACAATAACTGTTAGTGGGTTAAATTTGAAAAGCATCCTAACGGGTGCTTTTTTCTTGGACATCGCTTGTGCTTTTGTCTATACTCTTTGTTTAATGAAGTTAATTTGTCCTCGATGATTAATCTCATCTTCAAAAACATGAAACCACTTAAAAAAACGATTGATTGGAGTATCTTGATAATATTCGTCGATCGTATGTAACCATTCATCATCAACATCTTTGAAATGGCGAAGGGTATTTGTTCTTACTTCATCTAATTTATCAATATAGTACTTCAATGTATTCCCTCTAATCTGGTCTCTTCCTTCTTGACCTAGTCGAAGTGCAGGGCCCCATTGATCTATTTCTTGCTCGGTCATTTCCCTTTCTTCAAACGTGTTGACAAAATAGGCATATTCAATCGCAGCAATATGGAGTAATAAAGCCCCAATTGAGTTGCTATTATCATCAATCAATGTATCCAATTCTTTTTCAGTTAATCCCTCTACACTGTTAAGAGTCATATTACGAGTGTAATTCATCATACAAATCAAGTAACTAATTTGCTCTGTGTAACTATCATCAATTTTTGTAATAATCAATTCATCATCCTCCTTTTTATATTGAACCTCTTTATACCATTCGATATTCTGCCAGTGATTTCCTTTTTTATTATTCAGATAATTACAGCTATATAAATCTGCACATCAATTGAATAAAGTTCGATAATTTATAAAAAAGTTTGTTACAATTAAGTTGACGGGTTAGATCGCGACAGTTCAACAAATAGACCTGCTCTATAATCGTTGGTTAGCTTTGATTGTTTACTTGAAAATCATACAGAGGAGTGAAATGAATGGCTGATAATGAGAAGCGTTTTGAAGAGGTTTATACGCAAGGAAAACTAAAAGTGACTAAAGTTATTCGTGATAATGAAACTGGGGTCCTGTATATGTTGCATCAGGAAGGGTACGGTGCAGGGCTGACTGTTATGCTGGATCAGGAAGGAAAGCCCTTAGTAGACAAGGATTTTAAAAAGTAATAAATATAGTTAAATTTATACGGTTTTGAGCAGGCCTGTTCTTGAGCCAGCCGCCTTCATGGAGCCATAAAAGGAGGGGAGAGAATTGAGCTTATTCCCTGCAGCATATTCACTCTTGTCAAAAGAAGCCATATTGTCACATCCTAAAGATAATTATGAAATTCATAAACCGGTTAGTTTTCAATATTTCCTTAGAGGAATGAACGACACATATGTATTAATAACAGAGCATTCAAAATATATCTTCAGGATATATCGTGCTGATAGAAGAAATATTTCTGAGGTTTTATTCGAATTAGATTTATTGAATTATCTCAGTGAAGTAGGTGTAAGCGTTTCGATTCCTATTAGAAAAAAAGATGGGAGTTTTATTAATCAATTTCTTGTTTCAGAAGGTGTAAAGTATGGTGTGATGTTTAGTTTTGCTCTTGGAAATGAAAGGCCTATTCATGCTGTAGAAGACAGTCATTTGTTCGGAGAATCCGTCGCACAAATGCATAATGCTGCTAATGGTTTTAACAGCGAACATGTAAGAGGTAATCTCGATTTTGAACACTTGATTGACAAACCACTTAAAACAATTAAATTACATATGGATCACCGTCAAGAGGATTATCATTTTCTTTATAATCTTGCTATGCGATTAAAGGAACAGTTATCAAGCTTTGTAGAAGAGTTAGATTGGGGGATTTGCCATGGAGATTTGCATGGCAATACAAATGTAGCTTTTACGGAAGATGGGAAATTGACTCACTACGATTTTGATATTTGTGGGTACGGATGGAGAGCCTATGATATTGCAGAGTTTAGACTAGCGAGGGAAATTCATAGTGGTGGTAATAAAGAGGAGATTGAAAAACTCTGGGAGGCATTTCTAACTGGTTATAAAAAAATAAGGAATATTGGCGAGAATGATTTGAAAGCAGTACCTATCTTTGTTGCTTTAAGGCAACTTTGGCTCTTTGGTTTATGCTTTAGTGACTCAGAATTTGACGGAGTAGCTGATTTTGATGATGGCTTTATTGATAGTAAGATGGATTACTTTAGAAATTTAGAGCTATCTTAGCTGCCTGATTTAATAAAAATCAAAAGCCACTTTATAATGGCAAACCTATAAAAACGGAATCCTAGAAACGTCGATATCAACAACGTTTCTGGATTCTAAAAATACTATATTCAACAACAGAATTCTGTTAGGTAGTGTGAAATAAAAATAGCCTACTGTTACTTGCGACAAATTTGTAGAGTGCTTAGTCGGTAATTATACTAGAATTAGCAAGAAATTGTGATTTAAGCAAACAAAGCAATTTAGTGAAAGAATAAAATATTTAAAGGAGATTTATTATGTCAATTGTATTTATAACTGGTTTATCTGGTGTAGGTAAATCATATACATTAGAACGACTACAAGAACAAGGGCATAAAGTTGTAGATACAGATTATGGGTATATAATGAACAGTAGAAATGGAGATACTGAAGAGGCGGTTTTGGATGAAGAAAAAATGATAAGTTTATTAAATGAAAATGGACAATCGCATTTATTTATTACAGGTTGTTATTCAAATCAAAGCAAATTTTATAAACACTTTGATTATGTGGTTCTCTTAACGGCAGATCAGGATACAATGTTTAAAAGAATAAATGAAAGGACTACCAATGATTATGGGAAAAGACTAGGTGAAAAAGAAGAGATAATAGATAGTTTGAATCGTGTACTACCGTTATTAAAAGATAGTTCAGATATAATTATTGATACGACAAATGTGGATGTAGACGTAATTTGTGAAAAGCTTAAAGTTTTATTATAGATAATACTTATGGTGTATGAATCGGCAAGTTTTTTATTTTTCTATTACACCTTGAAATGGGCTTTCGTTGAACAACGATCATGGGAAATACAAACGTACATGAAAAACCTCTACATCTACCAGTGGGAGTGTAACGACATGTATGCAACATGGGCATCTAAGATTCCTGCAACCCCGAATTTTAGTCCGGGGTTTAATAAAACATGCCGAATTTCCCTTAATTTCAAGAATTGCATGAAGAGCCAATTTCAAAACAACGTTCTTATTCTATAATGCTATTGTCATCCAAAATTTCAAGTTTATGTATCATGCTGTCCAGTTCAGTGATTTCTCGGATTACTCTGCATGGGTTGCCAGCTGCAAAGCTATTGCTTGGAATGTCCTTCACAACCACGCTTCCTGCTCCAATCACGCAATTATCCCCGATTGTAACTCCTGGACAAACAACGACATTTGCTCCGAACCAGCAATCATTACCAATTTTAACAGGTTTTGCATAACACATAAGTTTCGGTACACCGTCTTTATCCATAATTGCCCGGCGTTCATCTGGAAGCATTGGGTGTACAGGTGTAACGATAGTCACATTTGGACCGAAATTACAATGATCACCAATCACAACCCGTGCATCATCTTGAATGGTTAAATTAAAGTTTGCAAAAAAGTGATCGCCAATTTCTGTATGTTTTCCGTAGTGGATATAAATCGGGCCTTGTAGACGGCCGTTCTTCCCAATCTCATGGAAAATATCTGAAATGATCGTTTGTCTTTTTTCAGTTTCATCTTCGAAAGTGCGGTTATATTCCGAACACAGGTTATGGGATCTGAGCTTTATTTCTTTTAACTCTGGCTCCCCAGGTGAAAAAAGGATTCCTTTAAATATTTTTTCTTCTTCTCTCATTTTTCTTCCCCTAAGTGGAATTCAGCGTATGCTTAATAAGATTTTTTCCATTCGCTATTTCCTTTATTTTGTTGCAAAAGTTTCTTCTATTAATTAGTTTAGCTAATGAAAAGATGTTATTCAAGGGCGATTTATAGAGGAGTTTGAGAAAGGGGGTTCTAATAATTATTTTCTTTTCCAGTATGTCTCAGTTGTGCAACTTGTTTAACATAGCCGACTACTTTACACTCTTGAGAGGGAAGCCCTCTTTTTATTAGCATCTACCCACGTATTATTTTTTAACCCGGCCCCAACCTGCTCCAAATTGATCATTCTTTATGCGTTATCTAGCAAAGTTAATATAAAAAAAGCCCCGAAACCTTGATTAACAAGGATTCTAAGGCTTTTAATGTTATTCTTTCGGTTAAGATAAAATTAACGTGAATAGAACTCAACAGTATTTGAACCCCTTGTGACGAAAAGGGTTGAGGGTTTGTTTTTTAAAACCACCCCCAGAACCGCCCCCAACTTCCCTTAAACTATCACTAAATGCTGTCACAGATTCTTTCTTTAGAGTTTTAAAGTATGACCGTAAACATCATGAATCATTTGAGGGGTGTTACCAAGTCGATCCGCAATTTCATTTACAGGTACTTTTTTACTTATTAGAATTGTAGCATGTGTATGACGCAAACCATGTGGTGTGATTATTGGGATATCTACTATGTTTTTAAATATCCTTTTGAAAGAATATAAAAGGATATTATCTGTTACAGCTTGTCCTGTTTGATAGGATATAAAAACAAAATCGCTTTTTTTTCATGTAATCCATAAGAGAGCTTAGTTTTTTTACACCAAGTTTTATATTCTTTTAGCTGCTTTACTAAAATATTATCAATATAGATGGTGCGATAACTTCTTTTTGTTTTTGGAGTTCTTACCCCTTTGTTATCCCTAGTTCTCTCTACAGTTATAGTGTGGTCTTTAAAATCGATATTTTTCCATTGTAGATCAAATGCTTCGCCCTTTCTAAAACCCGTATATGCTAGGGGAAATATTAGAGTGAAATTAGTGATATTTTCATAAGTCTTTGCAACTGAAAGAAAGCTGTTTAGCTGTTCTGCAGTTAGAAAGTTTTTGTTATTCTTCTCTTGTTCAATCGTAATTTTATTAAAACGATTACGTTGGATAATCTCATCCTCAACAGCTGCGTTAATTGCAATTTTAAACAGTCGATGAAATAAAGAAACTGTACTGGGCTTGTATTTCTTTAATAACTTATTAATATATACTCGCTCTGCAAGAGGGAGGAAATCACCACGTGTTAAATAAAATGAGCTTTAATAACAAAAGCCCTCACTTGGCTGTGGGGCTCTACTTGAATATTTTTTTAATCAAATTGAAAATATCAAACGTAGTGCGATTATAAACCTTATTATATACAGCTTTCTTAGAGTTCATGACTGCACCATAACCGCGCGGCATCTTCACCCCAGCCCGGTGAACCACTTGTCTTTTAATGGAAGTACGTGCGCTTACTCGCTTTTTTAGACTGGGTTTCCTCATTCCGATTTTAACTTTCATATTCAATCACTCTCATCACATGGTCTATATTTTTTTCTTAATTCGTCTTGTCTTTCTTTCCTTTCCAGAACATTCTCCTTTAAAAAACTTTAGGCTGATCTTTGGTTGGTATCAACTTTCCATCACGAACCATATGTCCAATTCTAACCTTAGATACGCCTAATATTTCCCCTACTTCAACTGTAGATAGCAAATTTTCATTTAAAAACTTCAGTAAGTCTTCCGCAGATTCAAATTGGTATTTCAATTTCATTCACCTTTCTTAAAAAAAGTAAGACGAGTTTAATTATATAAAGTAAAATATACTTTGATACGGTTTCTAAAAAATAACATGATTTGAATAAAAGAGCCTCGTTTATAAGGTTTATCGCAATGATGAAGCCTATGAGCGGGGATTTTTTTATATCGTTGACAGTTATATCGTCTTACGATATAATATTGTTATATCGTCAATCGATATAACGTAGACGGATATAAAAGGGGATAATAAGATGCAGAAGGAACAGATTGTTTTAACAGAAGCGGTTTACTATACGCTGCTCTCTCTCTATGAGCCGCTTCATGGTTACGGTATTATGCAGAAAGTAGAAACGATGTCAGCAGGAAGAATGACGCTTGCAGCGGGTACGTTATACGGTGCTTTGAACAACCTTTTAGACAAGGGTTGGATTGAGGCTTTACCCAAAAATGTCAATAATCGAAAAAAAGAATATCTCATTACCGCCCAAGGGAAGAAAATGGTGGAGTTGGAGCTGTTAAGGCTGCAAGAGTTGATTAACAATGGGAAGAAAATTGTAGAAACGGAGGATTGGGACAATGGAGAAAAAAGTTAAAAAACTTTTCACCGTTTGGAAATTTGCTGAAGAAGAGCAGTGGTTAAACGGAATGGCAGCAGACGGTTGGGAGCTGACGAAAGTAAGTGTACCAAATTATACCTTTAAGAAAGGAACTCCGAATAAATATATTTACCGATTGGAATTACTCGATCCCAAATTAACAAAAAAAGAGCGTGAGGATTATATTGATTTTATGGAAGAAACCGGAGCGGAGAAAATTGGCGAGTTTTCTAACTGGGTTTATTTTCGTAAAAACGCTGAATTAGGGGTATTTAATATCTTCTCTGATTTGGATTCAAGGATTGTACACTTAAAAAGGATGTCGCAGCGTCTTTTCACAGGATTCAGTATTATCATAGCTGCTCTAATTTTTCTATTAGTGTTGATGGTAACTAATTTTAGCTCTTACACTGCGCCCATTGTCAGCCTTGTTATGCTGGTCTTGGTTTTGAGTTTGCTCTTATACGGATTGATTCAAGTAAATAAAAGAAAAAAAGAACTTGTAGAAGAGCGGCAATTTAGAGAATAAAAATATAATTAGTTTTATCATGTATTATTGCCGGTTCATTAATAATGAAAATAACAAATTAATAACTATACATTCGTAAAAAGTGCCTGAGACAAATTCTCAGGCACTTTTTAAGTCACTTATAACTTTATTAAATCATTGGGAAAAAGATTGAGTTAGATGGAGAGTTTAAAAAGTATGTTTTAACCATTTATAAAAAAGCTATGTCAGCTGAACTGAAATACAATTTTGATCAAATATATCCTGTTCTGAGCATAAATTGGGAATTCTTTGTGGGGTGGATAGGAATGGTCAATATGTATCTTTCGATCTATTAAAGCAACCTCACATATTAATTGCGGGCGAGACGGGATCCGGAAAGTCCACTCAATTACGTTCGATACTTACCACATTAATAAAGAGCAAAAAAACATCTGAGTTAGAGTTGTATTTTGGCGATTGTAAAAAATCAGAGTTTCATATTTTTAAAAGGGTAGAGCATGTCCAGTCTGTCCACAGTTCTGCTAGAGATATAAAAAAGATGTTGCTGCATATCAAAAACGAACTGGATGAGAGAAGTGTTTGAAGTGGATCATGTGGATAATCTTCCACAAGGACATAGGCGGCCATACATTGTGGTTTGTTGTATCGATGAGTTTGTCATGTTGCGGAAAGACGAGGATATAATGGATATTTTAACGGAGATTGTGGCCGTAGGAAGAACGCTAGGGGTATTTGCCATCCTGTCTATGCAACGCCCAAATGCCCAAGTGATTGAAAAAGATAATGGTCGTAGGGATATTGATTCTAGTTATCTTAGCGGGGTGTGGGAAGGGAAGTGTGTCTAGCGGAAAATACATTGATATTAGGGAACGCTCTACTGTTCTTCACGAAGAGGAATTAACAATTGAGCATTTACCAAAGGGGAAAATTGTTAAAAATAATTCAGGGGTAACAAAGGGAACTCCTTTAAAAATTGGAGATACTGTTATTTATAAAGATTACTTGGGCGAAGAGTTAGGATTATCAATCGCAAATGTGGTAAGAGGAGATAAAGCGTATCAATTATTTAAGGATAAATACAAGGTTGTTTTGGATCCTTTAGAAGGTATGGAGTACGTTTTAGTAGAGGTTAAGTTTGAGTCATATGATTCAAAAGAAGAGCCCCATCCTGTTTTTAATGATTCATTCGAACTCTGGACAGATGATATTGACCCAAAAAAGTATGAGTTAGTTCACTTTTATTCTAACGAAGATACCAAAGGCGAATTAAAGACAGGAGAAAGCACAATAGATGGAGTAGTTTTCTTAGTGCCAAAGGATGAAAATTTATATGCTGTTTACACATACGATCCAGAGGATCCTCTTTGGTTCGAAATAGAGTAAAGATAACCCCGCAAGTGACGGGGGTATTCTAATTCGTGTTATTTATTAGTAAGCGTCTGTCCGCGTATTTTTTTCGCCCCCAAAACCACCCCCAAATAGTTAAATTTATATGGGTGTGGTTACAAACCTGATAAAAACAGAAAAACCCTAGAAATTGCGTTATATCAACGCTTCTAGGGTTTTAAATCCTGTTCTTTAATTAGCTCTGAACTTAACGTGAATAGAACTCAACGATAAAGGCTTCATTGATTTCAGCTGGTAGTTCAGAACGTTCAGGTAAACGAGTGAAACTTCCTTCAAGCTTGTCTGCATCAAAAGAAACATATTCAGGTACAAAATTTGTTGCTTCAATAGCTTCTTTGACAACAGTAAGATTACGAGATTTTTCACGTAGGGTGATTGTTTGACCAGGTGCTACTTTGTAAGAAGGAATGTCAACACGACGTCCATCTACAAGGATATGACCATGGTTTACAAGTTGACGAGCCTGACGACGCGTACGAGCAAGGCCAAGACGATAAACAATATTATCAAGACGCTGTTCTAGAAGGATCATGAAGTTTTCACCATGTTTCCCTTTCATTTTAGCAGCTTTGACAAATGTGTTATGGAATTGACGCTCATTTACTCCATACATATGGCGAAGTTTTTGCTTCTCTTGAAGCTGTAAGCCATATTCAGAAAGTTTTTTACGTTGGTTTGGACCATGTTGTCCAGGCGCATAAGGGCGCTTTTCAAGTTCTTTCCCAGTTCCGCTCAAGGAAATGCCAAGGCGACGAGAAATTTTCCAGCTTGGGCCGGTATAACGAGACATAGAAGTCTCCTCCTTAGGTTTTATTTTTGTAAAATAAAAACCGATGATACAGCAATAATGGGTATTTTATTTTCATGTACCTTCGCCCTAGCAGCAGCGGGTTACAAGATACACCTCATGAAGAGGAATAAAATACAAAAACATTACGTGTTCATTTAGGCTGCATTATTTTACACAACGACCATTATATAATTATATAGCTATGAAGTCAATATGAAAATTTTGTTGGGAAAATTATAATAGCATAATAAAAGGAGTTTTGTTTATTCGAAAGACACAAAAAACGCTCCAACTTTTGGATCAAGTATCTTTTCTTCATTAGAAACTGCTTGCATTGAGTACCTAAAAAAGGCAAAATTAATATACGGTGCTTGCAGTTTTCTACAACACTACAAAAATGTAAACAGGAAGCTAAAAATGGAGTCCTACATCCATATTATTTATTGGATTAAACATGGAGGTGCTATTGATGAAACAAATGAAAGTTTTAGAAACTTTTGACCAATTGAAAGCATTAGGTGATCCTTTTAGGGCGGAAATAATGATGAGACTTTTAGAGAAACCATACACTGGTCAACAGCTCTCTGAACTATTCAATGTTTCACGGGCTACCATTCATTATCATTTAAAGAATCTTGAAAAAAATGAATTGATTTACATTGTCAAAACAGAAGAAAAAAATGGGATTGTTCAAAAGTTCTATCAATCTGTTGCTAGGGGTTTTACTCCATCTACCGAGCTGCTTCCACATGTGAAAGAGGTAGGCGATTCTATAAGACAACTTCTTGTGCAGATGGTTGAAATGACTAAAAGTGAATTATTGTCAGCACCTTCGATATCCTTTAAAAAAGAAAATGAAACTCCATCTGAATGGTCATATTTAAGCTCGATATGGGAAATTTCAGCGACGAGGGACCAATTTCAAGAGTTTATCAAGGAATTTTATGAACTAGTAACACGTTTTGAGGAAGAAGTAAAAGAAACAGATAAAGAACCTGAAGTAAACCTGTACCATCTTTCAGTATATGGATTTCAGGTTGAAGAGCCAATGTTCGAAGTCCCTATTGATGATGAAAAAGAAAGAAAGAGGTAGTGCTTTCTTTTTTATTTTGATTAACGGTAAGTTTTTATTTAACCGAGTAAATATTTTTAGAGGTGAATTATTTTGAATCTTCTTAGGAGGAATAACAACTTTCTGATTTTGTTCCTTGGTCGAACGATTAGCAACATAGGTGATAGCTTATACTATGTGGCCGCCATGTGGCTTATTTATGAATTAGGAGGGAGCTCTTTATACTCAGGTATTGCGGGATTTTTAATTTTGTTGCCTGCAAGTTTACAATTCTTGACGGGTCCATTGGTAGATCGCTGGTCAATCAAAAAAACCTTGATAGTAACCCAAGTTTTGCAATTTGTGCTCATCTTGTCTATCCCTATAGCTTCATATTTCGATGTACTTGCTGTGGAACTGATTCTAGTCATTGTTCCGTTAGCTGCTATTATTTGGACAGTTTGCAAATCCATCAGAGATAAAAGCATTACCTCTAATTGTTAATAAGGAAGATCTCGTAAAAGGAAACTCATTATTTTCTTTTGCCTACCAAGGAGTTGACATGATTTTTAATGCTGTTGGCGGGGTTCTTGTGGCAGCTATAGGAGCAATAGTACTGTTTGTTGCGGATTCAATCACATTTGCTATTACAGCTGGTCTATTTTTTCTGCTGACGTTACCCGCAGGTAGCTATGTGCCGAATGAAAACAAAGCAAAGACGGGCGGTGAAAAAATAAAAAATTACATGAAAGATCTTAAAGAGGGATTTTCAATTGTTTTTCATTCATTGCTCGCTGTTTTCTTATTTGGATCGATTATATGCAATTTTGCACTTGGAGCTTCCATGGCTATTCTTCCTTCGTTTGCAGATCAAAAAGGAGGAGCAGGAGTTTATGGTTTGCTTTTAGCTGCGGAATCAACGGGTGTTCTACTTGGTTCTTTGTCAGCTACATGGGTAGGACGTTTTAAAGTCGGTCACTTCTCTATTATTGCGTTTGCACTTGGAGCGTTATGTTGGGTAAGTGCCGCCCTTGTACCTTGGTCTTCTGTTTCTATATTTTTATTTGGCATGGCTTGGATCCCAATTGGTGCAACGAATGTTCTTCTTGGTGCAGTAAAACAATCCGTTATTCCAGTGCATGTACTAGGCCGTGTGAGTTCTGTCACGTACAGCATGAGTGCAGTTGCTATGCCGATTGGATCAATTTTAGGAGGATACTTGGCGAGCTTATTTGGTAGCATTATAATTTTTGCAGTTGCCGGCTCTGGATTACTGCTCATTTCAATCGTTTGGACTGTGCATCCAAAATTGCGGAAATTGCCGGAGTCAAAAGATATGACTTCTTCTACCTTCAACTTAGCATTCTCAGAGAAAAGGGAATCGATTAATTAAAATCAGATGAAAATAGCCTTTAAAAATATCGAGACTTGGGAATTTTTCACACTCACGTTATAAATATTTCCATAATTACATAGGTAAAAAGTTCTATTTGTGATATAATTATAGATATTATTTTTATTGTAAAATACAACTTAAGTGAGTACAAAAGCTTAATCCAGAGAAAAGTCTGCTACGGGATTGCAAGGGGGCAGGTTCAAATGAAGCGTGAACAAAAAAATACTGAGTCTTTAGAAGAAATGATGTATAGAGAGTTATTCAGGGTAACAGATAAATGCCACTCATCAATGGATACGAACTTAGTGCTTGGTGAAATTATCGAAACATTGAAAAGGGTCTTTAATGAAAACGATTACTATCTCCTGCTTGCAAATGATGAGGAAGTGGATGAGGAGTTGCCGGTGAAAAGCCTTGAATTTGATTCTGCACATGATCGGGCGATAGCTGCTTATGTGCATTCGACAATTGAAATCGAGACAATGGACTACCCATCCATTTATGCGCCACTGCAGGGAAAGCAAGGAGTGTATGGGGTTTTGCAAGTAACCTCTCAATTGCACTCTATATTTGAAGATATTGAAATAGATTTTATTCGCCTATTAGCAAATACCGCAGGGAATGCCATTGAAAATGCGAAGCTCTATCAACAATCGCAAAAGCTAATTGAAAATTTGCGTTTAATTGATGAAATTGTGCAAGCATTAAATTCAATTTCAACCTATAAAGAAGCCATTCGTTATTTGCATAGACAAATTACACAAATATTTCAAAGCTCTGAAATAGGGTATGTGATTTTAAAGGATACAGGACCAATAGTTCTACAAGAAAGCTCTACATTTTTTAAAAGGAAGGCAGGGAAGCGCATAGTCCACTTTATCTATGAACAGATTGGAAATGATGAAGAAAGCTTATTTATGGGAAAAACGGAAAATTTACCGATTATGCCTGAAAAAAGTGTAGGTTCTTTAATGGCTGCGTATTTTCATAGTCAGTCATGGAAGGGGTTTGTAATCCTGATTGGAGAGGCGCCCTATATGTTCACATTTGACATGTTTCGCTTATTTCAAACGCTTGTGCAACGCTCTTCTTTAAGTGTTATAAATATGTTTCTACGTGAACAGCTGGAAAAAATGGTGATTACGGATCAACTGACACAGCTATTTTCTAGAGGGTATTTAGATGAGCGGATAAAAGCCTCGATGCAACATGACCGAGAGGGAACATTTATTTTGATTGATTTAGATGACTTTAAACAGGTGAATGATACATATGGTCATCAAACAGGTGATAAAGTATTGATCCAAGTAGCGGAATTGATTCAATCAAGTCTTCGTGCATCAGATACAGCCGCTCGTTGGGGCGGCGAAGAACTTGCTGTTTACCTTCCTGGTATTTCCTTGGAAAATGGATTAATTGTTGCTGAACGATTGCGTAAGTGTATTTCAGAAAAGACTAATCCTAGAGTAACCATATCTTGTGGAATTGCCTGTTGGGGAAAAGCTCAAGCGGGAAATGTATCTGACTTGTTCAGTCGTGCCGATACAGCATTATATGAAGCGAAGAACTCTGGGAAAAATCAAATTAAAATTTCGCCTTAGGGAAAGAAGAGGCTGGGACATAATGCTATGATTCAAAGAAAAACAATATATCTTAGCGAGGTATTTCTGAAGCGAATTTTATGCATTTGATGTCCCATTCTCTTCTTTTTTGACCTTATAGAAAGCTTTCCAGCACTCGAACGAACTCTTCCAAAATGGTTTGGTCGGTATGATCAAACCGCTTTTTTTCAGGACTATCAATGTCTAGTACACCAAACAATTCTCCATTTTTAAAAATGGGGATCACAATCTCTGATTGCGATGCTGCATCACAGGCGATATGTCCAGGAAAGGCATTTACATCCTCTACCACGATCGTTTTTTCTGTTGCGGCTGCCGTTCCACAGACTCCTTTCTTGAAAGGAATTCGAATACAGGCTGGTAATCCCTGAAAGGGTCCTAAAACAAGTTCATTATTTTCCACTAAATAAAATCCAACCCAATTAATTCGTTCTAAAAATTGATTTAAGAGAGCAGAAGCATTACTCAAGTTTGCAATTGAGTTCGGTTCCCCCTCTAAAAGGGACTTAAGCTGTTTTATGAGAAGTTTAGATTGGTTTTTCGCGTTGCCTTCATAGGCCTGTGCTTTAAACAAAATTCTTCCTCCTTTTCTCCCTTTCGACACACTCCAAAGAAACTGTCGATAAGTATTGAAAGGGATTTTTCTTTTCTTACCGAAATGGTTTGTATAGGATGTTCAAAAAAAAATGACATTGCGATTTTTCGACATACAGGATGTAGTGTCAGGCGTTTGCGATTAACGTCAGTGTAATCATGTATTTGAATAAGTAGAATTTCGATCAGAGTCCTAAAATGCATACTATTTTCTCATATTCGCTTAATTTGTTCAAGAGATTGGGGGACGGTTGAATGGCAAATCGGCAAGGAACAACAAAAGAAGCAATTGTAGAGGCTGCTATTGAATTATTTTACGCAAAAGGATATAAGGGGACGACGATCCGTGATATCGCTACTGAGGCGCAGATCAATGCTGCTAATATTTCCTATTATTTTAAGGGGAAACAGGGGCTATTAGAAGAATGCCTGATCCGTTTTTTTGAGCCCTATTTAACCTGTTTGGAAGAAGAAACAGGAAAATTGGATAAAGATCAAGCAGATCATTGTCTAAAAAGAGCAATAAAGCGAATTTTAGTTTTTCAAAGTGAGCATAAGTTACTTTCGCGTTTTGTATGGAGGGAAATCAGTATTGATTCGCAAACGTCCCGTGAAATCATCTCTACTTATTTAATGAAAGAGCGCTTCTTTCTGAAAAATTTGATCCAGGCCACTTTAAAAGAGCAAAAAATGGCGTTTCCGATTAGTATGCTAATTATTCAATTAAAAGGAATCCTCATGATGCCTTATGTCAATAGTTTATATGTATCAGAAGTTTGGGGGATGGGCCCGCATGAACCCTATTTTATTGATAAATATTATGGAATGATTAGTAAATGGCTAGAATCCTGGTCAGGTCAACAAACGATTGCAAAGTCAATTGAATCAGCTGCTTCAAACGGTTTTTAAGGAAGGGCTGGAATTAGAGACTACATTAGACAAGTTTCTCCCAAGTTCTATTAGTTATTGCATTCATTTTATTCGCCCTTAGAAGGTGTCTATTAGCCATTGTGCGTATTCTATTAGCCGTCGCAAGCACTCTATTCGCTGTTGAAGTCGTTCAATTAGCTGTTGCATTCATTCTATTCGCCGTTGGCGTTTTCACCGTCGTTTTTGCCCCTACAATAGCCAATTTGCTTAATTTGATGGTTTGCCTGCAAGGCGTGATAATCGTTGTCGCGCCTTTATCTGCTTGTACTTCGTTTTTCCTCTCATTTAACTCCTTTTTCTACTAGGAATTTCACAATTATGATCTATATCTTTGACAGTATGTCTTACATTCACTACGTCTAAATCCCCACTAATTAAAGTTTCACCGTATTTTATCGTAAAAAAAATGCTTTTAATAGTCAAAAATTGTCGTTGACATGGTATTATAGAGGAATATAACACAAAATTTAATTTCATTTACATATAAATGCATACAGGAATGACTGAGAAACAGGGGGCTTACAATGAATTACGGTGTGGAGATTTTAATATCTGCAATTTTGATCATACTAGTTTTATTCGTAGTGGGATACATAATAAGGAAAAAAT
The DNA here is from genome assembly GCF_018333015.1 of Bacillus sp. J14TS2. NCBI lineage: Bacteria > Bacillati > Bacillota > Bacilli > Caryophanales > Bacillaceae > Bacillus > Bacillus sp. J14TS2. The sequence continues at coordinate 8,893 of NZ_BORE01000011.1, read as the reverse complement.
ATTATAAAGAGGTTGATCAGCTAGATTCTCAAAAATTAGAATTGATGAACCGTCCTATTGCAGAAGAAATGGCGAAAGTGAAGCAATTAAACATGACGGGTGAAACGGAGGAAATGTTTGAACGATGGCGAAGCGATTGGGATGACATTCTGACTGTGCGTCTACCTAAGGTTGATGAAATGATTTTTGCTTCCGAAGAGTTTGCTGATAAATATCGTTTTAAGCAAGCGAAAGAGAGCAATCGAAAGGTAAGAGAATTGCTAAGCGTGATTGAAAAGGACATGGATGCTATTCTGAAGGAATTAAACGAGGTTGTGGGCAGTGAAGAAGAAAATAGAAAAGAAATGACTGATGTGTTTAAACAATATCAGGAAAACAAAAAATATCTTTTGGCCCATCGCCATTTGTTTGGCATAGCAGGTGAAAAATTAGAAGTCTTATTAAAATCAGTTGAGGAGAAGATCAATCATTATCAAGAATTAACAGACCAGGGCAATTATTTACAGGCTCGTGAGATTGTTTTAGTTCTTACCTCTGAGATGGAGGAATTAGGGGCGAAAATGGAAAAAGTTCCTGATCTCCTTACCGAATGTCAATCCATTCTTCCATCGCAAGTCGATGATCTGAAAAGCGGCTATAAGGAAATGAACCAGCAAGGCTTTATACTAGAACATCTGCAAATGGAGAAACAACTAGAAGAATTATCGAAGCAAATTGACAATTATTTGAATGCTTTACAACAGGCGGAGGTACTGCCTGTTGAAGAAGGACTTCAAGAAGTGAAGGATAAAATAGAGACACTTTATGATTTGCTAGAAAAAGAAGTGTATGGGAAGCATTATATTTTACAAGAGGGAGAGAAAGTAGAAGATACCCTCGAACAATTGCTGGAAAAGAATAATGAAATGAACCATGAAACAAAGATTGTGCAAAATAGTTATCAGTTACAAGAGAAAGAACTTGAAATACCGAAGAAGGTAGACAAAGCCTTTCATCAATTGGTGAAAAGATACGAGCTTTTACAGGCGAAATTAACTGACCAGCTGACTCCTTATTCACAATTAGAAGAAGAACTGAAGGATATTGATGAACAATTGAAACAGGTAAAACAAGAGCAAGAAAAATTCACAGAACGTCTTCATAATTTGCGCAAGGATGAATTAGACGCAAAAGAAAGTGCTCATGCATGTCAGAGAAGGATTAAAGAAATGATCCGGCTTGTTCATAATAGTCATATGCCTGGACTTCCGCCGGATTGCGAGTCTCTATATGATCGTGCAGAAGAGCAAATTGGAAATGTATATACAAGCTTAAATGAAAAACCTTTGAATATGAGTTTAGTTCAGAAGTACCTTGATGAAGCGAAGGATACCGTTGATCATCTTTATGAGAAAACGGAAGAGCATATTGAAACGGCTATGCTTGCAGAACGCGTGATTCAATATGCAAATCGTTATCGTACGCAAAGCTCCGAGTTAGCCATCAATTTAGAAGAGGCTGAACAAGCCTTTCGAGGTTATGAATATACAGCTGCACTTGAACAGGCAGCAACCGCAGTAGAAAAAATCGAACCAGGTGCCCTAAAACGTATCGAGGAAATCTACGAGAGTCATGAATATTCTCGTTTCTAGCTAAAATTCGTTATCATGGGAAGAATTGAATAAAATAAGAGGAGCTCACCAAAGCTCTTCTTATTTTTTTTGAAAAAATATGATATGATTATTAACTGTGCGTGTTCAAAAAGGCAGATAAAAAGACGCGTCAATCGCAAACGTCCGACACTAGTACATCCTGTACGTCAAAAGTTCGAGGCGGACTTCTACAGGATGTACTGACTTCCGTGTTGCCCACAGGACGTAGGCGATTTTAACGGAAGATCCTTCCACTGGTAAGTGAGGAGCGGAGAGGCAAGCCAACGAGCTTGCACATGTGTGGTGATTTTGACGTTTGACACAGAACGTGTCAGTCCTTAGTCGAAGATCCTTTATCTCGCAGTGTTAATTTTACCGAACTTTTTGAACATCCTAACTGGAAAAATAACTAAAAAATATAGAAGGTGTCATGTTGATATACTTTGATAACAGTGCAACAACGAAGCCATATGAAGAGGTTCTAGATTCTTTTCTAAAAGTGAACCAAAATTTTTATGGGAATCCTTCATCCTTGCATAATTATGGTGGAAAAGCTGAGCAGTTGATCACAGGAGCAAGGCAACAAATCGCAGATGGAATAGAGGTAAAGCCAGCAGAGATTATTTTTACTTCAGGAGGCACGGAAGGAAATAATCTGGCTATAAAAGGAGCGGCCTTAGAATATCAAGGCAGAGGAAATCACTTGATTACAAGTGAGATTGAACATGCCTCTGTTGAAAATACATTGAAGCAATTAGAAGAAAAATTCGATTTCCAAGTGACAAGATTGCCTGTACGTGCGAATGGGCTTGTGCATCCTGACGACATCGAACAAGCGATTACGGACAAGACCATTCTTGTCTCTCTGATTCATGTGAATAATGAAGTAGGAACCGTTCAACCAATCCGAGAAATTGGCGAAAGACTAAGAGAATATTCGAAAATCCTCTTTCATGTTGATCATGTTCAAGGCGCAGGAAAATTAGCTTTGCCGCTCAGCGATTCAGGGATTGATTTATGTACATTTTCAGCTCATAAATTTCATGGTTTAAAAGGGACTGGCTTTCTTTATAAACGAAATGGGGTTAAACTTGTTCCGCTTTTAACTGGAGGGAATCAAGAGCAAACATGGAGAAGTGGAACTGAAAATACAGGCGGCATTGTGGCGATGGCCAAAGCACTCCGGTTAGTGGAGCAGAACCGCCTTCATAAAGCAGCCTCTCTTTTGCAGGTAAGAGACTATTTATTTGCTGAATTGAAAAAGCAGTCGGAAGTCATCATTCATACACCTGAGTCTGCGGCACCGCATATTATCAACTTCTCTGTAGTTGGATTGAAAGGAGAAGTACTTGTCCATGCCTTAGAAGAAGCTGGTTTTATGATTTCAACGACAAGTGCCTGTTCTTCTAAAGATAAAACGTCAAGTCCAACGTTACAATCGATGGGTGTTTCGAGTGAGATCGCGTTAGGCGCTGTTCGAATAAGCCTTACCTACGAGAATACCATGCAGGAAGCGATTCAGTTTATAGAGGCATTAACAGACATCATCGTAAGATTAAAAAAGGTAGTGGGGTGATTCAATGAATTATGATAGAATCATGATTCGTTATGGCGAAATGTCCCTTAAAGGGCGGAACCGAAAGCATTTTGTCCATAAATTAAAGAAAAATATCCAATTTATATTACAAGATTTTAAGAACACACAAATTGAATCTGGTTGGGACCGCATGTACGTAGTCCTGAACGGTGAACCTGTAGAGCCAATTATAGAGCGATTAAAGAATGTATTTGGGATTCAATCTTTTAGTCCAGTTATTAAAACAGAAAAGAATATAGAAGCGATTCGAGCAGCTGCTCTCCATATCGCTAAGGAAGTCCATTCCCCAGGAAATACGTTTAAAATCTCTGCACGTCGGACAGATAAGACCTTTGAATATGATACGAATGGATTAAATCATGCGGTTGGTGCACATATTTTGATCCATCTTGATGATATTAAAGTGGATGTAAAGAAACCTGATTTGAATCTTATTGTAGAAATTAGACAGGATGCTGCCTATATTTCAGGTCAGGTCATTCTAGGAGCTGGAGGATTTCCAGTCGCATCCTCTGGAAAAGCGATGCTGATGCTTTCAGGAGGCATAGATAGCCCTGTGGCAGGCTATTTAACGATGAAAAGGGGAGTTGGAATCGAAGCTGTGCATTTTCATAGTCCCCCTTTTACAAGTGAGCGGGCTAAGCAAAAAGTGTTGGATTTAGCACAGAAACTTGCTCAATATTCGGGAAGTGTAAAAGTTCATATTGTCCCTTTCACTGAGATTCAGCAAGTTATCCATAAAGAAATTCCATCTGGTTTTTCTATGACGGCTACAAGAAGAATGATGCTTCGAATTACAGAAGAAATTAGAAAAAAACAAGGTGGATTAGCGATTGTAACAGGGGAAAGTCTAGGTCAAGTAGCAAGTCAAACAATGGAAAGCATGCTTGCGATTAATGCAGTTACGAACACTCCGATTATTCGCCCATTGATCGCGATGGATAAATTAGAGATTATCCAGATCGCGGAAAAGATTGATACAATCGAGATTTCGAATCGACCATACGAAGATTGTTGCACGATTTTCACTCCACCGTCGCCAAAAACAAAACCGAAATTGGAGAAGATGGAGCAGTTTGAAGAAAAAGTTGATTGGAATCCTCTACTTGAAGAAGCGGTGGGGAAGACTGAAACGATTATGATTAGTGCGCGTAAGCAATCAGCCACTGCAGATCTAGATAGCCTTTTATAGTGGTTTGTCCTATGCTTGATAAGCCTAAAAAATAACGAGAAAAGTTACTTTTTAATGAATAACAATAATTACCAATCGAATGATGAATGATGGCATGTGTTTTTGCACATTCTACACTTACAGGGAGGTGAGACACATGCCAAGCAATAACAGCAACCAACTTGTAGTACCTGGAGCTGAACAAGCTCTAAACCAAATGAAAACCGAAATTGCTCAAGAATTTGGTGTGAATCTTGGAGCTGATACAACTTCTCGTGCTAACGGATCTGTTGGTGGAGAAATCACAAAGCGTCTTGTCCAAATGGCACAACAACAAATGGGCGGACATCAATAATCACATATAGTGACTGGATTGAGAGGCGGATTTTTCCGCCTCTCTTTACTTTTCCAGGCAATATTACAAGCAAAAGATATTCAAAAAGTCCGGTAAAATGTTACTGTGAGCTAAAGGAATTCGACTAGGTACCGACATGTCCTATGTCGAACGTGCGCAAGTTCGTTGACTTGCCTCTTCCGCTCCTTGGAAAAGAAAACCACTCTTCCTTTCAAGCGTGCAGATTCGTCGAAGCATTTCATGAAGGACAAGGATCTTCCTGTTAAAATCGCCCACATCCTATGGGCCACCCGGACAAGTACAGTGCTCAAGGCTACAGCCTCAGTCTTTTTATAGAAACGTTCTTTTTACTTTTTCCCAGAATGAATTATTTTTTAATTTGATCGTTTTAATTCGCTGCTCACTTAATTGAATATCGACTTTTTCCACATGCTGAACACTTAAAGCTTCATTATCCATGCCCATGGATGGATAGTCATTGCCATCCTGAACCACTTTAAGTTGGAGGCTGCGCTCAGCACTTAAAATAAACGGAGAGCCTAAAGTACGATATGTGTTATTGTTTAAGGAAGCTAACTCTGTCACTTGTAGACAAGGCAATAATGGATCAACAACTGCTCCGCTCACTGACTTATTATAAGCTGTACTTCCAGTTGGTGTGGCAATCACAAGTCCATCACCACGGAACGTTTCAAAGTGAAGTCCATCAATAAATACTTCCATTACAAATGTTTTAATGATGCCTGAGCGAATGGTAAACTCATTGAGACACTGAAAAGAACCCTCCCCATCAATATTCACTTGGAGAGTCGGATAGCGTCTCACTTCCACTTTTTCCATTGTTGCAGCATCGATAATGTCATGAATATTATCAATATGAAAATCGCAATAAAGTCCTTGATTGCTTCCAACCGCAACCCCAGCGTACAAGCAATCCTGTCTAAATCCAGTTTTCCGGACAGCTTGGAGAAACATTCCATCTCCGCCAATACTTGCAATCACATTGGCTTCACGGTAATCATTTACAATATTAAATCCATAACGTTCTGCAGCTTCTTGCAAATTCATTATTTTTTCAGCTAGTTCTGAATCATTTTGATGAAAAAGGTAGATGTTATTTCTCTGGTCTTTCATGTTGATGGCCTCCTAATCGGGATTCAATAATTGAAATTCAGTATCTACTTAGTTTATCATGGCAGTGAAACTTTTTAAAAGAATAGAACGTAAGAAGTATAGGCACAAGTTAGAAGGAGGAATTTTATATGAATGGGAAAAGGTGGATTGCACTTGGTGTAGCGGCATTTGTATTTTTCGTTTCCACCATTGTGAATCTTGCAAGCAGCTTTCTTTTTGCAGATTTCTCAAAGCTTGTCAATGAGGGGGTCGGGGGAAATGAGGCTTTTGCAGAGGAAGTAGTTGAATCTGGAAGCCCGGCTGAGAAAATAGCGGTATTGGAAGTAGATGGAGTGATTCAAGATACGGGAGAAGCGTCCATCTTTCAAACTGCAGGCTATGTACATAAGGAGTTTATGAAACAGCTGAATCATGTGAAGGATGATAGCTCGGTAAAAGGAATTATCCTACACGTAAATTCTCCTGGTGGAGGGACGAATGAATCAGCAGAAATTCACCATAAGCTCGTACAAATTCAAGAGGAAACGGATAAACCAATCTATGTTTCCATGGGATCAATGGCAGCATCTGGGGGCTATTATATTTCGGCTCCGGCTACGAAGATATTTGCTAGTCCTGAGACAATGACAGGTTCGCTAGGCGTTATCATGCAAGGAGTAAATATTGGAGAACTGGCTGACAAATTAGGTATTGATTTTACAACGATTAAAAGTGGTCCATACAAGGATATAATGAGTCAATATCGGGATATGACGGAAGAAGAAAAAGACATTCTAGATTCCATGCTGAAGAATTCTTACGATGAATTTGTGCGGATTATTTCAGAAGGCCGAGATATGTCAGAAACCGAAGTACGAGAGATTGCAGATGGAAGAGTATATGATGGGCGGCAGGCAAAAGAAGTTGGCCTCATTGACGATTTTGGCTATCAAGAAGATGTCATTGAACAACTGAAAAACGATTATAAACTGCAAGGTGCTCAAGTCATTCGTTATACTGCTGGTGTTGGTTTTGGTTCATTCTTCGGTGTCATTGCTAAACAATTCGGTGGAAAAGATGCAGAAATGCAGGGTATTACAAAATTGTTAACTCAGCCGAATGCGCCAAGGTTAATGTATCTTTATTCTGAATAATAGGGGATGTTAGTAGGGAGGTGTCATGTTCATGACAGAGAATTACGAGGAATATACAACCGAATCGAATGATGAGCGAATGATTGAGACAGCAGAAATCAGGAAAGAATCTTTCGTTTATGCTGGATTTTGGATGCGATTTTGGGCTTATCTCTTAGATTTGCTGATGATCTTTAGTCTAAATGCCATGATCATTAAGCCGCTATTTCGCGGGCTAGGAATTTCTCTTTCAGATGCAGGGGTTTTCTCCGCATATGGGATTGTATCAGGAATTGTTTTCTACGCCTATTTCATATTGATGACGAAATTTTTTCAGCAAACTGTTGGGAAAATGGTCTTTGGCTTAAAAGTTATTCCCTTGAAACAAGAATCACCAAGCTGGGGAACGATTATCTTCAGAGAGGGAATTGGACGTTATATCTCAGCAACAATCATCGTGCTTTACGCGGTTGTTGCATTTACACCAAAAAAACAAGGATTGCATGATTTATTTGCTGATACTTCTGTTGTCCATGAACAAAGAAACAATGTAGAACCCGCTTTTTAAAAAGCGGGTTTATTTTTTTTGCAACTGGAAATAATGAATCTTTAGTTCAAATGCATTATTTCCTGCGGAGGGGTAGACTATGCTATGGTTCATTTTTATTCTAGTCTTGGTTGTTTTCATTTTAATAATGATTCCATTATTGAGCGTACAAATCGCTTTTTCAACCATTCTGAGTTCCTCTGCGATAAACATCAATATAAAAGGTACGACTTTTTTTGGTTTGCTTCATTTTCAAAAGGAATGGAGTTTAGCTGATATTTTGTCCATGGAAAGGGAAGAGATTGAGGAGCTGGAAGAGGACACTGTTCATTTCGATACCTTACTAAATGAATTGAAATATCTCCCGCAAAATATCAAACCATTTCAAAGAGTCATTGCTCAGTTTTTAATAAAAATTAAGATAAAACAGTTTGAATGGCGGACCACGATCGGACTTGGAGATGCTGCTGAGACGGGGACGGCTTCAGGCGCAATTTGGTCGCTAAAAGGTACGATTTTCTCATGGGCGAGAAATTACCTTTCTTTTGCTAAAAAGCCACTTATAGATGTACAACCCGATTATCAGCGCATGACTTTGGAGACAACCTGCCAATGTATGATGCAGATAAAAGTGGGAAATGCTATATGGACAGCCTATAAAATAGCTAGAGAATGGAAAAAACATAAAAAACGATCATTTTTACAGAGTGAAAAAGACAGGAGGACAATCAATGTCTGATCATCCAATTGAAGCTTTAATGACAACAGCCATGGAAAATCTGAAAGACATGATTGATGTGAATACCATCATTGGGGAACCTGTGGAAACCCCGGATGGTGGAGTGATTTTGACAGTTTCAAAAGTTGGTTTTGGGTTTGCAATGGGCGGAAGTGAATTTAAAGGAGGAACATCGGGCGGTTCTTCTGATGAAGAAGCAAGTGATAGTTCTCAATTACCTTTTGGCGGTGGAAGCGGCGGGGGCGTATCGATTACACCAATTGCCTTTTTAGTTGTTAATAAACATGGAGTCAATATGCTTCATCTGGAACAAAATACGCACTTATTGGAAAAAATGATTGATTGTGCGCCGGAAGCCATCGAAAAAATTCAAAAGATGATCAAGAAAAAGAGCCAGCAGAATAATGACCATAACGGTCATGTTGAATTTGATATTTAGAATCAAGAAAAGCGCAAGGCGCCCGCCTATCGGCGACAAGCAAAGGGGCTGTCGCAGAATGCATAATATGCATTTGATGACAGCTCTTTTTTCTATGTTAGGTTGCTCCTTTTTGAGATTCACTATCTTATTTTTGGTGGTAAAAAGAAATTGTTCGTTTTTTGGCGC